>CAYJLB010000004.1:0-45190 GCA_964370845.1 uncultured Oscillospiraceae bacterium
TCCTATTCCAAGAAATAGCTCAAAGTATTTTATTGAGGAAACACTCAAAATATCAAATGGTATGTATTTTTCTATAAGTAATGATAACTGGTATTTTTGTATATGTGATGTTATAGCTGATTCTGAACTCTCGAATGAGCAATTACTTATCTGTGATAAATGTGATGATTATTACTTTTTATTAATTGAAAACTTTAATTCTGTTATTCTAGATTCAATTAATTCTATCTCTACAACAAATTCTAAAAATCCTGACAATTCAAATGCATTTTGTATTTTGGAAAAGCTATTAGAGCATCGCAAAAAAGTATGACTTTTTAGCTTTTTATACTACTGAATAAACTATTCTATTTTGCATAAAACATTTGTAAAAGCAAAATTTATGTATTTTATTAAATTGAATATATAATTTTCCCCTAAGCATAAAAAATTATGGGGTAAAAAGTGGGGTATAGGGTATAAAAAAGTGGTTCAAATCCTTAATTTCTCTAGGATAGATTAAACAAAAAACGGAACGTCTTTTGACATTCCGTTTTCCTTTTCACATGGGGTGGGTAATGGGAATTGAACCCACGGCCTCCAGGACCACAATCTGGCGCTCTGACCGACTGAGCTATACCCACCATAAATTATTTGCTAGTCTAGTAATTAGAGAACAACTATAGTCGTCCTCTAAAAACTTTTCTAACTTGGCGCGCCTTACTGGTTTCGAACCAGTGACCTACCGCTTAGAAGGCGGTTGCTCTATCCAACTGAGCTAAAGGCACAGGAAACATATTAAATAAAAAATCCACACCGTAACTTTTCCTTTTGTGCGGATAACTTATTAAAAATATTTTGGAGCGGGTGATGGGAATCGAACCCACGCGACCAGCTTGGAAGGCTGGAATTCTACCATTGAACTACACCCGCAAAATTGTGTTACAACTTAATTTCCTTAAGGAACGTTATAAATTATACCACAAGATTTTACATTTGTCAACACTTTTTTTAAATTATTTTCAACTTTTTACATTTTAATTTTCATTCGTATCATTATCCCCGTGTTTATTCCCTTTATTCCTAACTTTTGCCATAAATTTATCATTGAAAAAAATACCAATAATAGCTATTGCAACAGTGATTAAAAAGATAATAACACTTAACAAAAAGTTTCCGTCGGACAAATTCGCTCCTATTAAAGTGGAGGAAATGATAGAAGGTATTCTTGCTAAATTTGAATAAACAAAATATCGTGACGGTTTAATTTTTGTCACAGGAGCAAAAAAAGTCAGCGCATCTTTAGGTGTCCCTGGAATTAAAAATAGAATAAAAACTATAATTTCCAACTTTTTTTCATTATGCAAAAACTTTAATTTTGCATATCTTTCCTTGCTTATAATTGCATCAAGCAATGGTTTCCCAATAGATTTTACTAAATAGAAAACCAATATGCTTCCAAGGGTCATTCCTATAAAACAAAGGAGAAATCCCCAAAACGGACCAAATAAAATTCCGCCTAGAATTTCAACAGGCTCACCAGGTACAATTGCAATTACAACCTGAAAAATACAAAACAGAACGAAAAACAAAGGAGCTAAAGCACCAAAAGACTCAACGGTATTTTGAAGTTCTACCCGCCCTTCTTCTGTGCTAAGACTTTGTATAACAGGGATTGCAAGATATGTCATAATCGAGAGCAACACAAAAAAAGCGATTAGACCGATAATTCTAATTTTTTTCATTCGTTTATCATTTTTTTTAGTACTCATGAAAAACCACCCTCAATCCTAAATTTAGAAAGCTACTTAAATCTTCGTAAAAATTTAGGTCTAAACCAATGCACATAGGAAGAAATCATTCTCGAAAGTGCGATGTCATAAATTACAAATACAAAGTTTACACCAAGTAATAATATAGGAATTGCATATTGCCCAAAATCCGCAAATTCTTCCAATAAATCGACAATTCCGAATACATTTATTATAACGTAATATGCGGAAATTATCGCTCCATTAAATAAAATTAATTTTATAATCCACTCCAAAGCGACAGGTTTAATTTTTTCTATAATTGACTTTAATATAGGATAATATCCAAGGAAAAATATAAATAAAATTACCGCTTCTTTATCAGGAGTTATAAGTAAGGAAAGCAATCCTACCGAAATATATGTTACAAATGCCCAAGCTGCACTTATTTCAATTACAATAGCAATCATAAGCACTCCCGCAACAGCAGGAATTGTGTAAATAAGCAAAGGCATAAATCCCGTCACAAACATAAGCATTAAACATACAGCGGTAACAATTCCACCAAGCGAAACTTTAAAACTTAATCTTTTTTTCATTCAGTTTTACCGCCTAACAGCAACCAATTAAGTCGCCGCCCATACATTCACAACAGCAGTCAGCACAAATTAAGCCTTGACACATTGTACAACCGTCACAACCAGCACCATTATTGTTTGTTCTATAAGGATTATTATATGGATTTCCGTTCATATTACCATTTCTATGCATTTTTAGCTGATTTAGTGCAGCATTGTACTCAGAGTTTGAAGGTTCCATACGAGTAGCTTTTTCCATATTGTCATAAGCATCGTTTAGCCAACCTCTTTTATAGCAAATACTTCCTTTCAAGAAAAACCATTCAGCAATTCTAAAAGATGGTGAAACTGCATCTAAAACTCGTTCAGCTTCGGTAATATTTCCGTGTTGAATTTTTTGTCTAATGTCATAATAATCAACACCTCCATTTGAGGAAGTTCCGCCCCTTCTCATATTCATAATTTCATCAAAAGCTGCATTGATTTCAGCAGTTTTTTCTTCAGCAAGCTCATTTAGCGGGCTGTTATTATGTCTATCAGGGTGATATTTCTTAACTAATTCTTTATAAGCCTTTTTAATAGTTTCATCGCTATCCGAGGACGAAACCCCTAACACTTTATATGGATCCATGTTTATGACCATTCCTTTCCGAATGTTTTTCTTTATTTACAATTTGATTAACAGTATTATTTAGCCCAAGATATAAAATATTATCCAAAATCACCTTGAATTTTTCAACATCAAGTTCAACATATGAATCGGACAATCCACCAAGTGTTAAATTAATACTATTCCTTGCAATTTCTTCAAAATATTTCTTATTTTCTTCATTTAGTTCAGTAATTTCTTTTTGCAAAAGTAAAGCGTTATAATTTTTCTTTTTATAGTCACTTTCAAGGTCATCAAGAGCATCACACATATAAACATATCGCCCTAAACAATAACCAAATCTAGCAAGTTCCTCAGCCTTTTCGCTGTCAGGAGCAATCTCTTTTGCAATAGCGCTCATAATTTTAGCAGTAGGTTCACAAGCTATGTCTATACTGCTATTTTTTTCATCTTCAATTTGAAATTGACTTTTCATAGCATCTTCCACCGCAACAGCAAGGTCGGGGAATTCTTTTTTAGCTTTCTTATAGCCTGGTTTTAACAAAGGCAAGAGCAAAAAAGCAAGAACTTTTCTCTTAAAACCAATATCGTGCTTATCATCTCTCACTTTATGATAAACTGCAATTACAGCAGCTGCCGAAGGGAAGTTAAGACCGCTATCACATTTAGCACACTGGGATTTTTTTAAAGGGTGAGCAATGCAAGTTTCTTCTTTTAAAGAAATGCTTTCCCCCTTTAAACTCATTGATAAAAAAGCAAGAAAGGTAAAGTCATAACTAAGGGAAAATCTATAAGCAAAACCATATCTCTTACCCATTGTTTTACAAAGACCACAATAAACGCCTTTATAAACATCGTATTCGCACATTCTCATATGTGGTTTAAACGCCTTAATATAACCAAACAAAACCTTTATCTCCAATCAATCTTTTCACGTTAATAATAACAAATTTTATCCATTTTGTCAAACCTTATTATTCCATTTTACAGTTTAATACGCAAAAATGGTAAAGTGATAATTATTAGGTTGACAAAAACGGGATTTTCCTATATAATTAAATGCAGTTTTTAATGATTTTAATCAGTAAAAATCTAGTCGATAACACTCATTATGAGGGTTTTTTATGTGCAATTTGTGATAAAAAGTTGAAAGTATGAAAATAAATTCTATACTCGAATTTCAGCTATTCGCCAAGAGGGCGAAATTTCCGCTCTAAATTTTGTTTTGGAAGGATTGATAATGTAATGAAAATTTCTATTTATGATACAACATTGCGTGACGGTGCACAAGCCGAGGGTATCAGTTTTTCTATTGAAGACAAAATCAAAATTGTAAAAGCTTTAGATAAGTTTGGTGTGGATTATATTGAAGCTGGAAATCCATTTTCCAATCCGAAAGATGCTGAATTTTTTAGGGTTGTTAAAGATGTAAAGCTTACACATTCAAAACTTGTGGCTTTTGGTTCAACTAGATATAAAAATAAACTCCCGCAAGAGGATTTGGGGATACTTTCTTTATTGAATACTCCTGTTGATACTGTTGCAATTTTTGGAAAAAGCCACGATTTTCATGTTACTGAAATATTAAATACTACTTTAGAAGAAAATCTAGAAATGATTTCTTCTTCAATTGAATACTTGACAAAAAATGGAAAGTCCGTTGTTTTCGATGGAGAACATTTTTTTGATGGATATAAATCTAATAGAGAATATGCCCTAAAAACCCTTGTTTATGCCCAAAATGCAGGTGCTGATTTTTTAGTTTTATGCGATACAAACGGAGGTTGCTTCCCTTTTGAAATTGAGGAAATTGTAAACGATGTAAAAAAACATGTTTCTATTCCAATTGGAATTCACACCCATGACGATACTGGTTGTGCTGTTGCAAGTTCAATTTCTGCTGTGAAATGTGGGGCTACTATGGTGCAAGGAACATTTACTGGCTTTGGAGAACGGTGCGGAAACGCTAATTTGTCTTCAATTATTCCAGGTTTGCAAATCAAGTTGGGATATGATTGTGTCCCTTCTGAAAAACTAAGTAAATTAACTCAAACTGCACACTATATATCTGAAATAGCGAACATTTCTCTCAAGCCGACTTTTCCTTATGTGGGGAAATCAGCTTTTGCACACAAGGGAGGAATGCATGTTGATGGAATTACAAAAAACAGCAAAACTTTTGAACATATTAAACCTGACGAAGTGGGGAATGAACGTTCTTTTTTACTTTCAGAGGTTTCGGGTAAAAAGACTATTATTTCAAAAATAAAAAATCTTATCCCTGATATTGAAGAAAGAAAAGAGCAGTTAGGTTCAATTGTAGATTTGTTGAAAGAGCGAGAGTTTCAAGGTTATGTTTATGAAGCCGCTGGAGCAAGTTTTGAACTTTTGGTGTTAAAACATCTTGGAATTTTCAATGACTTTTTTAAGATTGTACATTATAAAACCATAAGCGACGAACATTCCGTTTATGAAAAAGAAGCAAGTGCAATTATAAAAATTGCAGTGGGTGAGGAAACTACAGTCACTGCCGCTGAGGGAGATGGACCTGTAAACGCCCTTGATAAAGCACTGCGAGAGGCTTTGAGCAAGTTTTATCCCGATACTATTAGTAAGATAAAACTCACTGACTATAAAGTAAGGGTTATAAATACTGGCGAGGGGACAGAGTCTTGCGTTCGTGTTTCTATTGAAACTTCCGACGATACAAATAGTTGGGTAACGGTTGGAGCTTCCACAGACGTAATTGCTGCTAGTTTAAAAGCCCTTGTTGACTCGATAGAATACAAATTATTTAAGCAATCATTATAATAAATTATAGATTAATAGAGCAAATGCTCATTTATATACTGGATAAAGGAAAGGAATTTTGATTATTATGGGAATGACAATGACACAAAAAATATTCGCAAAACATGCGGGTAAGGACTCCGTTAAAGTTGGTGAGTTAATTCAAGCAAATGTAGATTTTACACTTGCAAACGATATTACTGCACCTGTTGCAATTAACGAATTTGAGGGCGCTGGATTTGAAAAAGTATTCGATAATACTAAAATCGCTTTAATTATGGACCATTTCTGTCCTAATAAAGATATTAAAGCTGCTACTCAAGCTAAACAATGTCGTGAATTTGCTGCAAAACACGGAATTATCCACTTTTACGACGGTGGAGAAATGGGTGTTGAACATGCATTAATTCCTGAAAAAGGCTTGGCTGCTCCTGGAGATTTAATTATCGGTGCTGACTCACACACATGTACTTATGGCGCGTTAGGCGCGTTCTCAACAGGTGTTGGTTCAACTGATATGGCTGCTTGTATGGCTACAGGTAAAGCTTGGTTCAAAGTTCCTTCTGCTATTAAATTTAATGTTACTGGAAAACTAAACGAATGGGTTTCTGGTAAAGATGTTATTTTGCATATTATCGGTATGATTGGCGTTGACGGCGCTTTATATCAATCAATGGAATTCTCTGGCGAAGGTTTAAAAGAACTTTCTGTTGAAGATAGACTTGCAATGGCTAATATGGCTATTGAAGCAGGTGGAAAGAACGGAATTTTTGAAGTTGACGAATTAACTGTTGAATATTTAAAAGATAAAGTTACTAGACCATATGAAGCTGTGAAAGCTGACGAAGATGCTGAATATGCAGCTGTTTATGATATTGACCTTTCTACAATTAAATCAACTGTATCTTTCCCACATCTTCCAGATAACACAAGAACTATCGACGAAGTGGGCGATGTGAAAATTGACCAAGTTGTAATCGGTTCTTGCACAAATGGAAGAATTGAAGATATGCGTGTGGCAGCTCAAGTCCTTAAAGGTAAAAAAGTTGCTAAAAACGTAAGATGTTTAATCATTCCAGCTACACAAAAAATCTCTTTACAATGTATTGAAGAAGGTTTATCAAAAATATTTATTGAGGCAGGTTGTGTTGTTTCAACTGCAACTTGTGGACCTTGTCTAGGTGGACATATGGGAATTCTTGCCGCTGGGGAAAGATGCGTTGCTACTACAAACAGAAACTTTGTAGGACGTATGGGAGATGTTGAGAGTGAAGTTTACCTAGCTTCTCCAGCTATTGCAGCAGCATCAGCATTGACTGGTAAAATTTCGAATGTGACAGAGGTTTTATAAGCTATGAAGTATAATTTTAATTTGACAGAATACAAAGAAGATTTATTTATTGCGCAAATATGCGATGTTTTAAAAAAGCACACTGAGCTTTTTGCGAGAAAACAAAACCCAAAAGTATGGAATAACATTGATAAATTAAACAGCAGAAAAGTGCCTGAACGAATTCTTTCTTCAAGAAAGAAGCGTTGTAGGATATATGGTGTAATATTAATTTTATTAGGCTTTTTATTATATTTTTCAGGACTATTAAGCCCTTTAGAACTAGTTATTCAAATAATAGTTGGTACTTTGGTAATAGCTTTAGGTCTTATATATCTACATGCAAGTATGACTTTAAAATCTCAGCAAAATATAAATTATGAAAAATCTGCAAAAAAATTATACAAACGATATGAAAACTTGACTACAGGTAAAGCTGAATTTACTGACAACGAAATTATACTTATGGATATTGTTAACATTAAGTATGGAGAAGTTGAAGGTGTCTTTGTAACGAATAATCTTTATGTAATTATTTGGAGCGAAACTATTACAGTTTTACAAAAGAAAGATTTAGTACAACAAAATGAAAAAGAATTTTTGGATTTTATAAATTCAAAAATTAGACATAAAGCAATAACAGTATAGATTTTACTGCACCAAGAAAGGAATGAATAAAAGTTTGAAAAATAAATTTTCAAACTCCGTTTTGTGCTTTTCGCCAAATACGACAGGCGAAACTTTTTTACTGTAGAAACTGGGTAAAAAAGTCACACAAAACTAAGAAAGGAATGGTCATAATAATGAAAGCTATAGGAAAAGTTTTTAAATATGGAAGTAATGTTGATACCGACGTTATTATCCCAGCAAGATACCTTAACACAGCTGACCACAAAGAGCTTGCTTCCCACTGTATGGAAGATATTGATGTAAATTTTGTAAAAAACGTTGAGGACGGTGACATTATTGTTGCTACTTCAAACTTTGGTTGTGGTTCTTCAAGAGAACACGCTCCTATCTCAATTATCGCTAGTGGAGTTTCTTGTGTAATCGCTAAAACTTTTGCAAGAATTTTTTACAGAAATGCAATAAACACTGGGCTTGCTATACTAGAATGTGATGAAGCTGCTGACAAAATCGAATATGGCGATAAAATTGAAGTAGATTTTGAAACTGGAATAATCAAAAATTTGACTAAAAATGAAGAATATAAAGCTGAGCCATTTCCAGAGTTTATGAAAGAAATTATGGCTGCTGGCGGATTACTTAAATCTATTAAAGCAAAAGGTTAATTATTAGTTTGAATTTTTGAAAGGAATGGCATTATAATGAATAAAAAAATTGCAGTTATAAAAGGTGATGGAATTGGACCTGAAATAGTTGACCAAACTATAATCGTATTAGATGAAGTTGCAGCTAAATTTGGTCACACTTTTGAATATACAGAAGTTTTAATGGGAGGAATTGCTGTAGACACTTGCGGAACTCCTTTACCTCAAGAAACTATTGATGTTTGTAAAGCTTCGGATAGTGTTTTACTTGGTGCTGTAGGCGGTACAAAGTGGGATACATTACCTGCTGAACTTCGCCCTGAAACAGGGTTACTTGGAATTAGAAAAGCTCTTGGACTTTTCACAAATATTCGTCCTTCAAAATTAATTCCGTCTTTAGCTGGGGCTTGTCCACTTAAAGATGAAATCATTGAAAAAGGTCTTGATATTCAAATTATTAGAGAGCTAATCGGTGGTGCTTATTTTGGCGAAAAGAAAACTTACACTGATGAAAATGGAAATAAAGCAGCTTCTGATTTAATGATTTATAGAGATTATGAAATTGAAAGAATTTGCCACGTTGCATTTAAACTTGCTGAAAAGAGAAAAGGGAAACTTCACTCTGTTGATAAAGCTAATGTTTTAGATAGTTCAAGACTTTGGAGAGAGATTTTCCACAAAGTTGCTAAAGAATATCCAAACGTTGAAGCTATTGATATTTTAGTTGACAACTGTGCAATGCAACTTATTACAAATCCATCTCAATTTGATGTTATTGTAACTGAAAATTTATTCGGCGACATACTTTCCGACGAGGCAAGTGTTTTAACTGGCTCTCTTGGAATGTTACCGTCCGCTTCACTTAGCGATGGTCCTTGTGGATTATTCGAACCTTGTCATGGTTCAGCTCCTGATATTGCTGGACAAGATAAGGCTAACCCGCTTGCTACGATTTTGTCCGCTGCTATGATGCTACGAATTGCTTTTTCAATGGACAAAGAAGCTGATGCTATTGAAAATGCTGTAAATAAAGTTTTAGATAAGGGTTACCGCACAAGCGATATTATGAGTGAAGGAATGACTGTAGTTACTTGTTCAGAAATGGGTAAACTTGTAAAAGAAGCTCTATAAACAAGCGTGACGCTTGCCCGCGTTATTAGGTTGATTAATTGGGAAATTTGTCACCACGAGGGCAGAGATAGCTTTGGCTATTATGATGACGTGACGTTGCATCTCTATCAATGTTTTACGCTGTAAAATAGGTAAAATTTTCTATCCTCTGCTTTTCAATAGTGAGGATTATTTATATAATGCTCACAGTACTTTTGTGTTGTGAGCAACTGTCATATATTCAAAGATATAAACAAGGAAAGGAGTTCAATATTTAATGGAAAATCAAAAAAAAGGTAAGGATTTAACTATTGCCTACATCGGTGGCGGATCTATGAATTTCGGTTGGAGGTTTATAGCGGAAATGGCACAAACTCCTGAATTATCTGGTGTAGTTCGCCTTTATGATACCGATAAAAAACTTTCAATGGCTAACGAAGTTATAGGAAATAGACTGAACGAAGAAAGCGATTGTAACTCAAATATGATTTATCTAGCAATGGATTCTATGGAAGAAACTTTGCGAGGTGCCGATTTCGTATTACTTTCTATTTCAACAGGAACTCTTACTGAAGAATTGAGCGATATTGGAATTCCACAAAAATACAGTATATATCAACCAGCGGGAAATAACACTGGTCCTGGCGGAATTATGCGTGCAATTAGAACTATTCCCGTTTACACAGAAATCGCAAAGTTAATAGAAAAATTTTGCCCTAAAGCTTGGGTAATTTCATTAACCGAGCCTATGTCAGCTTGTTTGAAAACACTTTACACTGTTTTTCCAGCCATTAAGGCTTTTGGTTCATCAAATGATATTTTTACAACCCAAGAACTGTTTGCTGAAATAATTGCAAACTATAATGATGTTGATGACATTTCTATTCAAGATATTACTACAAACGTTGTGGGAATTAATAAATTTTCATGGATGACAAAAGTATCTTACAATGGTGATGATTGCACCCATTTATTTAACGACTTTGTAGAACACTACATAAAAACTGGTAATGTTGGAAGAAGACGCAGAAGATTAGTTACAAGCACACATTTTGTGCAATGTGATTTATTTTTAAGATATGGAATTATTCCCGCTTCCAACGATAGATATTTAGCGGAAAATTGTCCACCTTGGTACTTATATAATCAAAAGGTTGCTAACAATTGGAAAATACCCTACACAACTACAAACCACATTAAAAAATTAGTTGAAGATAGAATTAATATGTGCAAACTACTTGTTAATAATGATGAAACATTACAGCCACGCTGGTCGGGTACAGATGTAATAAACAAAATTTCCGCTTTATCGGGAAATAAAACTTTAAACACAAATATAGTTACATTAAATAAAGGGCAAATTGATAATTTACCAATAGGAAGTATTGTTGAAACCAATGCAACTTTCTCACATAACAATATTTTAACTATGCTTTCAGGTTCTGTGCCAAAACAAATTAAACCTTTAATCGAAAGACAAATTTATAATAGCGAAAATTTGGTCGAAGCTATTATGGAGGGTAATATTGAAATGATTTTTAATGTTTTTCTAAACGACCCTATGGTAAACATAGATATTGGAAAAGCTACAAATTTATTTAGAGAAATGCTTAAATCAAATGTTGCTCACATACCAAAATTAAAGAAAGAGATTTCAGCATTATGATTAAATTAATTCTTTGCGCTATAATTTTACTAACTTTTTCAGCTTGCAATTTGGAAATAATAAATGAGCAAGAACCAGATTTGACTAAAGAAAATGAAACAACTGCAACAATTTCTACTACAAAAACTGAAGAACCTGCTACATTTACAACTCCCGAAACAACAATGCTAGTTATCCCGTCTATGGTTGAAGAAACTACTATAAACGAAACAACTGAAAGTTATTTAGAAATTGAAGAAAGCACTGAAACTACTATTGAAACAACAGAAGCTACTACAATTAAAGAAACTGAATTTATACCTATTCAAGAGCCAATTTATGGTGAATTTTATGATGATGTTGATTTAATTACTGCCGCTTTGTTATCAAATGATGTTTCCTTGCTTTCAAATGAAAAGGATATTTTTGTCTATACTGAAGTTATAAGAATTTCTAATGAACTTGGAATTACAAATTCATCTGACTTTGATAAAATTAAAGCTGTTCACGATTATATTATAGAAAATGGAACATATGACCCTGACGCATTGGACGAGAGAGCGGAAGTTTCCCCTGACTCCTCCACTGCTTATGGAATGCTTTCAAATGGAAAAGGAATTTGTCTTGGGTACACTAAAACTTTCCAAATTTTTATGAATTACCTTGGTGTAGAATGTATTATTGTAAAAGGTAGTGCAAATGACGGAGAAGACCACGCATGGAATATGCTAAAATTAGATGACGTTTGGTATCATATTGACGTTACTTGGGGCGACCCTGTTCCTGATAGAGGTGGAGTTTCTTATAATTATTTCTTGAAAAATGATAATTATATGGAAATAACTTCCCACGTTTGGGATTTAATCAACAGTCCTAGGGCTGAAATAAACTATTAAAAATAAGCAAAGGAATGATATTTTGAAAATTAAGGTTATATTTACCGGTGGAACAATTTCCTCTAAACCCTCACAAAGTGGCATTTCCACCCATAATAATGACGGTGTTAAAATGGAACTAATTGAAAATTACAGAAAAAATTCCTTTGATGATAAAACTGAATTCATAATTTCACAACCTTTAAATATTCTAAGTGAAAATATGAATATTTCTGGCTTAAACAAAATTATTACTGAATTAAAGGCAACAGATTTTTCTGAGTTTGACGGAATAATAATTACCCATGGTACGGATACTCAAGGATTTACTGCTCCTATTATTGCAAAATTGCTTTGTGGGATAAAAATCCCTGTGGTGTTTGTTTCTGCAAATTACACTTTGTCCGAAGAAAAGAGCAATGGGAACACCAATTTCTTACACGCTGTAAAATTTATTAAATTGAAAAAATACAACGGTGTTTTCGTTTCTTATAAAAATGATAATGAAGAAGTAAAAATCCACTATGGAGAAAGAATTCGCCAATGTGAAACTTTAACTGATAAATTTTTATCTGGAAATGACAAATTTTTCGGCAGTTTTAAGAGCGAGGATTTTATTGAAAATTGTCCTTATCACAAAGAAGACAACAATGATTTGTTAATTAATAAAATTAGCGAGCTTAATCCTTGTGTATTGCTTTTAAGTGGGCACACTGGTTTTGATTATAGCAATATTACTCCTAACGAGAAAATCATGGCTATTTTGCATTCTTTATATCACGGTGGAACTGCTTCTACCGAAAATGCTTTTAATGAAAATACCTCTGTTTTAGATTTTGCTAAAGAATGTACTAAAAATAATATTGAAACTTTTATTGCGCCAATTAAATCTGATATTGATAATTATGCAAGCACGAAAATTATGTTATCTGCAAAGATTTCCCCTTTATATGATATTACGTTAGAATGTGCTTATGGGAAATTATTAGTCGCTTTTAGCACTAGTGATTTAGCACTTAGACAGTTAATTATTAACACTACCTCAAAAAGAGAAAATGTGAATTTTTAGGAATATAGAAGGGATTATTCCCTTTCTATATTTCTATACTTTTATTTGTGCCTGTAGCTCAGCTGGATAGAGTGTCAGACTCCGACTCTGAAGGTCGTGCGTTCGAACCGCATCAGGCATACCAGCAACGTGACGTTGCATCTAATTCACGCCTTAAGTTTTTCTTAGGGCGTGATTTTTGCCCGCGTCTAAGTAAGTCTTTTATCGCCAATCACACAAAAACAACTCCAAGCCTTTTTGGCTCGGAGTTATTTTTTATTGCTCGTTGATATACATTTCTTCTGTTTTAATTTATGCTTTTTTAAGTATGTTTTCTACACTAAGAACCTCTTCTGAAACAACTTCGTATTTTTGCAGTTCATCTAAAGCCTCGGTAATAGAATTAAATAAGCATAAATACATTTTTTTATAGTCCATAATAATTTCACCTCTTTTATATGAATTTCAAATTGTATGACATATTGCAATCTATATAAATTGTACAATATAGCATACAATATTGTCAAGAGGAGGTGTTACTGTATGAATAATTTTATTCCAAAGCCCTATAAGAAAGAACCTATTACAATACGAATTGATGTGGATAGATTAGAAGAAATAGATTTACGCTGTGCTCAGTACGGCACAAACCGAAGTGAATTTATTAATAGGTGTATTGAGTTTGCCATTGAGAATATGCCTAGCAACTCAAGTGATGAGTAAAGTTTGAAAAATAAGATTTTTCAAACCGCAGTTTTGTACTTTTCGGCGTAGCCTCAATTTTGTCGCCTTAAAAACTAGAAGCGACCAAACCGCCCAAAACGTGCAGAAAGGAATGGTCATAACTATGAAAGTGTGATGAAACTAAGCAGTGTTTCATCACACTTTCTTTATTCCCACACTCTGTTATTAAAACAAAAACAGCTATTGTAATAATTTGTCGAAATATTTGTTTTTTCTATTGACAAATAAAAAAGGCTGTGCTATAATAAACCTAAACCGAACAACTTGTTCTGCTTAGAGAATTTAGTTTATTTTAGAAAGGATTATGTTTTGAGAAAAAAAGATACCTCTATAATGGATAATATTTGTAAATATATTGATGATTATTTTTTTGATTATCACACCTCTCCCTCTATTGGGAAAATTGCGAAAGAAATCGGAATGGCTCGTAGTAGTATTCATCGCTATTTGCTTGAAATGAATGAAATAGGAATGATTTATTATGACGGAAAAACCCTGCAAACTGACAGTATTGGGAAATACAATGTTGAACTATCAAGAGCGGACGTTGTAGGTTGGGTTTCTTGCGGTGAACCTTTATTGTCGGAGGAAAATATTTTAGAAAGCATTCCCTTACCAACTTCCCTTTTCGGAAGTGGTGAGTTATATATATTGAAGGCTTCTGGCGAATCAATGATTGAAGCTGGCATTGACCACGGAGATTTAGTTGTTGTCGAAAAGCAAATTACAGCACGAAATGGTGATATTGTAGTCGCTCTTGTTGACAACGAAAACACTTTAAAACGATTATTCAAAGAAAACGGAAAAGTAATTTTGCACCCTGAAAACAAAGACCTTGAAGATATTATTGTTGAGAGCTGTGAAATTCAAGGCGTAGCGAGATTTGTTATAAAAGCTCTATAAAATATGAAAGGATAGGATTATAATGAACAATTTAAATATTAAAGAATTAGGAAAAATCGGAGAATTTTTAATTTATAACCACTCAAAAGCGACTTCTTCACACAACTATACTGTTGACATTGAAAAATTTATCAGTGAGGATTTAATGGTGAAAATCGGATATGCAGAATTTTCGAACAAAAATAGCGGAAAATTAGCTTTTGTTTCCGATGGAAAAACTCCTGTAGAAATTATTAAGAATGACAAACTATATAGACGAACTTATCCAAAAGAAACCATTGCAATGAGCAGTGTTTTATTAAAAAAAGAGCAAGAAGTGCTAAAAAATCTAACTCTAGCTCGTCAAGCTAGTAAGATTATATTAAATAGACTTTCAAAAAGCGATGACTTACTTTCGACAGAAGAAATTAATGAGCAAATTGAAACCATGGCGATTTCATTAATTTTGCCAAAATTCCTTCTTGAAAAAACTCTTGCACGTTTTACTGGAGGAAAAAGAATTTCAATTTATGGCGGAAATACAATGAAACAAGAAGATAGAAAACTTCTTATGATAATGGCGGAATACTTAGGAGTGTCTTATTTTATGCTTGTTTCAAGGTTAAAAAGTCTTTGTTATTTTGAACGAAAAGAATTTGCTGAATATTTCAAAATCAGTTTACGCAGTAATGATAAAATTGCGATTTCTGCTAGATAGCATACAATAAAAACGGAGTAAAGAAACTTATTATTAAAGTTTCTTTACTCCGTTTATTATTTGATTATTATATTTGGTTTTCAGCAAGCCAAACTTTTAATCTATCCATAATTGATTTTATTGAACCGTCTTCAAGTGGAGATAAAAATCCTGTTGTCTTGATAATGTCAACAAAAGTTTTAGTTCCGCCTAAATCAACAAAATCCACATACATTTTATATGCTTCTTCCTTATTTTCAAGGAATTTTGCATAGAATTGTAAAGCCATAGTTTGCGCCATACAATAGTCAATGTAATAGAATGGATACATATAAATGTGAAGTTGACGTTGCCAACCCGCTCCTCTGCCATAGAATGGAATTTCATCATACTCAATTCCAGGGCGGAAACGTTTTTCAATTTCAAGCCATTTTTGATTTCGTTCTTCAGGGGTTAAATCAGGGTTTGCATAAACAACTTCTTGGAATTCGTCAACTTGACAACCATAAGGTATGAAAGTTAATGCACCCTCAACGTGAGCCAATTTATATTTCGCAGCATCTTGTTTAAAGAAAAGGTGATGCCACGGTGCAGTTAAAAACTCCATTGCCATTGAGTGAGTTTCGGCAATTTCCATTGAATATTCATTCATCATTGATAATTCAAAGTTTTTAAAGCCTCTAAAACTGTTGAAAGCGTGTCCCATTTCGTGAGTTAAGACGTCAACATCGTGAGCAGTGTCATTGAAATTAGCAAAAACGAATGGATATTTGTAATCTCCAAAGTTTGTGCAGTACCCGCCAGGCGCTTTCCCGTCTTTTGAATACAAGTCAAAAAGTTCGTTATCATACATAACTTTAATAAATTCAGCAGTTTCAGGCATCATTTCAAGATACATTTGCTTTCCGCTTGCAATAATTTCTTCACTTGAAACTTGCGGTTTTGGTGCACCATCTTTAAATGTATAAGGTAAATCATAGAATTTTAGTTCAGACATTTCAGTACGCTTCATTTGATTTTTTTGAATTTCCTTAACAACAGGAACAATTTCGCTTACAACTTGATTTTTGAACACGGCAACAGCACTATTGTCGTAGCAATTTCTTCTTCTTCTCATATAACCAAGTTGAACAAAGTTGTCGCAACCCATAATTTTCGCTTGAGCAGTTCTATTTTTAACCAGTTTGTCAAAAATATCGTCCAATTTATCTTGAACAGCGTCAAAGCATTTACCCTCAGCAATATAAGCAGCTTTTCGAACTTCACGGTCAAGGCTCTCTTTATAAGGACCAAGCAACGGTAAAGGCATTGTCTTTCCATCGAATTCAACTGTCAATTTTGCATACATTTGTTGATACTCATGGACAAGCTTGCTTTCTTCTTTCGCAAGTTCAGTACACTCAGGTGAAAAAGATTTAATAGCCAGTTCCGCATTTATAAAAGGCACGTCACCGATTTTTTCAATTAAATAATCTTTAAAAGGACTGTTTACCATTGCAACTTCAAGTGGCAAAGCTTTTTCTTTCATAATAGTTAGGTTTGGAAGTAAATATTCCATTTCCGCCTTATAAAACTCATCGTTTGTGTCAATAGTATTTCTAACGTGAGCAAGAGAGTAATTTGTAGCAATTGTACTTTCAAGTTTGTCAACTTTTTTTAACACTTCAAATTGTTCCTCTTTAGTGGTAGCATTTTGGAAATCTGCAATTAATTTTTCTAACTCTGCAAATTTTTTTTCAAAGTCAGGTCTTGAGTATTCTAATTCCGAAAACTTCATTTTTGTCAATCCTTTCAATCTGATGAAATATAGTATAAATATTAATCATAAAATTATTCTCAAACTAAAAAATTTGAGTTATTTTAACAGACATTATATAACAAAGTAAAGTGATAAACTGTTAATTGTGCAATATAATAGCAGGTGTTTTTGATTAAATTTATGGTAATATTGTAACATTTTTTGCAAGATAAAGCAAGTATTTTTGCAAAATTATTAAAATTGTGATAAGTGTGTGTTAAATTTCCTTGCTTTTTCGTGAAAGTTAGTGTATAATATCGGAGTAATCAAATAAAAGGAGGAAAAATTAAAAATGAAAAAATTACTTGCAGCGTTGCTAGCAACTCTATGCGCAGCTACTTTTGTAGCTTGTGGAGATGACTCATCAGCACCGCTAAACACAACTGCTCCTGCTACTGAAGCAACTTCTGAAGCAGGAGGCGAAGAAACTACTGCACCTACAACTGAGGGCAATCCTTTCGAGGACGGACTAATTATTGGTTCTGTTACTGATCTTAACGCAGATATGATGTCTGGTTGGACTAATGGTTCACAAAACCAAGCTGTTCACAGATTACTAGGTGGTTATGAAACTTTTGATTTCACACCTGACCAAACTTACGTTTTAAACGAAGTTGCTGTTAAAGAATTAGTTATTACTGATAACGAAGATGGTTCAAAAACTTACACTTATACAATTAACGAAAACCTAGTTTACAACAATGGCGACCCAATCACTGCTGTTGACTATGTATTCTCAGTTCTATTCGGTTCATCACCTGAACTTGGTCAACTTGACGGTGCTTCAAACATCGCTGGCGAACCATTTGTAGGTTACGAAGCATTCAATGCTGGCGAAACTAAAACTTTCGCAGGTGTTAGATTACTTGGTGATTACCAATTCTCAATCACAATGAAAGCTGAAGAACTACCAAACTACTTTGAATCAGTATTTATGGCTGTTGGCCCATCACCAATGCATGTAATGGCTCCTGGTGTTACTATTACTGACGATGGTACTGGTGCTACTCTTTCAGAAGAATTTACTGTTGAACTTTTAACAGAAACAATTCTTAACCCAGAAACTGGTTACAGATATAACCCACAAGTTACTTCTGGTCCTTACCAATTCGAAAGCTATGACCCTGAAACTCTACAAGGTGTTCTTGTTAAGAGTGACAACTTCCTTGGAAGATATGACGGTGCAACTGCTACAATCGATAAATTAGTATTCAAATCAGTTGTTGACGCAACTCAACTTGACGAACTTGCTGCTGGTTCAGTTCACCTAATCGCTGGACTAAACGGTGGTGAAAAAATCAATGCTGGTCTTGATATGGTTGATGAAGGTATCGTTGAATCTACTTCTTACCCAAGAGCTGGTTACGGTAAAATCGAATTCGCTTGTGAATTTGGTCCTACACAATTTGTTGAAGTAAGACAAGCAATTGCTTACTCACTAGATAGAGTTGCTTTCGCTAACCAATGGACTGGTGGTTACGGACAATTAACTCACTCAAGATATGGTCTATCTCAATGGGAAGCTCAAGCTAGCCTTGAATTCATTGAAACTGAACTAAACCACTACGCAATCGACCTTGAAATGGCTAAACAAGTTCTAATCGACGGCGGTTGGACTTTAAATGCTGAAGGTGGAGAATTCGTAGAAGGAACTGACGAAATTCGTTACAAAGACGTTGATGGCGAATTAATGCCACTTATCGTTGAATGGGCTTCTTCAGAAAACAACCCAATCTCTGATATGATCGTTCAAATGCTTGTTCCAAACGCTCCACTAATTGGTATGAAAATCAACCAAACTGTTATGGACTTTGGTACACTTCTAACTCACCTATACCGTCTAGATCCAGCTGATGCTGACTACCATATGTTTAACCTAGCAACTGGTTTTGCTACTACAAACCCAGTATGGTACTACTTCAGCCCAGAAGAACAATTCTTAGGACAATACAACACTCCAAGAATTGACGACGAAGAATTATATTCAATCGCTCTTGAAATGCAAAAAACTGATTCAACTGATCAAGAAAGATGGTTAGAACTATGGCAACAATCTATCCTACGTTTTAACGAATTAGTAATTGAATTACCACTATATTCTGATGAATATTTCGAATTCTTCCACCCAGCACTTGAAAACTATGAACCATTTGCATTATGGTCATGGGAACACGCAATTCTACGCGCATCAGTTGCTGAATAATTCAGTTAAATAATTATTGATAATAAATCTATTTAATATCATAATACTTACAGGACATTAATATATTTAGTGTCCTGTAACGTTATTTTTTCATTTTTTTATTTTTACCAATTTTTTACAATACAATCTTTTTTGAAGGGATGATTAGTTAGTGCTTAGATATATTTTGAAACGTTTGCTATATTTAATATTTGTTTTAGCATTGGTTTCACTAATTTTATTCGGAATTTTTAAACTTGTACCGGGAGATCCGGCTGCAATGTTACTTGAGGGACAAAGAACAGCTCTTTCTCCTGAACAATATCAACAACTTTATTTACAAACAAGAGCTGATTTAGGTCTTGATGAAAACATTTTGGTTCAATACTTTAAATGGGTAGTAAATACAGTTCAAGGGGATTTTGGTTATTCTACACAATACAAAATGCCTGTTATTGACGTACTTGGAGCACCAATGTCCAATACAGTAAAACTAAATCTTATTACAATGTTTTTAGTTTTTGCTATTACAATTCCACTTGGAATTACAACCGCTGTACGAAAATTTTCAGTTTATGATAACATCGTACAAGTCGGCTCGGTAATCGGTTACAGTATTCCATCATTTATCATAGGTCTTGTTTTTATTGCAATTTTTGCGGTAACCCTTGGCTGGCTTCCGATAAGTGGTTCTGTTTCCGCAGGTAGTACAGCTACTGGTTTAGCTGATACCTTAGATAGGCTACGTCATATGGTTTTACCTGTTATGGTAATGACTTTTGGCTCGCTTGGTGGTATCACACGTTATGTTCGTGGTGCTATGATTGAATCATTACAAATGGATTACATCAGAACTGCAAGGGCAAAAGGTCTTAAAGAAAAAGTTGTAATCTACGTTCACGCATTTAGAAACTCACTAATTCCACTTGTAACAATTACAACAGGCTGGATGGTAAGTTTATTTGGTGGTTCGGTAATCATTGAATCCGTTTTCAACTGGAACGGTATGGGAACTTTACTTGTTTCTTCATTAAGACAACAAGACTTCTCTGTTTCAATGGCAATCCAAATATTCTTCGTGTTACTTGTTTTACTTGGTAACCTTATTATGGATATTGGATACTCACTTGTTGACCCACGTATTAAATTAAGCTAGGAAAGGGAAAAATTAAATATGAAAAAGAAAAATACATTTCTTCTTTTAATAAAAAGCCTTTTCCGTGGGAACAATGTCCTAAGTGAGGCGGATATATTAAAAGAAGAAGAACTACAAAGTCCTTTTAGAACTATAGTTAAAAACTTTTTTGGAAACAAAATCGCTTTAGCTGGAATTATCGTGTTCGCATTTATGTTTATTTTAGCATTTATTATGCCACATTTCATTCCGCTAGATTTAAACTTCCAAAACTCAACTCAAAAAAATGTTGGTTTAACTCAATCAATGCTTGACGTTCCATCAAGTCTTGAAAATAATTATAAAGAAGCTGACGCTGGTTCAATTTTCAGTGTTGGTATCGATAATAATGGTGGAGTATACCTATGGGGACAAGTTGATGACAAGTTATATGCACTTCCAGAAGATATGGCTGGTGTTGCGTTAACTCAAGTATCAGCGGGTCTTGACCACATTACAGCTCTTGGTGAAGATGGAAAAGTTTACTCATGGGGTAATGACCGTCTTAACATCACAAACATTCCAAGTAATGTTGAAAGAATGGATAATATCGCAAAAGTTTTTGCGGGAAATCAAATTTCTTTTGCAATTACAGATGACGGAGAACTTTATAACTGGGGTAATGCTAACTTAATTAAAATAGCTGTTCCTTTTGAATATCAAGGCGAGTATGCTGATGTTGTTGCAAACACAAACACTGCCCTTGCTTTAACAACAGGTGGAGAGGTTGTTTCTGTAGTTATTCAAGATAACTCATTTAGTAAAATCCCTGAAGAAATTCAAGGTACTGTTTCGGAAATTGCTATCACTGAAAAAACTGCAATGGCTTTGACAAATGATGGACAAGTTCATTTCTGGGGTGATACAACAAACGGAATTGCAGATGTTCCTGCTGAAATTCAAGGTAAAATCGTAGCAATTTCTGCTGGTTACTCACATTTTACAGCTGTTACTGATGATGGAAAAGTTTACGCTTGGGGAAGTAATTCATACGGCGAAAGCGATGTTCCAAACATTTCAAATGCTGTAGACATTTCTTCTGACTACTATCAAAACTATGTAACTACATCTGACGGAAAAGTTGTTACTTTTGGTCACAAAGGTTACTTACTAGGAACAGACCACTACGGTCGTGACGTGTTCACAAGACTTATTGCTGGTGGACAAATGACTATGACTATCGGTGCTGTTGCTGTTATTATTCAACTTCTAATCGGTGTTATGGTTGGTGGTGCTGCTGGTTACTACGGTGGAAAAATTGACAACTTCTTAATGCGTATTGCCGAAGTTATCGGTTCAATTCCATTTATGCCACTTGCGATGATTTTATCGGCGATAATCGGTTCTTCTATCCCTGAAAACGCTAGAATTACCATGATAATGGTTATCCTTGGTGTTCTTTCTTGGCCTTCGACTGCAAGACTTATCCGTGGACAAGTTCTTGCTGAACGTGAAAAAGAATTCGTTACTGCTGCTAAATCAATGGGTATTAAAGAAAGAGTAATTATTTTCAGACACATTATTCCAAATATAATTACTGTTATTATAGTAAGTGCTACACTTTCATTTGCATCATCAATGCTTACAGAAACTGCACTTTCATTCTTAGGATTTGGTGTACTTGAGCCACGTCCAACTTGGGGTAATATGCTTACTTCCTCACAATCTTCCGAAGTTATTTCAGTTTATTGGTGGAGATGGATATTCCCAGCACTTGCACTTTCAATCACTACAATTAGTATTAACTTAATCGGTGATGGATTAAGAAACGCAATTGACCCTAAATCCAACGAACGCTAGGCAACGTGACGTTGCATTCATGCCCGCGTTATTAGATTGATTAATTGGGGAAATTTGTTATCCACGAGGTCAAAGATAGTACGAATTCATAACTAATTGTAAACAACTATATGTAAAGGAACGGTTAATAAAATGGCACTTTTAGAAATAAAAAATTTGCAGACATTTTTTAAGACCAAAAAAGGCACAGTAAAAGCTGTAAACGGCGTTTCATACCGTGTTGATAAAGGAAAAACTCTCGGAGTAGTTGGAGAAAGTGGAAGTGGTAAATCTGTTTCTGCGATGAGTATTCTTAAACTTCTTGACGGTAATGGAAGTATTGCCGGCGGAGAGATTGTCTTTGATGGAAAAAATCTTGAAAAAGCTACAATAAACGATATGTATAAAATTAGAGGTAACGATATTTCCGTTATCTTCCAAGAACCAATGACTAGTTTAAACCCTGTTTTTACTATTTCCAAACAAATTTCCGAAGTTTTTATTATTCACCAAAATATGAATAAAAATCAAGCTGCTGCTGAAGCTGTGGAAATTTTGAGAGCAGTAAAAATCCCTAACCCTGAACGTGTTGCGAAACAATATCCGCACCAGCTATCAGGTGGTATGCGTCAACGTGTTATGATTGCTATGGCTCTTGCCTGTAAGCCAAAATTGCTTATTGCTGATGAGCCTACAACAGCTCTTGACGTTACTATTCAAGCACAAATCCTAAAGCTTATGAATGAGCTTAAAAAAGAAAATGAAACTTCAATTTTGTTCATTACACATGACCTTGGAGTTATCAATGAAATGGCTGACGAAGTTGCAGTTATGTACTGTGGACAAGTGGTTGAAATGGCTTCTGTTGAAACAATTTTCGGCGAAAACCAATATAACCACCCATATACTGAAGGGTTAATGACATCAATTCCAAGACTTGACACTCCTGCTGGAGCAAAACTTGAGTCTATCCCTGGATCAGTTCCACATCCTTTGGCTTTACCTATTGGTTGTAAATTTGCGCCAAGATGTAAATATGCCACTGAAAAATGTGAAACTGAAGAACCAACTTTAGTTGAAGTTGAAGATAATCATCAGGTTAGATGTTTCTATCCTTTTAAGGAGGAGCGAAATGGAAAATAATAAAGTATTAATAAGAGTTGAAAATTTAAAACAATGGTTCCCTGTAAAGAAAAGTAAATTCGGGGAAAAACAAAGATATGTTCGTGCTAACGACGGTATCACTTTGGAAATTTTCGAAGGTGAAACTTTAGGGCTAGTTGGAGAAAGTGGTTGTGGAAAATCTACTTTAGGTAGAACTTTGTTGCAATTATACACTCAAACTGCTGGTAAAACTATGTATTACGGACGTTCTATTGACAATTTTTCACCAAAATATATCAGAGATTTATTGAAAAACATCAATAAAGAAATGAAAAATCTTGAAGATTTAAGAGCTAAAGAAAAAACTCTTAAAGATGAAGTAGAAGCTCTTAAAAAAGCAGGTGTTACTTCACAAACTTCGGGAAAAGGTAATGATATTATTACTAAAAAAGAAGATTATAGAAAAACTAAAGCTGC
This sequence comes from uncultured Oscillospiraceae bacterium, assembly GCA_964370845.1. Lineage (GTDB taxonomy): Bacteria > Bacillota > Clostridia > Oscillospirales > Ruminococcaceae > CAYJLB01. The sequence continues at coordinate 23,825 of CAYJLB010000004.1, forward strand.
TGCTAAACTAAAATTTAAAGATATTGTTGAAATTTTAGGCGGATTTATGGTTTCTGACGATCGTGAAAAAGCTTGTGAAGTTCTTTCAGTTGCTTATGAATATGCTTCAAAAATGTATTTAAACGAAAGAAAAGTAAACTCTGTTCAAATTTTAATCGACAAGAAAAAAGGTGTTGTTGAAGCGAAAAAAGCTAATGGCTCAAATGCTTCAGATTCGTCTATTGCAAAATTAGAAAGCAAAATTGTTGAATTGAAAAATGAATATAAAGAACACAAAAACGGACTTGATAATCAAATGAAAATCGTTACTACAATGAGAAAAACTCACGATAACGATGCTGAATTCCAAAAACACGAGGAAATGCGTGATGTAGGTGTTGACCTTTCTAAGCTTACTTATGATGAAATGAGAGCTATCAGAAATGACCTACAATTGATTTTCCAAGATCCTTATTCCTCACTAAACCCAAGAATGACTGTTGGACAAATCATCGGTGAAGGTTTAACTGCGCATAACTATTACCTTGAAAACGACTCTCGTATGCAAGATTATGTTATGCAAGTTATGGAAGAATGCGGACTTTCTTCTTACATGATTCACCGTTATCCTCACCAATTCTCAGGTGGACAACGTCAACGTATTGGTATCGCTCGTTCTTTAGCTTTAAAACCTAAATTCGTTGTTTGTGATGAAGCAGTTTCTGCACTTGACGTTTCTATTCAATCACAAATTATCAACCTATTAAAAGACTTAAAAGAAAAAGAAAATCTAACTTATCTTTTCATATCACATGACTTGTCCGTTGTAAAATATATCAGTGATAGAATTGGTGTTATGTACCTTGGTAATATTGTTGAATTATCAGCTTCCGAGCCAATGTTCCAATTACCATTGCACCCATATACAAGAGCTTTACTTGATGCAATTCCAACTACTGATGTAGGCGGCAAAAAAGATGTTCCTTTGCTTGAAGGTGATATCCCAAGCCCAGTAAATCCACCTAAAGGTTGTAAATTCCACACAAGATGTCGTTATTGCAAGGAAGTTTGTAAAACTGACGAACCTGACTTTGTGGAAGCATTACCAGGTAGATTTGTTGCTTGTCACTTCCCTCTTATTAACGGTGTAACAGAATAGGAGTAAACAATGTTTTTCAATAAAAAACATAAACTTGACATTGATAAAGCGGAGAAAAATTTTAAGGAAACTTTAAAGGAAACTCCACTTGAAAAAAATGATATGCTAGCATTAATTATTGCTGGGTTTATAATTATGATTCCTGTGCTTTTAATAGTTGGCGGACTTGTGTTATTTGTCTTGTGGTTAATGACTTAAAGTATAAATAAAAAAATAAACTCCCTTTGAATTTTTCAAAGGGAGTTTATTGCGTTTTTTGTCATTATCCAGTATAAGAAGTGACGAAAATTCAGTCTTTCCTGCTTGACTGAAAGCAAAAAACTCAAGAGAGGGTGTGACGAAACACAGTTTTTTATGTTTCATCACACCCTCTTTGTTATATTAAAATTTTAATCTAAAATACCGTGAATAGGATTGTTTTGCATTGGCATTGCTCTTTCAAATTTTGTTTCAAGTGGAATATATTTCTTCTCTTTCGAACTCTTATCAAAAGTAGAAAGAATTTCAAGAACGTGAAGTGTTAATTCGTCATTAGCACGATGAGTTCTTCCCTGTGCAATAGCTTTTGCCATATCAGCAAGCCCTAAACCACGAGAATTTTCCTTATAATCAAATAGCAAAGGCATTTCTTTATATTCACCATCTTCTGGGCGAAGCAATTGAATAGGCCCATCAAAAGTATTTGGGTCAGGGACAATTAATGTACCTTTTGTACCATAAATTTCAAAACGCGCTTGTTTATTATAATAAACATCAAAAGTTGTAATAATAGTTCCAATTGCTCCGCTGTCGAAATGTAATGTTCCTGTAACATGGGTTGGAACTTCAACCTCAACAATTTCACCGCACTTAGGCTGGCTAGTGATAACTCTTTTATCAAAAGTAGTTTTAGTAACGCCAGTTACTCCCGAAACTCCACCCATTAGATTAACAAGGGCTGTCACATAATAAGGTCCCATATCCATCATTGGACCACCACCGAATTGATAGTAGAAAGCTGGATCCGGATGCCATGTTTCATGTCCATGACAAATCATAAAACAAGCACTTCCGAAAACTTCACCAATCATTCCGTCATCGATTAATTTTCTACAAGTTTGAATTCCTGCGCCAAGAAAAGTATCAGGAGCTCCACCAATCATTAAACCTTTTTCTCTTGCAAGTTCAACAAGCTTTTTACCCTCGTCAAAAGTTGCGCCAAGAGGTTTTTCACTGAAAACGTGCTTTCCACCAAGAAGTGCTTTTTCGCTTATGTCGAAATGCTCATAAGGTCTTGTTAAATTTAACAAAATATCTACTTCAGGGTCAGCAATTGCGTCCTCAAACTTATCATAAATCTTAGGAATATTATATTCTTCCTTAGCTTTTTCCGCTCTCTCACGAACAAGGTCACAAACACCGATTAATTCTACTTCTTGATACAAATTAGTAATATTTTTCAAGTAAATACCACTAATTGCACCTACACCAATCATTGCTACTTTAATTTTTTTCATAATAAATCATTCCTTTACATTTTTTGTGACATTTTTCTTCCTATACTAAACCTTAGAAAATTTCATAGGTGTAAATATTATTCCGTCAATTGTACTCTGTTCATCAATATTTTTAAACCCTAATTTGTGATAAAATTCCACTGCATAGGGAGAAGAATTAACTGTAAAAACTTTCTTCTCAGAATTTTCAGTTATTTCAAGAATATTATTAAACAAAGCTTTTGCAATACCTTTTCTATGAAATTCTTTTTTTGTGAATAACATTGTAATATGCGTTTGATTTCTCATTGCAATTACACCCACCAGCTCATTGTCGATAAAAGCTCCATAAAAATCCAACTCATAAATTATTAATTCATTTTTAAGAAAATTTTCAAAAGTTTTAACACCTTCCTCCGAATAATCGGGAGCTTCAAATTCAAGAAAAACTTCCCAAATAAGCTGAAGTGCGGTGTCAATTTCTATTAAATTAAGTTCTTTTATATAAATGAATAGCTCCTCATTTCTGGTTGATTTTTTAATAATTCCTACAATATCTAATCTCACAACGAAAAGATATCATATTTTACTTCGCATAGTGCGGGCATAACAGCGGGGTTCCCTAAATCATTAGAATTAGCTAATACTATACCCGACCTCGTGGCTACAAATTATTATTAACCACAACGTAAAACCGCGGGCATAACGGCGGGGTTCCCTAAATCATCAAAATTAGCCAATACTCTATTCGACCTCGTGGCTACAAATTATTATTAACCACAACGTAAAACCGCGGGCATAACGGCGGGGTTCCCTAAATCATCAAAATTAGCCAATACTCTATTCGACCTCGTGGCTACAAATTATTATTAACCACAACGTAAAACCGCGGGCGAGTCAGTGCCGACACGGCACTAGTACATTTTTTTCTCAGATTTAAAGTCATCAGCAGATAAACCTAGTTTAATCGCTCTCTCTTTTCCTTGAGCAGCCCAAAGCATACCGCGTTCCATAATAATTTGAGCGGTAGGTGAGTTGTCAAAAACGTCATCATGATGACCTAATGCGTTGTAAAAAACTCGTCCATGTCCCCAAAATTTTGTCCAAGCAATAGGCATGTCGCACGCTTTGTTTGATGAATGAAAATATTTTACTGAAGGAAATCTTGTTGTGGCTAAAACTTCTACCGCTGGGTCAACGTGCAAGTAATAATGCTCACTTTTAACAGGAAAATCCTCTAAACCGTCAATTATTGGACTTGAACCCTTATGAATATTAACAGTGTATTCAACTCCGTCACCTCCTGGGTGAGAAACCCATTGTCCACCTGTCATAAACTGCCATTTAACACTTTGACGGAAAGAATCGCACATTCCTCCGTGACAGCCAGCAAGTCCTACACCGCCACCAACTGCCTCCAAAATATTATCACAAACCACATCAGAAATTTCACTCATTGTGTAACAAGGCACGATTAAATCTAACCCTTTTAACATTTCCAAATCTTCGCAAACTGCCAAATCTTCTGAAATTGTACAAGTATAACCATTTTTCTCCATAATGTTTGCGAAACGTTTCGACACAAGTTCTGGTTGATGTCCATGCCACCCACCAGGGAGAATTAATACTTTTTTGCTACTTTCCATAGTAAATCTATTCCTTTCAAAATAAAAAATTATTACATCAAATTATTAGTTAATTTAAATCCACATAATTATAATTTTACATAATTATTTTAAATTGTCAATGACTTTGAATGGAAAAAATATATTATTTTTTTAGCTATATTGCACATAAACAACACATTGTTTTTGAAATTATTTTATTTGCATTATTGTTAAATATATGATATAATTTGAAAGTAATAAAGGGGAGCTTTGAAAAAAGGCTGAGAGGAAGTTTGGCTTCGACCCATAACCTGATACGGATAATGCCGTCGTAGGATAATAGCAATAGTCAATTTAAGTGACTATTTCGCTTAGCGTCATAAGGTTTAAAATCTTGTGCCGTTTTTTTATTTCCTTTATTATGAAATTATAGCTGTTTAAGAAAGGAAAAATGTTTAAATGAACAAATCTATCTCAAAAACTCAAACGTTGATTGAATGTGCGTTACTGATTGCAATGGGAACTGTCTTAGCACAAATCAAAATTTTCACAATGCCACAAGGAGGAAGTGTAACTCTTGTTTCAATGTTACCTTTCATCTTAATTTCTTTACGTCACGGCACAAAGTGGGGACTTTTATCAGGACTTGTTAACGCTGGTTTGCAAATGTTGTTAGGATTTTATCCACCACCAGTTGCTACTTTCGGAAATTTTGTAGCTGTTGTAATGCTTGATTATGTTGTTGCTTTTACCGCTTTAGGATTAGCTGGTTTTTTTGCAAAATTCATTAAAAATAAATTCGCTGGTATAACTTTCGGAGTAAGCATTGTACTTATAATAAGATTCTTATGCAGTTTCTTATCTGGAATGTTAATTTGGGGAAGTTATCAAGAATACTATGAATGGGCTGTTGATATGCCAGTTGCACTTTATAGCTTTATCTACAACGGTTCATATATGATTCCTGAGCTAATTTTAACTTTAGTAGCTACCTATGTTTTATTTGGAGTTCCTGTGACAAGAAAACAACTAGTTAAAATATAACGTATTTTTTTCTTATATTAAATATACTAAAACCTCGAACAATTATTTGTTTGAGGTTTTTTGTAATATTACGGCGAATTTTGCTTAATATAATTTGATTAAAATATTTAAATCTATTGAAATTGCTAAAAAAGTGTAGTATAATGATTAGGATATTGTTAATACTTGGTATTGTAATTTAATATTTTGGTTAAGAAAGGTCGCTTATATGGTTTTTTCTGATATAATTTTTATATATTTATTCTTACCCTTGTGTTTTGGACTATATTTTTTAAGAAAAAACATAGCTTACCGAAATACAGTTTTAGTTCTTTTTTCTTTGTTCTTTTACGCTTGGGGTGAGCCAGTTTGGGTCTTTCTTTTAATGGGAACCGCTACTTTAGACTATATAAATGGGCGGTTTATTGCGAGAAATCGAGGAACAAAACGAGCTATTTTAGGTGTTGTTGTTTCATTAACTGTAAACCTTGGCTTACTCGCAACTTTCAAATATAGTGGATTTATTGTTGAAAATATAAACGCGATTTCGGGATTAAATCTTGCTGTTCCTAGTTTCACACTCCCTATAGGAATTTCCTTTTACACTTTTCAAACTATAACTTATATAATCGATGTTTATCGTGGACAAGTTAAAGCACAAAAGAATTATTTATACTATTTGTTATATTTATCTATGTTTTTCCAATTAGTAGCAGGTCCAATTGTTCGTTATAATACAATCGCCCTTGAAATTAATGACAGAAAAACTAGATATTACGAGTTTGAAAAGGGAATGACAAGGTTTGTTTACGGGCTTGCGAAAAAAGTTATTATAGCAAATGCAGTTGGCGAACTTGCAACTACAACCCTTGCAAGTGTAGGCGTTATGGAAGGGTCGGTTTTCTCAGCTTGGTTTGGTGTAATAATGTTTTCACTGCAAATTTATTATGATTTTTCAGGGTATTCTGATATGGCAATCGGAATGGGTTTAATGTGCGGCTTCCACTTCCTTGAAAACTTCAATTATCCATATATTTCGAGGTCAGCAACAGAATTTTGGCGAAGATGGCATATGTCCCTTGGAACATTTTTCCGCGACTACCTTTATATTCCTTTAGGGGGAAATAGAAAGCATCAACTTTTTAACCTTGCTGTGGTATGGTTTTTAACTGGACTTTGGCACGGTGCGAGTTGGAACTTCATTATATGGGGTTGCTATTTTGGATTGCTTATAATATTGGAAAAATTTATTTATGGAAAGTTATTGGAAAAACTTCCACGAATTTTCTCTCATATTTATCTATTATTCTTTGTTATAATCGGTTGGGCGTTGTTCTATTTTACCGATTTAAACAGCTTGCTAAACTGCTTAAAAACTATGTTTGGAATGGACAATGTTCCCCTTATTGATGAGGTTTCGAAGTCAGCAATGCAAAATAATATTTATATAATTATTCTGGCAATTATTCTTTGTATCCCTGTTTATAAACTACTACACAACGCTAAAAACAACCTTGAAAAAGATGGTGTTTTCACACTTTATTTAGTAAATATTATTAAAGTTGTTTTCGTTATCGCATTAATTGTTATTTCAACTATTTTATTAGTTGGACAAACTTACAACCCGTTTTTATATTATCGTTTCTAATTTTTTTGAGGGGAGGAAATTCTAATATGGCAAAAGGCGAAAGATTTAAAGATGATCCTAAAATCCTTAAAACTAAAGCTATTGTAATGAAAATAAACGTTGTAATAATATTAGTTTTTATTGTAGCAATTTCAGTTTTAATGCTTGTTTTAGAACGTCCTACTCACTCTGACATTGAAAAGAGGGAACTGGCAAAATTTCCTGAATTATCCCTTGAGAATTATTTAAGTGGACAATTTTTCAGGGATATTTCAACTTATTTTTCTGATACTGTTCCCTTTCGTGAGGATTTAGTAAGCCTTGGTGCTGAAATTGATAGATTAATGGGAATTCCTTCACCTACTTTTTATGGACCAATAAAAGTAGTGGAAACGGAGGAAACTACCGAAAGTACAACTGAGATTTCTACTTCTCCACCCGAAACGGAAGCTACAACGGAAACGAAAGAAGGAGCAGAAACTACTGAAACTGAAGCAACTACAGAAGAAACAACTGCTACAACCGAGGAAGAAGAACCAATTGGAAACCTTGGCGACTTCAACAACAATGGAATTATCGTTGACGGTGTAAAAATGTATGGAGAAACTGCTGGAGTTATGCTCTTTGGTGGAAGTCAAGCCGCTTCAAACCGCTACGCAACTATCTTAAATAAATATAAAGAAACTTTAGGAAGCGAAGTTAACGTTTATAATATGGTAGTTCCTACTTCTGCTGAATTTTATCTACCTAGCAAATACAATGCTTATTCTTCCGACCAAAAAGCCGCAATTGATTATATTTATAGTCAACTTTCCGAGGATATTATACCAATTGATGCTTATTCTGAACTAGCAGCCCACGTTGAAGAAGAAATTTATTTCAGAACTGACCACCACTGGACGCAACTTGGTGCTTATTATGCTTATGTTGCTCTTTGCAAGGAAATTGGATTTGATTATCCTGCAATTGAAGATTTTGAAATGAAGACAAAAGAAAACTATGTTGGCTCACTATACACCTATACAAATGACAGCCGATTATTACAAAGTCCAGAAACTTTCACTTATTATCTTCCAACAGTTCCATATACAACCTCACTTTATGATTTTAACACTCTTGAGTATATAAGCGCTGCAATGTTATTCCACGAATATGCAAGCGGAACAAACACTTATAGTATGTTTTTGGGTGGAGATAATTTGCATCTTAAAGTAACTACTGAACTGGACAATGACCGTTCAATAATCGTCTTTAAAGAGTCTTACGGAAATGCTTTTATTCCTTATTTAGTAAATAGTTTTGAAAATATTTATGTTGTTGACATTAGATATTTTGGTGCAAATGCAATTAATTATATTAAGGAGCAAGGTATAACAGATGTTTTATTTATAAATAATGTTTTTGCAGCAAATACTGATATGTTAATAGCTGAAATTGAAGGATTGTATTATTAAAAATAAAATTCAATAATAAACAAATTATATGTCTTAGTGCATATAATTTGTTTATTACACGAAACGTTTCACTTGTTAGTATAAATTTGAAGGGAGCAATAAAAAATGTCATTACAAGATGGTTTAGCAGCATTTAATTTAGAAATGCCGAACAAAATTCCAAGAACGGAATATTCCGCCCACACTCATTGGGAGTTAATTAAAAAGGTTACCGGAATAGATGTGAGTGAAAATTCCTCCGCAGAAATCCGCGAAAAAGCTACCAGCCAATTTATAAAAGATTGGGATTATGGCTTTGTTTGGAACGTTTTAGTACATTCTTGTCACCTAGACAAATGCAGAACAAAAATGGGTCATGCAAACTATGCCGCTGGGGGAGTGGACTTTTCTAGTGAAGTTTCTTGTCCATTCGAAGACCCTGAGGATTGCCTTGATTTTAATCCAATGGAGGTTTATGGAAAGGTTGACCATAGAAAAGCTGTTGATGATTTTAATGCAAATTATAAAATGAAGTGTGAGCTTTATCCTGACACTGTTAACACAACAGGTACATATATTACTTTAATTTCGGGATTGCTGGAAATATTCGGTTGGGATATGATGCTCATGGCACTTGGCATTGACAAAAAAGCTTTTGGTGAAGTTGCAAACAGATACACAACTTGGATACAACAATATTTTAACGCCCTTGCAGATAGTGACGTTCCTATTGTAAAAATCCACGATGATATTGTTTGGACTTCGGGAGCTTTCGTTCACCCTGATTGGTATAAGGAATATGTTTTTCCTAACTATAAAAAATTATTTGCACCGCTAAAAGAAGCTGGAAAGAAAATAATTTACACTTCGGACGGGGATTTCACTCAATTTATTGATGATGTTGCAGATTGTGGAGTAAACGGATTTGTCCTTGAACCAACTACAGATATGGCTTATATTGCTGAAAAATACGGAAAAACTCACTCTTTTATAGGAAATGCCGACACTAGAATTCTACTTTACGGAAGCAAAGAAGATATTTACAACGAAGTAAAAAGATGCATTGACATAGGAAAAAATTGCCCAGGATTTTTTATGGCGGTAGGAAATCATATCCCTGCAAACACTCCTGTAGAAAATGCGCTTTACTATAACGAAATTTTTGAAAAATTAAGAACAAGATAAGAAAAGAAAGGAATTACAATTATGAAAAAGCCAAATATTTTGTACATTATGTCCGATGACCACGCTGCAAACTCTATAAGCTGTTACAACTCAATTTTATCTGAGGTTTATAAAACTCCAAACCTTGATAGAATTGCAAACGAGGGTTGCAGAATGGACGATTTTTGTGCAACAAACGCAATTTGTACTCCAGCTAGAGCAACAATTATGACAGGGCAATATGGGCAACTTAACGGAGTTAGAACGCTTGATGATAGCTGGGATATTGATAATTGCCCTGATAATTTAGCTACACTGCTAAAAAATGCTGGTTATAAAACAGGTGTAATTGGTAAATGGCATTTGGGTTGTGACCCTACTTGTTTTGATGAATATAAATTCTTATCCGATGAAAATGAAACTAAACAAGGGCAACAAGGTGTTTATCAAAACCCTACTTTTAAAGAAAAAGGAAAGGGAATTGTCCAATATAACGGATATGTTACCGATATTATTTCCGAAATGGCACAGGATTTTATTAAGTCAACAGACAATGACACACCTTTCTTTTTGATGTGTCACCATAAAGCTCCCCACGATTTCTGGGAATTTGCAGAGCGACATGAAAATATTTTTGACGGAATAGAAATTCCTGTTCCAAAAAGTTTATTTGAGGATAAAAGTCATAGAAGTGAAGGTTCAAAGAATTTTGGAAGTTCCGTTACTCCACGAAGTAAAATTAGAAGCCTTTACGAAGATTTTTCCGCTCCCGATTATGTGACAGGACCTTTAGTTTGCGATGAAAATGCAACTTTTGAAGAAAAAGGATATGCTGCTTATCAAAAATACTTAAAAGATTATTTACGAACTACTGCTGGAATTGACGATTCCGTTGGAGCATTACTAAAAACTCTCGAAGAAAAAGGGGTTTTAGAAGATACTGTTGTAATTTACACTTCCGATCAAGGAATGTTTTTAGGAGAACACGATTATCAAGACAAACGTTGGAGTTTTGAGGAAAGTTTAAGAACTCCGCTTATGATAAGATACCCAAAACTAATTAAAGCAGGTACAGTTTGCAATGAACTAATGTCAAATATTGACATAGCACCAACTTTACTGGACTTAGCTGGCTGTGAAATTCCAAATGAAATGCAAGGTATCTCTTGCGTTAATATGATTTCGGGAGAAGAACAACCTTATCACGAGTACATTTACTTTAGATATTGGATGCATTTAGCTCATAGACACGATAACCCTGCCCACTATGGCATAAGAACAAAGAAATATAAATTAACTTTTTACTACGGAATGGGACTTGATGCAAGTGGAGCGGCAACTCAAAACACTCCTCCAGGATTTGAACTTTATGACCTTGAAAAAGACCCGCTAGAGCTTCAAAATGTGTATGATAACAAAGATTATTACGAAATTCGTGAAGAATTAAAAATAAAATTATTGGAAGCAAAAAAATTCTATAAAGATGAAGATGAAAACTATCCTGAACTACTATCGTTATACAAAGAAATGGCGTAATTTTATAAAAAGAAAGGACTTGTTGTTATGCGTGAAGTGTTAAATATGAATAAAGGGTGGAAATTTCATCTTGGAGATATTGAAATGCCCTCAGTTAAATCACATTTTGCAACATATATGAATTCAAAATCTCAAAATGGGCTAGGCGCAGCTGCAAAAAGCTTTTACGATGATGATTTTGCGGTAATTGACTTGCCTCACGATTATGTGATTTATGAAGATGTAGACTCAAGAGTTAACGAAAGTATAGGCTGTTTACAAAGAAAAACTGCTTGGTACAGAAAAAACTTCAAGCTTTCTAATGAAGATAAGGACAAGAGAATTGTTATTTTATTCGACGGAGCTGGACAAAAGTGCGAAATTTGGATAAATGGTCATTTTGCAATAACAAACAACAGTATGTACAATAGTTTTTATATTGACGTAACGCCTTATGTTACCTTTGAAAATGACATAAACACCATTGCTGTGCGTATTACAAACAACGAAAATGAAGGTTGGTGGTATGAGGGTGCAGGAATTTATCGCTCTGTACATTTGATAAAAACTTCTAATGTTGCTGTTGATGTGTGGGGAACCTTTGTAAATCCTACTTTAGAAAGAAAAAACGAGTGGTATGTTCCAACTAAAACAACTATTTTTTCCACTGAATTATCAAGCAACATTCGTTTGGAACAAGAAATTCTTGATAAAATGGGTAACGTTTACGCTAAAAACACCCTTGAGGAAGAAATTTCTTTCGGTGAAAATGAATTTGAATGCGAATTTGAATGTAAAGACCCAATTTTGTGGGATTTGGAAAATACATATTTATACAAATTAGTGACAAAAGTTTATGAGAACGATGTGCTAAAAGATGAATATGAAACCTCTTTTGGATTTAGGACAATTGCATTTGTTCCAAGTGAAGGATTTTTCTTAAATGGAAAACATGTAAAATTACGTGGAGCTTGTGTTCATCAAGACCATGGTAACTTAGGTGTTGCTGTTCCAAAATCTGTTTTAGAATATAGAATTACTCAAATGAAAAGAGCTGGAATGAACGGTTATCGTTGTGCTCACAATAATCCTGACCCTGAACTACTTGAAATTTGCGACAGACTTGGAATGCTTGTACTTGATGAAAATAGATGGTTTACTTATAATGAAGATACTGTAAATCAAATGGTTTCAATGGTGAAAAGGGACAGAAATCACCCTAGCGTAATTCTTTGGTCGGTGGGAAATGAAGAACCTTTACAAACTACTGATATTGGACGAAAAATTTTCAACTATCTTAAAGGTGTTATAAAAAATTATGACACTTCACGCCCTGTTTCTATTGCTGTAAACGGGTATGCTTATAGTTCGGACGTTGTAAATGACTCCGATGTGGGAAGCGTAAACTACCTAATCACAAAATATGACGAATTACAAAAAGGTTATCCAAACAAATCCATAATTTCCACCGAAAGTGGTGCTTCTTGTAATAATAGAGGAGTTTATTTTGTTGAAGATAAAACAAAATATTCTAATTCTTACGCCACTGCTTATGACGAGCAAAGGGCAAGTTTTGGCTCATCATATGCGGACGCAATTAAGGCTTCGGAAAGTTATAAATTTATCTGTGGAACTTTTGTTTGGGCGGGCTTTGAGTATCGTGGAGAGGCTGAGTATCCAAAATTATTCTCAGGAAGCGGAATTTTCGATAACTGTGGCATTGAAAAGGATAATTTTTACCTCGTTCAATCTTTTTGGACAAGTGAGCCAATGATTCATATTATACCACACTGGACTCACCCAGGAAAAGAAGGTGTAGAAATCCCTGTTTACGTTTACACAAATATGGACGAAGTGGAACTTTTTGTAAATGGCGAAAGCTTAGGAAAAAAAGCTGTAGAACCTTTCTCTCCACCTTTGTTTAACGTTGTTTATGAAGCTGGTTCAATCAAAGCTGTTGGCTACAAAGACGGCGAAGAAGAATGTGAAGAAGAAATTTTCACAGCTGGACAAGCAAAGAGATTGCACGCTCGCATTAAAAATGAAGTTACAAATAATGGTGAAGATGCAGTTGTAATTGACTGTCACCTACTTGATGAATTTGACCGATTTATTCCTACTGCGAAAACTAGAATTTTCTTTGAAAGTGACGAAAGTGGCGAAGTTTTAGCGGTATCAAACGGTGACCCAATGGACCTTGAAAATGCAAAACTTCCCCACAAAAGAATGTTCGGCGGGGAAGTTCAATGTATTGTTCGAATCAAAGAAGGTGTAAATTACTGCAAAGTAACAGTTTTAGCTCCTGAATTTAATTTGGAGGAAGTTATAACAATTACTCCTCGTTATAGCAAGCCAATTAAAAGGGCTGAAATTTGCAAATCACCTCTTTCCATTCAAGATTTTAGAATTTTTCCAGTTACAAATGATGAAAATGCTCATACAATTGACTACAATTTTGGTGATATGAATTCAAGTCAACCTACTGAACTTTCACAGTGTAATGGTGACGGAAATAAAGGTTATACCGTAATTATTGGGAAAACTGTTGCTCCTAAGTTCCCAGAAGAAAAGGAACTTTCCCTTAGATTTTCAAATGTTAAAGGAAAAATGAAAATTCGAGTTTTCCATGATAAAAATTGTTGGCCTAATCCAACTCCAGATGAGTTCAAAGATTTTGTTACTACTTGTGATAATGAGAGTGCAAATGATGTAATAATTCCTCTTGAAGGATTTTCTGCCGATGAAAAAATTAATTTTGTAATTTGTGCTGATAATAGTAGTGAATTTTCCTTTGAAACTGCTGAATTTACATTGCAATAAGCAATCGTTTTCACGTTAATGCTTTAGTGCGCCAAAAAAAATTGTTATTACCTCTTGACAAAATGAAATAAATCTAGTATAATTGCTTTAATGTAAATACCTTTTTAAATGCGTTGACAAGGAAAAAAGACTTGAATTTTCTTTCAGAGAGTTGCTGTTTGGTGTGAAGCAACAGTAGATTTTTGTTATAACTCATCCTTCGAGCAGCTGCGCTGAACTTTTTAGTAGGTGTAGACGGTTTCTTCCGTTATTGAGAGCGACGTTAGTGAATTAAAGTTGAATTCTATTTATTCTTTAATTAGACGTTTTAAGTGGGCGATTTATTCGTCAAGTGGAGTGGTACCGCGGAAGTATTAGATTTTTAATGCCTTCGTCTCTGTTTTTTATGCAGAGGCGGAGGCTTTTTGCATATTTATTATTAAGATTAAATTTGAAAGGATTGATATTTTATTATGAAAAATGTAGAAAAATATTCAAGAAGTTATTTTTTGCCCCCTCAAATTACAATGAATTGGGCACTTAAAACGTATATCGATAAAGCCCCTACTTGGTGTAGTGTTGACCTTAGAGATGGAAATCAAGCTTTGATTATTCCTATGAGCCTTGATGAAAAAGTTGAGTTTTTTAAGATTTTGGTTGAACTTGGATTTAAGGAAATTGAAATAGGATTCCCTGCGGCTTCTCAAACTGAATTTGATTTTTGTCGTAAATTAATCACTGAAAACCTAATTCCTGACGATGTTACAATTCAAGTTTTAACTCAATCAAGAGAGCATATTATAAAAAGAACTTTTGAAGCTTTAGAAGGCTGTAAATCTGCAATTGTCCATCTTTACAACTCAACTTCTGTTGCACAAAGAGAACAAGTTTTCAAAAAATCAAAAGAAGAAATTATTGACATCGCAATTAAAGGCGCTGAAATTTTTAACGAACATAAAAAAGACTTTAAAGGAAAATTAATGTTTGAATATTCTCCTGAAAGCTTTACAGGAACAGAAATTGACTTTGCACTTGATATTTGTAATGCTGTAATTGATGTGTGGAATCCAACACCAGACAATAAAGTTATCATAAATTTACCTGTAACTGTGCAAGTTTCAATGCCACACGTTTACGCTTGTCAAGTTGAATATATGTGCGCTAATCTTAATTCAAGAGAAAATGTAATTGTTTCACTTCACCCGCATAATGACAGAGGTTGTGCAATCGCAGATAGCGAATTTGGACTACTTGCTGGTGCTGATAGAATTGAAGGAACTCTTTTTGGAAATGGCGAAAGAACAGGTAACGTTGACATTGTCGCTCTTGCATTAAATATGTATTCTCAAGGTGTAAATCCAGGGCTTGACTTTACAAATTTACCTGAAATAGCAAAAGTTTATGAAAAAGTTACTCGAATGACTATAAACGAAAGGCAGCCTTATAGTGGCGCATTAGTTTTTGCTGCATTCTCAGGTTCTCACCAAGATGCTATTGCAAAAGGTATGAAATTCCGTGACGGTAATGAGGATATGCAATGGACTGTGCCTTATCTACCTATTGACCCAAAAGATATTGGTAGGGAATATGAAGCTGATGTAATTCGTATTAACAGCCAATCGGGCAAGGGCGGAATTGGCTATATTATGGAAACTAGCTACGGATTTACAATGCCTGATAAGATGAGAGAGGCTTTTGGTTACTTTATTAAAGATATTTCTGACAAAGAGCATAGAGAGCTTTCTAAAGAAGAAATTCACGATACTTTTATGGGCGAATTTGTAAACGTAAAAGGAGCGCTTGAAATTGTCAAAGTTAAATACGCACAAAATGGTGAGATTTCAGCTACAATTGATGTAATTTATCAAGGTAAGGAAATCACTATTGAGGGTAAAGGTAATGGACGTTTAGACGCTTGTTCAGCGGCATTTAAATCAATTATTGACACAACATATTCAATCTTTAAGTATCAAGAACACTCCCTTGAAAAATCCTCAAAAGCACATGCAGCTGCTTATGTAGGCATCGAAGATAATGGAGTTATCACTTGGGGCGTTGGTATCGACACTGACATTGTTAACGCTTCTGTTTATGCTTTAGTATCTGCAATTAATAGAAAAATTAAATAAAAAAATGAGAGTAATGAAACAAAATGTTTCATTACTCTTTTTTTTACAACAACGTTTTTACTAAGGCTTTGCAGTTTTCCTCTGCTTCATCGTCAGGCGCTTCGTTGCAAACCACTGTTCCAACAATGTCAATTCCAAGTCCAACAGCTTCTTCTTTCCAAGTTTCTAGGTATTCGCCACCGCCCCAGCCATAGGAGCCGAATAACACAACCTTTTTCCCAGAAAGTTTATTTCTAATATCTTCCCACATAGGTTGAAATTCGCTAGGTTCAAGTTCCTCAGAGCCATTTGCAGAGCAACCAAGAGCCACTTTGTTAT
Organism: uncultured Oscillospiraceae bacterium; assembly: GCA_964370845.1. Classification (GTDB taxonomy): domain Bacteria; phylum Bacillota; class Clostridia; order Oscillospirales; family Ruminococcaceae; genus CAYJLB01. The sequence continues at coordinate 40,053 of CAYJLB010000004.1, forward strand.
GCTCAGGTAAAATGTCTTCGCTATACTCGCTTGCTGTAATAAAAGTTGTTATAACACCCTGCGCTTTTGCTTCGTCAGCAATAATACTCGCCATAGTTTCAGTGTTTCCAGTTCCGCTCCAATAAATGATTAATAATTTTTCCATTGTAAATTCCACCCTTTCAAAATGTAATTTTATTTTAAATTTAGTATTCCAATCTTATTCAAATAATATTCTAGCTTTATTTTATTATAAATTTTAACTTTTATTAATTCAAGTGATTTAACTAAACATTACGTTAATAAATTGTAAAAAAAGTTGTGATAAAACATTAACTGTTTCATCACAACTTCATTAATTATTATTTATCAGCGAAAGATAAACCGATATTTCTTGCAAGAGTAACTAGTTCACCATCAACATCAACTCTACGTTGGTTGTCAATCATTGAACCATCTTTAATTACATCTTCAAGAGAAACAGTTGTAAGTTCGTTATCTCTTACAGCAACCATTCTACCAAAGTTTCCTTTTTCGTCAACTTTAAAGTGTTCCATAAGCTCGATAACAGCACGAGAACCAAGTCTTGAACTTAATACTCTATCATTTGCAGTAGGAGTTCCACCACGTTGTGAGTAGCCAACTACAGTAGCACGACACTCAACGTCGATAATTGTTTCAGAAATAGCGTAACCGTTTTCATCACGAGTAGAGTTAAGCTCTTTTTCTGTATAATCAGCAAGAGCAGCACCAATTCCGCTAAATCTAACTGCGTCAGGTGAACCTTCAACAATTTTAATAGTAGAAGCAGTGTTTTGTGGAGCAGCAACTCCTTCAGAAACGATAATCATAGCACTTGCTTTTTCTTTTAAAGTTTTTCTAATATCTTCAACTAAAACCGCTGGATCATAGTCAATTTCAGCCATTAGACAAATGTCAGCGCCAGTAGCCAAAGCTGTGTTCAACGCAATATGTCCAGCATTTCTTCCCATAACTTCAACGAACATTACACGGCTGTGAGCAGTTCCAGAAGTTTTGATTGAGTCAACAGCAGCAACACATCTAGCAACAGCAGTATCAAAACCAAAAGTAATTTCAGTTGATTTCAAGTCATTATCAATTGTTTTAGGCACACCAACTACAGGCACGCCCATTCTTGAATAATCTCTACCAGAAGTTAAAGTTCCATCTCCACCTAAAATAATTAGTGCGTCAATGTTTGCATCTTTAATATTTTGAACAGCTAGTTCAGAAAAATCATCATAGATTAATTTTCCATTTTCATCTTTTTGCAAGCCATTTTTATCACGACGAGGGTATTTAAAAAGGTTGTCCTTATTTGAACTAAATAAAATAGTTCCACCAAGGTCGATGATATTTTCAACATCTTTAGAAGTAAGAAGTCTAAAATAATCCTCACCTAAAAACATACCTCTATAGCCATAAGGGATACCAATAACTTCAACACCATATTGTTTAGCAGTAAGTACAACTGAACGAATAACTGCGTTTAATCCAGGACAATCCCCTCCACCAGTCATAAGACCAATTCTTTTTATACCGTTTTTCATTGCATCTTCAATGATTTTTGTATTCATTTAAAATCAATTCCTTTCTTATACTATATTTTACTAAAACGTTTTAGTTGATTAAATACATAAAATATAGTAGCTTAATTATAAATCCGATTTGTCGTTACTTTTCCTTAGTATAATATAAATTTCATTATAAATAAAGTAACATGTTGTTTCCAAAAACTTAAAATTTGTTAATGTTTTTTGAACAACATTTATCGACACTACTATTAATTATAGTGAATTTATCAATAATTACAAGTGTTTTTTCTGTTTTTTTAAATTTTTGACAAATTAGAGATTAATATACACAACAAAATAATTAATTTGTCTATTTTGACAAAAACATATGAGAACATTATTATTATATTTGCAGATTGAGATATTAACGTTAATTTGTATTTAAATTCTTGTTATAAATAATCAAAAAAGTGTGACGACCCATAAAAACAATGTTTCATCACACTTAATAATATTAATATCTTAAAATTAGTTTTATAGTTCTAAGTGTATCATTTACAATAAAACTAACTTTTTCCACGTCAAATTTATTTTCCGCCAAAGAATGTGCTTCAAGAATTGCTTGAGAAATCTCTTGATTTGTGAAATATTTTTCAACTATATCATTATAAAGAGTTTGCGTTCCCACGCTTAAATAAACATATTTTTCGCTATTATTTGAAGCTTCTACAAGATGCTCAACAAACATTTCACTAGCTTCATCAATTGAGTTTATAACAGCATCATTCTTTACAAAATAATTTGCATCAGTTGAGTATGCATTTGGCAAAGTATAAAACGGACTATTATGAATTTCCTGATGAGTGATTTTTATTTCATTTGTGTCAATGCAAAAATAGTCATATTGAATATAATCATCATCTAAACTAGTAACAGGATCGTCCCATGTGAGGTCGATATGATACCAATTATTCCCTAACTTCACCATATTCCACATATGTTTTTCAGTACCCGCATAGCCGGTAACTAAAATAGTTTCTATACCAACTTTACTCGCAAGGTAAGAGAAAGATTTTGCATAACCTTCGCAAACCGCTCTCCCCTCAATCAAAGCACCATAAATCGAATAAGGATTTGGTGCATTTAAGTCATAAGTTGTATTTAAAATAATATAATCGTGAAAATACTTTACTTTGTCCCAATCTGTCATTTCACCTGTAATTCCAGCCAAAATTTCTTGGGTTTTTAAATCAAGTTCATACAATAAATCATCAGTAGTGTCTTCATCTAACGAATAATCAATTGAAAGAGAAATTGCATCTCCAGTATCAACGTTTTGCACAACATTTAAAGTTGCATTTCCATCACCATTTTGAATTTGCAAACCTTCAAAATAAGAGTTTTTAATAAGAGAATAAATTTCTTCAACTTCCTCTAAGGAAATTTTTGTAGGCATTGAAATTGGTGAAATATTCTTCTTAAAAGCCTCTAATAAAACGTGGTAAGTTTGCTCTTGACTATAAGTAAAGTTATACAATCTATAATCTAAGTGATTAGTCCAAGTTGGAGCTACAAATTCCTCTGGCAAAGTTATTTCAACAGCAGTGGTTTCTTCTTCAGTATTCTCACTTGAACTCTCGATAGTGCTTTCAGTTGTACTTTCAGTAGTGCTTTCGCTAGTTTCAACGCTTGAAGCTACTTCATCAATTTCATTATTGCTTGAAGTAGGAGTTTCTTCAACAGGAACTGTGATGAAAACTTCCGAAGAACTTTTGGTTTCTTCAGTGCCAGAAGTTCCGTTTACAAGGTTTTCAGCTTGAGAATTTGAGGAAGTATTGTTAGTAACTTCAACATCGTTATCAATATTATTTCCAGTTTGACAAGCGGCAAATAATAAGCATACCGAAAGGCAAAGTGCTAAAAAACCTCCGAGTTTCCCATTCATTTTGCTTGAATTCATTTTTTTCCTCCAATTATATTAAGAACAAAGACTATTAGTGAATTTATAGTGAGTGATTAATTAGTATCAAATTTCATTTTACTGATTTTTAATTTGTCAATTTTGTTTTCATCTGTTGAAAGCACTGTGAAAGTTAAATCTTCAAATACTACAGTAGGACATTCGTTTTCCTTAGGAATATGCCCAAGTAAATCGATAACAAGACCGCCTATAGTGTCATAATCATGGTCTTCAGGTAGGTTATGTGATAACATTTCCATAACTTCTTCTGGACTTGTATTACCTAAAACTTCATATTCATAATCATTTATCTTTACGATTTCTTCCACTTCATCATCGTATTCATCTTGAATATTTCCCACAATGGATTCAATAATATCTTCAAGAGTAATTATCCCCGAAGTTCCGCCATATTCGTCTACAACAACTGCAATATGAGCTTTATTTTCGGTAAATTCTTTAAACAAAGCGCCGCAAAGGTTTGTTTTAGGTATATACATAATATCTCGAATGTAATCTTTAACAGAGAGTTCTTCCGAAACTTCTCCACCAATTAATTTAAGTAAATCTTTAACATAAACAACACCGATTACGTTATCAATGCTATTTTCATACACAGGTATTCTTGAAAAGCCTTCCTCAATTGCAATAGAAACAAGTTCATTTATTTTAGCATTTTTTTCTACCGCAACAACTTCCGTTCTATGTGTCATAACATCATAAACAGTTAATTCATCAAAGTCAAAAATGTTATTTATCATTTCTTTTTGACTTTCTTCAATCGCACCCGTTTCGTTTACAGCATCAACCATCATTAGGATTTCTTCTTCTGTAACAGTGTCTTTAGTTTCCCCTGTTGACAGTCCTAAGATTTTGGAAAGGACAAAAGTTAATCCCGCTATTATTTTTTCAATAGGTGTAATTAAAATAATGAAACCGTTAAGCAATCCCGCTATATTATATGGAAATCTCTCATTATATTTCCTTGCCATCTTTTTTGGGATAGTGCTTGAAAAAGTTACAATCGCAATTGTTGACAAAAGAATTAATGCGATAATTGAAATTCCATTTGCTAAAGTGTCATTATGAATTAAACCATTAAAATATTCACTAGTTACGGAATAAAAAGTTATCGTTACAATAAATGTCACAATCACCGTTGTTATTGACTTAAAAATAGATATTGAAACCAATAATCTATTCGGTTTTGAGATTAAATTTAATAATCTCCTCGCTTTTTTATCATTTTCTGCGTATTTTTTTACCTTGCTGTCATTTACTTCAATAACAGCATACTCACAGGCAGTTATAAACGCCTTTAGTAGCAAAAATGCCACCGCCGCAATTATACCGCCCCACATTCGACCTTCGTCCAAAATTCTCTCCTCCAATTTACTCTTTTAGTTTATACTCTATAGCATATTTTGTCAATTAATATTTAATAACAAAATACTATATTTAATTACAATACGGTTACAAAATTTTACTTTTTAATATCAATTACTACACTTTATTCAACTAGTTTTTCTAATTTTGCAGTAGTCACATCTAACACTTCATACAGTTTTAAATCGGGTTTTTCAAAGTAAGCATTATTAACTGTGATAACATTATTATTTTCAAAAGCTGTTAAAGCAAGTATTTCTTCAGGAAGATTTTCAGTA
>CAYJLB010000004.1:45200-71631 GCA_964370845.1 uncultured Oscillospiraceae bacterium
AAATAGTGAACAAATCTCCCGCTAAAGAGTCCCCAGTTCCAACATACATATCTTCACTCATTATATATAAATAAGAAATATCAAAATTATTATCCTCCGCCTCTTTAAAAGCACGGTCAAATTCCGACAAAGTTTCATTGGTTTTTTCTATATAATAACTATTACCAAAGAACATAAGCGAAAACATTGCGTATTGGTCGAGATACTCATAAACCCCTCTAGGCGAAGCTTGATTAATCACTTTTATCCCAGCGGATTCTATAGCAGATAAATCAGTTAAAGCTATAGGATTTTGTGTAACCACTAATTCCGGTTTTGCATCTATTATTGCTTGAATGTCAGGATTTACAGGACTTCCATAACTTTTAACCCCACTTATTGAACTACAATAATCAGAAACACCCACCAAACTGCTTTCAAACCCAAAGGAAATAATTATTTCCGTATAAGCTGGCGAAAGGGAAATAACCGATTTAGGCGGTTCTTCAAAATCAATATTTTCCACCATTACAGGAAAATTTACACTTTCAAGATATTGAACTTCAAGCTCACCATTATACTCCTCTATAGGAGTACAAGCGGTCAATATAGTAGCAATTATTATTAGGATAGAAATTGCTTTAATTCTTTTAAATCTTTTCATATTATAGCTTAAAATTTACCTCCTTATAATTACTTAGATACAATTATACAATATTTTATGTGAAAAATCAATGTAAAAATCGTGAAATTATCTAAAATTCAACAACTTTTATTAGTTATCTAGCTTAAAAAAAGTAAAAATTAAAGAATTTTTCCACAAAACCAACCCGAACCCCAGCCCGCTGCCCAAATTAAACTTTCGTCATAAGGGTCAAATTTAACATCTACGATTTTATCAGATTGAGCAAGACCTTTATTAATTTTAATAAAAGTTTCTCCGCCATTTTTAGATAAATACACTCCAGGATTAATAAATTTATCTAAAAAACCAGATTTTTGTGCTCCAACCACAACCATTATTAATTTTTGATTCAATGGAGAAGTTTCAACTTGCCATATTGTGTGGGCTTTAAATATTTTCTCCCAACTTTCACCGTTGTTTGTGCTTTTGAAAACTCCGCCTTTTTCATACTCTCCATCGGGACGACCACTACAAACATAAATTGTCTTGCTATTTTTATCAATTGCAATATCATTTACACATTCAATATCAGGAATATGAATTTTACGCCAGCTATCACCTTTATTTTCGCTTACAAATAAACCTCCGCCAACATTATTTAATGCAGCATACAAAATATTTGGATTATCAGTGTGCATTTCAAGTCTACGAACGCTTGCGTTTTCGGGGAAATTTTCATTTGCTCCCTCCCAAGTGTATCCTCCATCGAAGGAGCGTAACACTCCATAACAGCCTTTTGTAAGCGGAATTCCAAGCCCTGTTCCTACTTCGGAAATCCTGTCATAAATACAGCAAAAATACATATTTTCGGGTGTAATTGGGTCAATAAGCAAAGAATATTGAGTACAAACGGTTTGCCAAGGGTTATTGTCCTCATCAAAAATTTTCGCAATATTTTTCCACGTTTTACCTCCGTCCAAACTGCGTCTTAATTCACCTCTATGCTCTTGCCTACTAATTAAAGTGTAAATTATATCAGGATTTTTAGGGTGAACAGCAACTGTGGAAATAGAATGAGCACCGTCATCATTGTTTTGTCCGTCAATTTGCTGAAGGGGGATTTTTGTAATATCTGTTTCTAACCTAAAATTCACAGTTTGCCATAACCCGTGTTCACCTGTACAAAATAATCGTCTCCCTTTTACTCCTGTTTCATGAAGCATAAAACGTCCTGGCAAATTGCTTGCTCCGCGACCTATCCATAAGCCATCTTCATTTTTGTAATCGTCAATTTGAGCAAAAGTCTTGCATTTATCCGTTGAAATCAAAGTTTGTTGGTCAACTTCAATATAAACACTTCCGTCAAGCCCAACTTTCACAAACCTATTCCCAACAGGCTCATTGCACTTATCCATATATGGTTGCAAGTGTGCAAATTCCATATTTGCACCAATGGGATTATCTCTTTTTGTCCAGTATTCATCGTTGAAACTTTCAATCCAGTATTTCCCAAATCTCGCGGTACAATCCCATTTTTCACCACAATTAAAAGTTGACCAAAGTTCACCTGGACCAAAAGTTCTATCATGCTTTTTGTTGTAAGCAATATGAATTTCATTTTTGTCTAAAGGATTTACTGCTATAAAATTGAAAATTGGCAGAATATCTTTTGGAAGCTTAGTAAATTTTCCTTTAGCCTCCTCAATTGTCATTGAAAACCAGTAAGAAATCGCCTTGTAATACTGCATTAAGTTTAACTCGTCAGTTAACTGGCTCATATCAATTCGTAAATTCCCACTTATATCTTTCCAACTCTCACCAAAATCTTCGCTTATGAAAATTCCGCCTTTGCTGTCTACTGTATCAAATTTATCAATATATACAGTTTGCTCAATTAGATATAAATAAACCTTATTTTCTTTTTTGTCATAAAAATAGGTTAAATCTCGTGGTAAATTATTTGGTAAATTAGCACTTTTTTCTTCCCAACTTTCACCGCCATCAAAACTTATATAAACTCCACGATTTGTAGCCATAATAACTTGTGAACTCTCCATTGGATTAACGATTATTTTACAAACATCTGTATCTTTTGGAAGTCCTTTTGTAATTTTTATCCAAGTTTCACCTTTATCCAAGGTTTTCCAAATATGTCCGTATTCAGCAAATTTGAATTTCGTTCCCTCAGGTTTTCTCTCTGATTTATGATAATCTTTAACATTTAAAAAATCACCCGCACCGACAAACCAAATATTATCATTATTAGGGTCAACAGCAAGCTCGCTATGCCTACTTCCAAGCTGTTCAAAATACCAACCTCCAACAAAAGAATCTGGGTCAATTTTTCCGTCGCTATTGTTATTAGCAAGAGATGATTCACTGTTTATTTGCTCAAAATCAATTTCTACATTCTCTTTTTCCTCATTAATTTGCTTATAACTTTTGCCAAGTTCTTTGATTTTAGTCCAAGTTTTTCCGCGATCTAATGTTTTATAAACCCAGCCATTCCAATCAATAGCCATTCCGAAATCGGGATTTTGATAAGAAAATTCAATGTCCAAAACCCTTTTCATCTCATCGCCTAATCCGTCGTAGTCCTTTATAGATTGCCAAGAATTACCCTTATCCCACGTCCCATAACTAATATGCATATCGGGAGCAAGAAACATAACCTTTTCATCGGTAGGGTGAAGCCACATTTTTTCACAATACCCAGCCATACAAGGTCCAAAGGGGTTCCATTTTACACTTTCATCAGATTTAATTTTCTCCGTTCTTATTTTATCCCAAAAATCATTATTAAACAAAGCCAAAACCTCCACATTTTGTAAAATTAACACAATAAATTAACAACATAGATATATAATATTACTTTTCAACACAAATTTCAAGTGAATTCATAATAAATTTATAAAAATAATTGAAAAATTATACCGTCTTGTGTTACAATAGACTTAGTTATAAAAAATTGAAAGGAAAAGAGTTCATGAGAAAATATTATCCTTCTAAAATGTCATTATTCGCCTTGCGGGTGATTTTCTTTGTTTTTGTCGTCGGCATTATTGTCACGTCCAATATCGTTATTGACGAATTCTTCCTACTTCGTGACATTTTGTGTTTATCCCTAGTTTCTATTTATGTTGCAATATTTTTCGTATATCTTCCGTTGTATTATAAGAAAGCGACTTACATTGTTGGAAAAAATCAAATTATTATTAATTCGGGAGTGTTCTTTCTTACGCAAAGAATAATAAGTTGCAATTCCCTTGTTTATGCAACCCATTTAAAACCACCACTTTCAAGAAAGTTCGCGTGGGAATTTATAATAATCAACGCTTTAGGTGGAAGTCTTGTCCTTTCGTTACTTTCAAGCAAGGACGCAAAGGAGATTTATACTTTTTTGACAAAATTAATTGAGAGCAACAATAATCTAGAAGGGACAAAATAAAGTTCACTAATTCTACAGAAAGGAATTGCAAAATCAATGGAAAAGAATTTTTTTAACGAGCACCAAATTAAAATTTTCTCCTACACAACAACTTACTTTTGGCTTTTGCTAATTCCAATTGTAAGAGGGCTTTTTTCCTTGAGAGGTGATTTAATTAGCTGGTTTTTCGGAGTTTGGGTGGATTTACTTGCTCTTGGATTTATTTTTCTTTTTGCTTTTATTCAATGGAAAAATGTGAAAATTTCTATAGAAAATAATAAAATTACTTGCAAAAGCGGAATTTTTATAAAAAAATACTATTCTATTCCTTTTGAAAAAGTGACATCTTATTATTTAGTTTCAAATTATTTCCTTAAAAAAATTAATGTACAAGATGTTTTGATTGACACAAATCACGGAAGTCGAAGCAAATTCGATTTATCTTTAAAATTAAGCGTTAAACACTCAGATAAATTGCTTGAAACTTTGAAAGAGAATAATGTTTCAAAGTTTGAAAACAGCTATAGCCAGAACAGGTTTTTTCTTTTTGCATTTTCAGCTATTTTTTCCGATACCTTATCGGGAGTTTTGATTATTGCCACAACAATTTATCAAATAGGGAGATACATTGAAAATGAACTTTTTGACAATCTCCTTGAAAAAAGGTATGAGTTACAGGAAATAATCCAAGAAAACGTTACCGCTGTCGCCACTTTTATAGCTTTAGTTTTCGTCGGTTCATGGCTTTTATCCTTTGTTTTAAATTTACTCAAAAACAAAGAATTTAATGTCTCACGTTTTCAAAAAGAATTAATAATCTCTAGTGGCTTTGTTACAAAAAAAGTTAAAACTATAAATATTTCGAAAATCAACTTTATTTCCTATAAACAAAATATCCTTTCCAAAATATTTAAATTTTCTTCGGTAAAAGTTGATTGCACAGGCTTTGGAAAGGCAAAAAGAGAAACTCCTCTTTTAATTCCTATTTCAACAAACGAAAAAAGCACTTTGGCAACAAAAAAATTGCTGCCTGAATTTGACTTGCCCAAAATTAAAATTAACGTTCCAAAAAGACATATAAAAAGGTTTTTATGGTTTCCGCTATTTTTTATAATTTTAATTCCAATTTTAATTTATGTAGCAGTTAGAATTTTCCCAATAATTTCACCTTTAGCGTTATTTTTACTTATCGCTGCTGAAATTCCTTTTTTGTGGTTTTTGATTGTAAGGATTATTGCCGCTCTTTTGACTGGCATTGGTATAGAAAAGGATTATTTAGTTTTGTCATATTCAGATTATTACGCTTTTAATAAAGTTGTCATTCACAAAGATAAAATTGCAAAAATCAAGGTTACAAAAACTCCTTTACAACGATATTCTGGACTTTGTACACTAAATTTTTACACAAAATCCGAAAAAGGGAGTGTCCATAAAGTTAAGCATCTACGCGAAAAAGAGGTTTTCTCGCTGTTATCTGACAATTTTGACAGCGTTTTTCACTAAAAATTCAATTTCGAATTGCGTTTTATTGTAATATTTCCCAATTATAAAAAAATGTAAAAAAAGTGTTGACTTTTATGTTAATTGGTAGTATAATAAATTAGTCGCTTAGAGATGTGGCGGTATAGCTCAGCTGGCTAGAGCATTCGGTTCATACCCGGAGGGTCGTAGGTTCAAATCCCACTGCCGCTACCAAACGACATTTCTTAAAAAGCATTTATGGCCCGTTGGTCAAGAGGTTAAGACACCGCCCTTTCACGGCGGAATCATGGGTTCGATTCCCGTACGGGTCACCAAAGAACATAACCCTAAAGGTTGTGTTCTTTCATTTTACTAAATTCATCATTTGTTTTTAGTGCCTGTAATGCTTTTTATTAAATTTAATATGGCCCGTTGGTCAAGAGGTTAAGACACCGCCCTTTCACGGCGGAATCATGGGTTCGATTCCCGTACGGGTCACCAAAGAACACAATCATATGATTGTGTTCTTTTTTTATACTTGTCCACAATTAGGAAATCCCTACTAAGAATAAATCTTAGTAGGGATTTGTTTTATTGAAAATAGAAAAATGTTATCGTCAATACAAAGTGATGAACATATTTTTGCTATTTATATTGTCTTTGTCATAATATTAACCGTCTGAAAATGCGTTGTTATATTAAATAACAACCTAGTCGGTGTTAGTTTTCATAAATTTGATTACATTCCGCCACGAACGTAGAACAATTCTCTTACAGCTATTGCTACTCCTGCAAGAAAATGTGAATTACTGTCTACATTACTAGCTAGAACTCTATTGGATACATCGGGACCTGAAATTCTATCAATTGTATTTTTTAAATCAATTAAATATCTTTCTGACATATTATCTCCATGTAAAACAATTTGATGTGGGTTTGTCGAAAAAATTAAATTATTAATTAGAACGGCAAGTAACTCATTAATCTGACGATATACAGCTAAAACTTTTTTATCCCCTTCTCTAACTGCAACCGTAACTTTTGCTATAGTAAGTAAATCAGCATCTCCATTTGTTGCATAATAAAGACTTGGTGTACTTTCTTTGCCATAAATAGCTTTAATTTTTGATAAAAAAGCTTCTTTAGACAATTCAACCACCGCAGAACCTCTACGAGCTAAACGGTCATAAGGTGTGTCTGAATAAGGGTTTAAAATCATATTATCAACAAACCCAGTCCTATTATCATAAGATATTATAGGGTCGGTGAGGTTGATTAAAATATAATTAAAAGAATCCCCAACGTGTAATAAACCAACATTTTGCCTACTCATCGCGTGCGGTTGTTTACAAAAGTCTATATTCGCCATTGCAAGACCTTTTATCATATTATCAACAACAACATGCATATCGGTAAACGCCGCTATATTGCTCAAAGGAATAGAATAATCTACATTTCCTTCAACAAATTTAACGCCTAGTTTTGAGTACATATCAGGCATAATTGCAATTCCCATTCCAAGAACTGAATTCTCATCTAAGCAATTAACTTTCATCATATCAGTAATTGAATTATTTATAAAGTCATATATTTTTTTAGGAGTATCAAGTTCATTGGTATCACAGTTATATTTATCTAAAACCTGACCATCTAACGTACAAAGTCCAATACTAACATTTTTAGTTTCAATTGACACACCAAAGGTAAGTTTGAAACTATGGTTAATATTTAATAAAATTTTCTTGCGCCCTCTTGTAGCTTTTTCAGTAGAAACAACACCGCCTACTTCCATTAATATCCCTTGATTTATCATTTCACCAGATATGATAGTCACCGCCGCCCTTGTAAGTTCAAGTTGCGCCGCAATATCAATACGAGAAATAGCTCCTTTTTGTTTTATTAACTTGAGTATGTGCATACGATTCTGTCTTTTCAAGTCTAACTTACTAATCCCAATTTGTTCCATAGTATACCTCCTTTCATTCTTTGTACTTATATTTTACAACAAAAATACCTAAAAGTGATTAATATTATGTTAAATTTTTTTATATATTTTACTATAATTTGTTAATTTTTTTACATACAAATATGGAGTATGCACAATAGCACACTCCATATCCAAAACACTATTTAAGTAATTCTTTTGGGGTTTCTATAACCTTTCCCTTTAAATCGTAAATCTTTGAAAAACCATCTCTATCGCTTAACGCTGAACCCAACGATGTAGGAACTGCAATTACATCTTTTCTTCCAACCTTATTTAAGAAAGTTCTTACACTTGGAGGAAATGAACCAGCCCAAATTGGAAAGACTAACACAATTGTTTCATCTGACTTTGGTTTTTTATACTTTGCTAAAGTTTCCTTTTTAGTTGAAGAAAAATATCCTCCTCTTAAAAAGTTAAGTGGACCTTTCCAGTTTTGCTCATCAGTAATCTGATTTGCAGGAACTCCGTGGTTTTTAGCGATTTCTTCCGCTATTTCCTTACTTCTGCCTGTTCTGGTGAAATAATAAACTTGCATTTTTCATCCTCCTTTTTATATGTAATTTATTTTTAAATGATAACTTACATACTTTCAGGACAGTCAATTTTTAGCATTTCTAAAATATTTGCGATTAAGATTTTTACAGCTATACAAAGATTAATTCTTGCTTGCATAAGCTGTTTATCATCACATTTTACTCTGCATTTAGAATAAAATTTATGGAAAAGTGTTGCTAAATCTATTACATATTTAGTTATTTTAGATGGGTCATACGTCCTTGCGGCGTCATCAACCCATGAGTGGAATGTTGCTATAAATCTTATTAATTCAGTTTCTTCAGGTTCGCTCAAAAGTTCTAAATCTTCATTTGAAACTTCTTGTGGAGTTATCCCCTCACCTTGTAAATTCTTTAATATCGAGCAAATTCGTGCATGTGCATATTGTACATAGTACACTGGATTTTTTGACGATTCCTCCACAGCTAGTCCTAAATCAAAGTCAAAGTGTGAATTTGATTCACGAAGATTAAAGAAAAATCTTGCTGCATCAATTGGAACTTCGTCTAGTAAAGTTACTAGAGTAATTGACTTCCCACTTCGTTTTGAAGCCTTAATAACTTCACCTTCTTTTACAAGCCTTACCATTTGCATCAGAACAACATCAAGCCTGTTCGCATCAACACCAACAGCTTCCATTGCACCTTTAAGCCTTGCAACGTGCCCATGGTGGTCAGCGCCCCAAATGTCTATAACCTTATCATAACCACGAGCGACAAATTTATTATAATGATATGCAATATCCGCAGCAAAATAGGTTGGAATTCCATTTGCACGGATTAAAACGTCATCTTTTTCAGCGCCAAATTCAGTAGCTTTGTACCAAATCGCACCCTCATTCTCATAAGTCAAACCTTTTTCCTTAAGAATGTCAATTACTTCCATAACTTTATTTTCGTTATGTAAAACACTTTCCAAAAACCATACATCATATTTAATTCTATATCGTTCTAAGTCAGTTTTTAGTTTTTCAATATTCAACGGTAGGGCATAAGCAACAAGGGCATTTCTTCTTTCTTCAGAGGAAACTTCCACAAATTTATCACCGTTTATATCAGCAAAAGCCTTTGCGTGGTGGATTATATCCTCACCCTTATAAGCATCTTCAGGGAATTCAATTCCGTCTTTATACAGCTGTAAATATCTTACTTCTAAGGAAGTAGCAAACTTTTCAATTTGATTTCCTGCATCGTTAACATAAAACTCACGAGTTACTAAAAATCCAGCTTTTTCAAGTACAGAAGCAAGGCAGTCACCAATCGCTCCACCACGAGCATTACCAACGTGCATAGGGCCAGTTGGGTTTGCGGAAACAAATTCCACCATTAGCTTTTTGCCCTCGCCAAAATTAGTTTTTCCGTAATTTTCCTTTTCGGATAAAACAGCACTCACAACTTCACTATACCATTTTTTGCCGATATAAAAGTTGATAAATCCAGGTCCTGCAACTTGAACATCTTTAAAATAAGTTCCCTCAAGCTCAATTTTTTCTTTTAATAAATCAGCAATTTTCCTTGGAGCCATTTTATACGCTCTTGCTGACACCATAGCAACATTTGTTGACAAATCACCATTTGCAATATCTGCTGGAATTTCCACTGCAAACAAAGGAGCATCTTCTTTTGGAATTGCTTCTTCGTTCATCAATTTTTCCAAAGCAGTTAATATTATTTCACGGATTTCAAGTTCCGCTTTTTTCATTAAATCGGACATTTTTATATTCCTTTCTATTAGTCAATTACTTTACATTTATGAAAATTTCTTGTTCAGAAACATAACTCGAATTTATATCAATAACATATTTAAAGTACAAATCTCCACCGCAATCGCTTAAAGCAGATTTTATGTCATTTGTTGTAATTCCAACCATAAAATCACCAAAAGGAGTGCCATAGTGACAATGGTGCTTTTTCCCTCTTTCAATTACAAGGTTAGAAGGTGCATTTCCCTGTCTTTCCATTGTAATTAAATCATTCCCAAAGGTTGTAAGCACAGTTTTTGACCCTTTAAAGCCTGTAGCATCGGACTCATCATAAGTTAAAACAAAACCATCTTCAGTTTCATGGAATTTCCCTTCGGTAATAAGTTCCATTTGCTCTTTATCCTCATCGTGATATTGTATACTTTTTAATGTTATCATAACATTTTTATCTTCCATTTAATAACCATACCTTTCCAAACGGCTTAAAGTTCGCACCTAAAAACACTTTCTTTAACATCAGTGCCTAAGAAAACTGAACTTATCGCCGTGAACATCTCAACACTGTCGGTAACGAAGTATTTGTTTTCGCCTTTCCCCTTACCTGAAAGCATATTTTTTTCTTCAAACAAAGAAAGTGCAAACTTCGCAGCTTCCTCACCAGGGGAAATCAAAGTTACTTTATCACCCATAATTTTCCCGATAACATCTTTTATAATTGGATAATGGGTACACCCTAAAATTAGAGTATCCACATCATTTTCAATAACTTCCTTTAAATATTCGTTTGCAATAATATTTAAAACTTCATTATCAACATCTATGTAACCGTTTTCCACTAGAGGCACAAACATAGGACAAGCTTTTCCGTAAACAGAAATTTCAGGAGAAATGTCATGAATAGCCTTGTCATACCCTTTACTTTTTATAGTAAAAGATGTTCCGATTACACCGATTTTTTTATTTTTAGTAGCCTTTACAGCAGCCTTTACAGCAGGAGAAAGCACCTCCGTCGTGAGTTTATCTCCGTCATAAATGTCATTTAACATCATCAAAGAGCTTACAGTACCACAAGCTACAATAATCATTTTAAGGTCATATTTTTCCAAAAAATCAAAATCTTCTTTAGCATATTTAATGAGAGTTTCCTTACTTCTTCCACCATAAGGAACTCTCGCAGTGTCCCCTAAATAAATTATATCTTCATTTGGCATTAATTTATTCAATTCTTTTACAGCAGTAAGTCCGCCTAGCCCCGAATCAAAAACTCCGATAGCTTTATTGTTCATTCAAAAAATCTACCTTTCCGCCCTTTCAAAAGCAAGATTAATTAATTTATCCAAAAGGTCGCCTATTTCAATTCCAACATTTTCCATTAACTTTGGATACATACTAATTGAAGTAAATCCAGGTAGGGTGTTAATCTCGTTTATATAAACTTCACCAGTTTTAGTTAAAAAACAATCTACTCTAGCTAAACCTTTGCAGTTTAAAGCTTTGTAACCTCTTTTGGCAATTTTTCTTATTTTTTCACTTTCTTCTTCAGAAATTTGCGCTGGGACAAATAATTTGCAGTCGTTAGTTCTATATTTTCCTTCAAAGTCATAAAAACCATCTACAGGAGCGATTTCACCAACACTTGAAACAAAAACTTTACTATTTCCCATAACCGCACACTCAACTTCACGTCCGTCAATTCCTTCTTCAACAAGGACTTTTTTATCGTGTGTAAAAGCATATTTTATAGCAGCTTTAAGTTCGTCATCTTGGGTCACTTTGCTAATTCCAATAGAAGAACCGCAGTTTGACGGTTTAACAAAAAGAGGTTTCTTAAAAGTTTTTAATATTTCTTCGCATTTTTCGTCAATTTTAGAAAGGTCACGGTCATATAAAGTGAACCACTTTGCAGTTTTAATTCCAGCATTATCTAGTGCAATGTGTGTAAAATCCTTATCCATACAGTTTGCAGAAGAAATTAAATCGCAACCTACATAAGGGATTTTCGCAAGGGTAAATAACCCTTGAATAGTTCCGTCTTCACCATTTTTTCCGTGTAGTGCAGGGAAAATACAGTCAACTTTCATTGCGGTAGTAGTTCCATCTTCAAGAATTTTCAAAAAGCCTTTGTGCAATGGGTCAGGACTTAATATACAAGAAGTACAATCAGGGTGATCCTCCCAACTTCCGTCCGCAATCATAGAAATATCTCCCGGAAAATAAAGCCATCTTCCTTTTTTCGTAATTCCTATACAAAGAACTTCATATTCATCTGCAGGAATATTTTTTATAATTGTAGTAGCAGAAACAAGAGAAATCTCATGTTCACTTGAATTTCCACCAAAAATGACAGCAACTCGTTTTTTCGACATAGTGCATTTTCCTTTCGAATTTCATAATTTATGATAGCAGAGTTTAGTTTAAATATAATATAGTAGTAATTATTGTAAAATTAGTTGTTAAGTAAAAATAAAAATCCGCACAAAAATTTCTGTATAAATTTTTTATCGTTGACAATTATTTATTAAAGTGGTATAGTATAAAATACTGAGTATACTATAATAATATGGCAAATATAGTATATTACATAATTATGCCCATCAAATGTCAATATATTACTAAGTATATCACATTATCAATTATCTTTCAAGACAATTTTGACAATTTAAAAAAAATTGTGCAAAAGTATTGACAAAGGCGTTTTTATATGTTATAGTGTATGTACCTCTTTTAGAGGTCTATTTTTTTGTGTCCGTTTTTTCGGACAAATATACCTTTCTTAAAAGAGGGAGGCAATCGACTGCACCGTTTTTATGGTGCAAATCTAGTCAGGAGGTGCCGTAATAATGAGAGTTAAGATTACAATGGCTTGTACTGAGTGCAAACAAAGAAACTATGTCTCAAAGAAAAACAAGAAGAATGACCCTGACAGAATTGAACTTAATAAGTTTTGCAAATTCTGTAAGAAGCACACTCTTCACAAAGAAACTAAGTAATTAGAAAGGTAGGCTATCAAAATGAGTGATAAAAAAGATATTACAACAGGCTCTACCTCAAAAGACACTGAGTCAAAAGATTCAGCGAAAAAAGTTAAAAAAGAAAAGAAACCTAACGGCTTTGTTAAATTTTTCAAAGATTTAAAAGCTGAGGTTAAAAAAATTGTGTGGCCAACAAGAAAAGCTGTTATCAACAATACAGGAATTGTAATTGTTGCAATGGCTATCGCAGGTGTGTTCATCTGGGGTATTGACACAGGATTTAAGTTCCTTTTTGACTTACTTTTACAAAGATAATGGGTTTAGTCCTAGGCTTTGTAAATGGTTTTCAAATGACACTTTAGAAATGGAGGGATAACAATATGTCAGAATCAGCTAAATGGTATGTAATTCATACTTATTCAGGATATGAAAATAAGGTTGCTCAAAATATCGAAAAAGTTGTTGAAAACCGAAAACTTCAAGATTTAATCCCAGAAATTCTTGTTCCTACCGAAATGGTTACTGAAACAGGAAAAGACAACAAAAAGAAAGACGTGGAAAGAAAGTTGTTTCCGAGTTATGTTCTTGTAAAAATGGTATTGACTGATGAGTCATGGTACATTGTAAGAAACACTCGTGGAGTAACGGGCTTTGTGGGTCCTGCATCTAAACCTGTTCCACTTACAGAAGCTGAGGTTATAAGCCTTGGTGTTATGCGTGAAAAGGTTGTTGAAGCTAACTTCGTTGTTGGGGACAGTGTTACTGTTTCTGCTGGTACACTTGAAGGATTTGTTGGAATTGTCAATAAAATTGACATCGAAAACAATACAGTCGATGTTATGGTTTCAATGTTCGGACGTGAAACGCCTGCAACATTAGAGCTTAATCAGGTTGTAAAATTAGACGAGTATTAATTAAAATTGTAAAATTCAATTAATTTTTAATTAGAAGTTTCAATTTTAAGTGGGAGGACCGAAATTATTAGCGGTTCGACTTTTACCACAAATTATGGAGGTGCAGATATGGCACAAAAAGTAGTAGGTTACATTAAGTTGCAAATTGCTGCCGGAAAAGCAACACCGGCTCCACCAGTTGGTCCAGCTCTTGGTCAACACGGTGTTAACATCATGTCATTCACTAAGGAATTCAACGAAAGAACTAAAAACGACATCGGATTAATTATCCCAGTTGTTATCACAGTTTACGCTGACCGTTCTTTCTCATTTATCACAAAAACTCCACCAGCTGCAGTTTTAATTAAAAAAGCTTGCGGAATTGAGTCGGGTTCAGGAGTTCCTAACAAGACAAAAGTTGCGAACATTACAAAAGAACAAATCCAAAAAATCGCTGAAACAAAAATGCCTGACCTAAATGCATCAAGCATTGAATCAGCAATGGATATGATAGCAGGTACAGCTCGTTCAATGGGCGTTGTAGTTGTTGACTAATTATAGTCAAAATTTAGGCGAATATTTAAAATCTTAAAATATTAATTTAAAAGATTAGGTGGATAACCTGTCGGTTTACCCGCTGGTGGGAGGAAATTTCCGCTAATTACCACTTATGAGGGAGGAAAAAATATAATGAAACATGGCAAGAAATATGTCGATGCTGCTAAGGCAGTAGACAGAGCTAAATTATACGACGCTACAGAAGCTTTAGGCTTAGTAGCTACAAATGCGAAAGCAAAATTCGATGAAACAGTTGAAGTTCACATCCGTTTAGGTGTTGACTCACGTCATGCTGACCAACAAGTTAGAGGTGCTGTAGTGCTTCCAAACGGTACAGGTAAAACTGTTCGTACACTTGTAATCTGTAAAGAGGAAAAATATGAAGCTGCACAAGCTGCGGGTTCAGATTTCGTTGGCGGAGAAGACATTGTTAATAAAATCCTAAAAGAAAACTGGATGGATTTTGACGTTCTAATTGCAACACCTGATATGATGGGTCTTGTAGGACGTATGGGTAAAGTTTTAGGTCCTCGTGGTCTTATGCCTAACCCAAAAGCTGGTACTGTAACTCCTGACGTTGCTAAAGCAGTAACTGAAGCAAAAGCAGGTAAAATTGAGTACCGTCTTGACAAAACAAACATCATTCACTGTCCAATTGGTAAAGCATCTTTTGGTACAGAGAAATTAGAACAAAACTTTGCTACATTAGTTGATGCTGTTGTTAAAGCAAAACCATCTGCTGCTAAAGGTAACTACCTAAAGAGCATCGTTGTTGCTTCAACAATGGGTGTTGGTGTAAGAATTAACACTGCAAAATATGGTGTTTAATTAAATTCTCAATATCTATTGACAATTTAATCTAAATATGATATAATAATTAGGTTGTTTAATACAACTTGATAAATAACAATATTATTATTGTTTGTATCGTGTTCTAAAGACAGTTGGCTGAATTTATTCAGTAAGTCCAACCGAGGAAAGATGATTACAGAGATTTTATATAAAACTTTGTACCTTTCCCTGTCTTTACGGGGAAAGGTTTTCTTTATATCGAATGCGATTAATTATTATTTTGGAGGTGAATTTATGCCAAGTGAGAAAATATTGCAAACCAAAAAAGAACAAGTTGCTGCATTAACTGAAATTCTTAAGAGTTCAGCTGCAGGTGTTCTTGTAGATTACAAAGGTATCACAGTTGAGGAAGATACACAACTTCGTCGTGACCTACGTGCTGCTGGAATTACTTATTCTGTTTACAAAAACTCAATCCTACGTTTTGCTTTTGAAGAAGCAGGTCTAGGTGAGATTACAAACGTTTTAGAAGGTACTACTGCTCTTGCGATTTCAAACGATGACCAAACTGCTCCAGCGAGAATTTTGGGTAATTACGTTGAAAAATCTGATGAGAAGTTTTTCTTCAAAGCTGGTTTCATCGGCGAAGAAATCTATGACCAAAACGGAGTTGCTGCTCTATCAAAAATCCCTTCAAGAGATGTTTTGTTATCACAACTTGTTGGTTCATTACAAGGTCCTATGCAAAAACTTGCTGCTATTGTTAAAGCAGTTGCTGATAGTAAAGAGGGAGAATAGTTTTATTCAAACCTTTTGTCTAGCATAAAATTAACAAAAACAAAAATAAAAAATAATATTTCGGAGAATAAATTCCGAAATTAAGAATTAAAGGAGATTTTAATCATGGCTTCAGAAAAAATATTAAAATTTGTCGAAGAAGTTAAAACTTTGACAGTACTTGAGCTTTCAGAGCTTGTAGAGGCAATCCAAGAAGAATTCGGTGTTACAGCGGCTGTTGCTGCTGCTCCAGCTGCTGCTGGTGGCGCTGCTGCAGAAGCAGAAAAAACTGAATTTGACGTAGTTCTAGCTTCATTCGGTGATGCTAAAATGAACGTAATCAAAGTAGTTAAAGAAGTAACAGGTCTAGGTCTTAAAGAATCTAAAGAACTTGTTGAAGGTGCTCCAAAAGCAATCAAAGAAGGCGTTTCTAAAGCTGATGCTGAAGAACTTAAAGCTAAACTTGAAGCTGCTGGCGCAACTGTTGAACTTAAGTAATTTAACTAAAGCAGGTACTTTTATAGTGCCTGCTTTTTCTTATTAATATATTTTAGAAGGGAATGTTTAGTTAATGGATTTATTTGAAAAACAAGTTTCTACAAAAGAAATATTTAAGGGAAGAATTTTTACAGTTTCGGAAGATGACATTATTTTGCCAAACGGTAAAGATGCAAAGAGAGAAGTTATCACGCACAATGGTGGAGTTGGAATTTTGCCACTTTGCGATAATGGCGATGTGATTTTGGTTAAACAATTTCGTTATCCAACAGGGAAAGCAATTCTAGAAATACCCGCTGGAAAACTAGAAAAGGGAGAAAATCACTTTGAATGTGGTGTAAGAGAACTTACGGAAGAAGCTGGCGCTGTTTCAAATAAAATTGATTATTTGGGAGAAATGTACCCAACTCCTGCTTATTGCACTGAAATAATTCATATTTATTTAGCAAGAGAGCTTTCTTTTGAAGAACAAAATCTTGATGAGGACGAATTTCTTGACGTAATTAGAATTCCTTTCGAAAAGGCTTTGGATATGGTAATGAAAAATGAAATTACTGACGGAAAAACTCAAATTGCTATCCTAAAAACTGCCCAAATCATAAAATAAATATTATTTTTTAAAAACGTTGTGAAAAAATTCAACGTTTTTTATTTTTTTCTTGTAAATTTTGAATAAATATATTATAATAGATGTATATGACTTGAATTGGCATTTTGTTTTGCCATTCTATAAAATTTATGATGGAAGGATTGTTGTGATATGAAAAATAGTATTAAAGTTAAAATTTATAACAGAGAATACAATTTGCAAACGGAAGAAACTAAAGAATACACTCTCGAACTAGCAAAAAAATTAGATGGACAAATTCTTGAAATGATGTCGGGGAGAAATTCTGTTTCCTTAATTGATGCTTGCGTTTTAATTTCACTCTCTGCAATCGACGAAAGTGAAAAAGCTAAAGATAATGTTGAAAACCTTAGAACTCAAATAAAAGATTACGTTGATGATGCGGGCGATGCACGTTTAAAATGTGATGAATTGCAAAAAGAAATTAGAATTTTAAAGGCGGAAATTGAACGTCTTAAATATAGAAAATAAATTTTCAAACTACGATTTTATCGTAAGGAATGGACTTAAATGAAAAATAAACTAAAAAATAAGGCTGAAATCCTAGCACCGGCTGGAAGTATGGAAGCTTTTGTTGCTGGGATTAGAGCTGGTGCTGATGCAATTTACATTGGCTCAAAAAGATTTTCTGCTCGTGCTAATGCAACTAATTTCACCCAAGAGGAAATTGAAGAAGCAGTAAAATATGCCCATAAATGCGGTGTAAAAGTTTATCAAGCTATAAATACCATAGTTTTTGATAGCGAACTTGAGGAATTAAAAAAAGAAATCATAACTTCTGCTAACATTGGAATAGACGCCTTTATTGTTCAAGATTTAGGTGTGCTTTCCCTTGTGAAAAAATTAATTCCGAATATGCCTGTTCACGGATCAACTCAAATGAGTATTCACACTGCTGAGGGTGTACAAATGGCTAAAGAAATGGGCATTGATAGAGTTGTTTTAGCTAGGGAATTGCCTAAAGAAACCATTGAAGAATTGACACAACTTGGCGTGGATATTGAAGTTTTTGTTCATGGAGCATTATGCACTTGCGTTTCGGGACAGTGCTTTATGAGCGGAATTATCGGCAGCCGTAGTGCTAATCGTGGGCAATGTGCACAGCCATGTAGGTTGCCTTTTTCTGCAAAAACGAATATTGATGAGCGAAGATATGATTTATCTCTAAAAGATATGTCTTATGTTGAGCATATAAATGAACTTGTGGGATTTGGTGTTTCTTCCTTAAAAATCGAGGGCAGAATGAAACGTCCTGAGTATGTTGCGGCTGCAGTTTCTACTTGCAGAAATGTTTTAGACGGGAAAGAAGCTGACCTTTTTACATTGAAATCAGTTTTTTCAAGAAGTGGTTTTACCGACGGATATTATAAAAGTGAACTTGGAAAAACTATGTACGGAATTCGACAAAAAGAAGATGTAGTTTCTGCTGACAGCGTTTTTCCTACATTAAGGGAGATTTACCGAAAAGAAGTTAAAAAAGCTACCATTTCTTTTAATTTAGTTGTAAATCCTGATGAAAATGCAGTTTTAACAGCTACAGACAGCAACGGAAACAGTATTTTTGTAACTGGTGAAATTTCTCAAATTGCAATAAAATCACCTTTGACATTAGAAAAAGTTGAAAAGCAATTATCAAAACTTGGGGACACAATTTATACTTTGGATAACATTACTGCTAAAATAGGGGAGGGTTTGACACTTCAAATGTCTTCGATTAATGATATGAGAAGGCGTGCTTGCGAAGCTATGGACCAGATTAGAATTGCAAAAAACACTCCAAAATACGAAATTTTCGAAGATGATACAAAGTTCTTCAAAACAATGAATATAAAGCCTAACTCAATTAGAATTGAAGTTGAAAATATAAAACAATTAGATGGAATTGATTTATCAGAAATTGAAAAAATAACTGTTCCATTAAAAAAATATAGTGAATTTATTTCCTTTAAGGAGAAAATTATTCTTAAATTGCCCCGTTATACAACAAATGAGGCTAAAATAACGCAAATGCTTGAAAAAGCAAAAAATGTTGGTTTCAGCCACCTTGAAGCTACAAATTTATCCCATATTAAATTAGGACAAGACCTTGATTTTATCGTTCACGGTGGATTTTCTTTAAATCTTGCAAATTCATATTCACTAGAACAGGTAGCAGATTTAGGGCTTGAAGATTGTATGGTTTCTTTTGAACTAAAATTTAACGATATTGGAAAAATGGCAGATTATCTACCTTATGGGATAATCGCTTATGGAAAACTTCCACTTATGATTACTGCAAATTGCCCTATTAAGCAGTCTATTGGTTGCGAAAAATGTACTGGCGAAATTAAAGATAGGACAGGAAGAATATTCAAAGTTAAATGCTATTCCGACTGTGTGGAAATATTAAATTGTGATGATTTATATTTAGCTGACAAGCAAGATGATTTTAATTTGTCCTTTATAACCTTGTCATTTTACGAAGAAAGCCCACAGGAAATTGCTGAAATAATAAATGCATATAAAAATAATTTGTCACCTAAAAATAATAAAATAACAAGAGGACTTTACTATCGCGGAGTAATTTAATATACAAAAATAGAAAGGGCAGATTTAATGAAATTATTAGTAAAAAAATTAAGAGAAGACGCAGTTTTGCCTAAACGTGGTACAGATTATAGTGCAGGATACGACCTTTCGGCTTGCATTGAAAATGACATTACAATAAAACCTAAGGAGATTGTGAAAATTCCTACTGGGTTGTCCGTTGCCCCTGATAGAACCGATGTTGCCTTGCTTATTTATCCACGAAGTTCCTTAGCAACAAAATTTGGAATTACCCTTGCAAATTGTGTTGGCGTTGTGGATAGCGACTATCGTGGTGAAATTATTGTTGCAATGATAAATTTAAGTGAAAGACATTATACAATTGAAAAAGGTGAGCGAATTGCACAACTTATAGCAACTCCAATCCTTTTTCCACAAATAGAAGAAGTAGAAGAACTATCCGAAACTGCACGAGGTGAAGGCGGTTTTGGTTCAACTGGTAAAAAATAGAAAGGAACACAATTGATGCTTATTTATAATGTTAAAATTAACACAATGGAAGATGAAATAATTGAAAATGGCTATGTTGAAATAGAAGATGGGATAATTTCAAAGGTAGAAAGTGGCGTACCTCAAAATATTTCCGACGAGGATATTGACGGAAATGGAGCAAATTTATACCCTGGGTTCATTGACGCACATACTCATCTTGGAGTTTTTGGCGACGGGCTAGGCTTTGAAGCAGAAGATGCTAATGAAACTACCGACCCTGTAACACCACAACTTAGAATTATTGATGCAATTAACCCTTTTGACAGATGTTTTGAGGAAACTCGTGAAGCAGGAATTACTACTGCTGTGGTTTCTCCTGGAAGCGCTAATGCAATCTGTGGTGAAATTACTGCAATAAAAACTTTCGGCAAGAGAATTGACGATATGATTATCAAAACTATCGGAATGAAATTTGCCCTTGGAGAAAATCCAAAAAATGTTTATAATGATAAAGATAGCACTCCAGTCACTAGAATGGCAATAGCGTCTTTAATGAGAGAAAATTTGCATAAGGCAAAAAAATATTATGACGATACAAAACGTGCTGTAAGCGATGAAGATTTTGACCCGCCAGAATATGATATGAAATGTGAAAGTTTAATGTCCTTGCTTAAAGGCGAAATAAGGGCTCATTTCCATGCTCATAGGGCAGATGATATTTGTACAGCTATTAGGATTGCAAAAGAATTTAACATAAAATATGTAATTGTTCACGCTACTGAAGGGCATAAAATTGCAGAAATTTTAGCTGATGAAAAAGCAAAATGCATAGTAGGTCCAATTATTTCCGATAGAAGCAAACCTGAACTTAAAGATCATGATATAAAAAATGCAGGAATACTTGAAAAAAATGGTGTGGAATTTTGTTTATGTACTGACCACCCTGTGATACCATTACAATATTTATTCACAACTGCGGCGGCGACTATAAAAGGCGGTTTGTCAAAGGAAAAAGCACTAAAAGCAATTACAATCGACAGTGCGAAAATCGCTGGAATTGACCATAAAGTTGGCTCTATTAAAGTTGGAAAAGATGCAGATTTAGTTCTTGTAAACGGCGACCCATTTGATATGCTAACTACACCAGAAATAGTTATTATAAATGGAAAAATTGTACATAAAAAATAAATTAAAACAAAAAGAGAGGAATGGTCATTTAAAATGAGCGTTGCGGTTTTATATAAATCTAAATATGGAAATTCAAAAAGATATGCTCAATGGATTAGCGAGGAGTTAGGGGCAGATTTATTTGAAATTACAGATAAAGTTACTGTTGAAAGCTTGCAAAAATATGACACTTTAATTTTCGGTGGAGGAATAATTGGTTCAGCTTTTAAAAGTTATGATGTAGAGGGAAGCTTTTTTCTCAAAATGATTTATCACGATGTAAAAGACAAAAATCTTATCGTTTTTACAACAGGAATAACAAAAGTTGATGATTACAATAGATTTACTCCTATTTTAACAAAAGTTTTCACAAAAGAAATCATTGATACCTTAAAATTCTACCATTTTAGAGGGAAAATGGATTTGAAAGCTCTAACTTTTTGGGACAGATTTAATATGAAACAAGTGAGAAATTTTGTGGTAAATAAAAAAGACCGTGATGGCGATGATGAACTTTTACTTGATGCAATTGATGGTTTAGTTGACAACACAAGCAAAGATTTTATTAAACCTTTAATCGAATATGTAAATTCTCTTTAGTAGCTTTTGAAAATCAGAGAAAGGATTTGCTGTTTTAATGAGAGAAATAGATGTTAAAATTATTGAAGATGCAGTGCGTGATTTGTGCATAAATGCAAATTTGTATATTCCAAAAGATATTGAAACAAGAATAAATGAGTTTGCAAAATTAGAAGTTTCTCCTACTGGGCTAGAAGTTTTTGATGATATAATCAAAAATATCGATATAGCGAGAGAGGAAAAAATTCCTATTTGTCAAGACACTGGAATGGCTGTAATTTTCGCTGAAATAGGGCAAGAAGTTCACTTTGTTGGCGGACTTTTTGAAGATGCTATAAACAACGGCGTTGAACGTGGCTACGTTGACGGATTTTTAAGGCTTTCTGTTGTTGGCGACCCATTAAACAGGGTTAACACAAACACAAATACGCCTGCAATTATACATACAAAATTAGTTTCAGGGGATAAAGTTAAAATTACAGTTGCACCAAAAGGCTTTGGCTCGGAAAATATGTCCCAAATAAAAATGATGACACCTTCAGCTACTCGAGAGGATATAATTGATTTTGTTGTAAATGTAGTTTCCACTGCCGGAAGCAATCCTTGTCCACCTATTGTGGTTGGCGTTGGAATTGGTGGAGATTTTGAACTTTGTGCTTTGCTAGCAAAAAAAGCATTGTGCAAAGACGTTGACAATGATAATGAACTAGAATTTTACAGCGAAATGGAAAAAGAAATTCTCGAAAAAATAAATATGCTTGGAATTGGACCACAAGGTTTTGGAGGAAGAATTACTGCCTTATCGGTGAAAATTCTTCAATATCCAACTCATATAGCAGGGCTTCCTGTGGCTGTAAACATAGGTTGTCACGTTACAAGGCATAAAGAAATATTAATATAAAAAATAAATGTGTGATAAAACTTAACACTAGAAATGGTTAAGTTTCGTCACACACTTTTTATATTAACAAATACCCTAAGGCGAGCAAGAGTTTAATATCTCCACCATTTTTATACAGAAGATAAATTAGCACACCAATAATAATTTTCTCCTCGTCGATATTGAAATTCTTGAAAACACCGTCAAATAGACCGCTTGTCAACCCTTTTAGACTATCTATACTTGCACTAGGCGGAATTTGAGAGAATTTATTGTTGGAATTTTTATTTTTGAATTGTTCAAAACCGCCTAAATTTGATCCGAAAATTTGTGAAAAAGCATTAAGATTTTTATTTTTTTCGGAATAACTATTTTGCTTATTTGAAGTTTTTGCGCTAGTCTTTTTTTCTTCAATTTTAGGAGGTGGAACGGGAGGTTTTACATTTTTTTCAATCTCGATAAAATCAGTTTCATCAATCATTTTTTGTGCTCTTTTGTGCATTTCACGAACACGTTGAATAGCTTCCTCCCTCATTGCGTTAAAGTTTTTATTATCATAAGAAGCCAAGGAAATCCCCTCCTAAAAGTCCACTTTCTTTAAGCAGTGGTAAAATATTTATCACCTTGAATATTTTCAAAAGTTTATCAACTTTTTCTTGAGATTCTTCTTTTAAAAGGGGGCGAAGTGCGATTAATAAATCAGTGGAAGTATCTTTTTGGTTTGCCTTATCCATAATTTCTTTAAACATTAAAAGCTTTGAAAAATCAAAATCCTCAGTATTAAATCCATTTTCCGAAGAACTTTCATTGTTTCCCGAAGAAAAAAAGTCAGGGGGAGGTGAGTTTTCGTCAATTCCAAGCATTTCCGCAATTTTTTGAACTTGTTTCATACTTTCCTCGTCGGATAAAACGCCTTGAATTTTCTCCAAAATATCGTCCATAGAAAACACCTCCCCTTTCATAATACTTGTTTACTCTTTGAATTAGCCTTTTCCCGAAAGTTTTTTCATTAGCTCTTGTGCCTCTTTCGACTCAAAAATTTTCTTTGTCATTGTTGGGTCAGAAAGGACTTTTTTTAATTTATCGCTTTCCTCTTTTGACATTCCTTTTGTCACAGCTGTCAAATCACCTTTTTCAAGGTCACTTTTCAACTGATTAGGATTTAAACCTAATTTTTTCCCAGCCATTTTAAGTAATGCGTTTTTTCCAAGTTCGTTCATAAAATCTCCTCCTTAAATAATATTGATATCTATGTACAAATATGTTATAATCAAGCAATAGAAAGCTAATTTGCTAAAGAAAGGTATTTTTTTAATGAATAAAGATGTACGAATTATAGTGTTTTCTGACTCTCACGGGGATATTTCTGCCCTTGAAAAAGTTGTAAAAGAAAACCCAAAAGTAGAAAGTTTCTTGTTTTTAGGGGACGGAGAACGTGATATAAAAAAGTTGAAAGATAAATATGAGGACAAAGATTTTTTTGCTGTAAAGGGGAATTGTGATATATTTTATCCAGCAAATGACGTTGACACAATCACTTTTGGTGACGTGAAAATTTTATTTTGTCATGGGCATACAGTAGGTGTAAAGGGCGGTGTAGAACATCTTTTCTACCTTGCTAAAGAAAATGAATGTCAAATTGCATTGTTCGGGCATACTCACGCACGATATAAAAATTATCATGACGGTGTTCACATTTTTAACCCAGGAAGTGTAGCCTTGCCACGAGATTTTAAAAAAGCTAGTTATGGTTACATTGACATTACAAAAAATGGAATTCATTTAGGGCATAAAGAGTTATAAATTATTTTATGCATGTAAAAAAATATTGTTACAATAAAAAATTTTCACACAATTTTATTAATACATATTTTTGTCCTTTTTCTCATATAGATAAGTAAACACCGACGGACTAGACTCGGTGGAATATTATTCAATTGAGAAGAGGGGAAAATATGTTTGTGAAAACGGTTAAAGTAAAAAAACCAAACCCAATGGCTTTGGCAGTAATTCTAATTCTTTCTTTATTGCTTATTGCAATTTGGGTGGTAAATGGTACAAGTGGAGGAATTGGCGAAAAATACATACTTAAAGACAACAATGAGCGTGTGCAATTTTTAGAAGATTTAGGTTGGGACGTTTCGGAAAGCGAAGTTCAAGCACGAGTGGTTAAAATTCCTGAAGAATTCAACACTGTGTATGAAGGTTATAACAAAATTCAAAAGGAACAAGGCTTTGATTTGTCAAATTATAAGGGCGAAACAGTAGAGGTTTATACATACGATATATATAATTATCCCGAAAGACCTAATAACGTGGTTGCTCACTTGATTACATTTGAGGGAATTTTAATCGGTGGAGATGTAAGTTGTACCGAAGTTGACGGATTTATGCAAGGTTTAATGCCTGTAAAAGAAAATGAAAACAGCTCAGATGTAGCGGAAACTATGAGCGAAACTAAGGAAAGTGAAAATAATGGAACAGAAGAAACTAAAGACGCAATCTCTTTCTCAACAGGAGCAATCGTCATCGAAAAGCCATAACGAAGTTTTAAGGCTAGATAAATTTATAACAAGTCAAAAAACTGATATTTCAAGAAAAGATGTTAAGACTTATATAAAAAAAGGTCGAGTTTTAGTTAATGGCACAGTTGCTAAAAGTGGTGATTTGAAAATAAATACCCAAACTGACCAAGTATTTCTTGATAATGAAAAAATTGAATATGCAAAATTTATTTATATTATGTTAAATAAGCCAAAAGGGGTAGTTTGTTCCACAAAGGACGGACTATCCCCTACTGTGCTTTCTCTCTTGCCTCCTGAACTTAGGCGAAATGGGCTTTTTCCAGCGGGCAGATTGGACAAGGATACAACAGGTTTCGTTTTAATCACCGATGATGGTGAGCTTGCACATAAAATGCTGTCCCCAAAAAGCCATATTCCAAAACTTTATCACGTTACCCTTGAGAAAGAGGTAAAGGAAAATTATAAGGAAATTTTTGAAAGCGGAATGGAAATCGATGGGGGAGATATATGCCTTCCTGCTGAAATTTATTTTATAAAAGACAAGCCTTTTGAGTGCTATGTCGTACTCAAAGAGGGTATGTATCACCAAATTAAAAGAATGTTCACAAAGGTGGAAAATAACGTAATTGAACTAAAAAGATTGCAACTTGGAGGGCTCCCACTTGATGAAAATTTGCCTCTGGGAGAGTTTTTGTTACTTTTGCACAAAGATGTTGATAAAATTTTGGAAAGCTGTGATTTTAAGCGATTTTTTTAGGCAATATATATAAACTATTTTTGAAAAATTTAGTTATTTATGCTCTTGTTTTTTATATATCTTTTTTGGTATTATATTAACAGTGCTAACGACGAAAAAATAAAAACAAATTAAAAATTTCGTAATAGTTAGCTAAATTAATTAGGAGGTACGTTTATTATGGCAAGTGTTACACTTAAAAATGTTTACAAAAAATATGCAGGAAACGTGGTAGCTGTTTCCGACTTTAATCTTGATATCCAAGATAAAGAATTCGTTATCTTAGTAGGTCCTTCAGGTTGTGGTAAATCAACTACACTTAGAATGATCGCTGGTCTTGAAGAAATTTCTGAAGGTGAACTATACATTGGTTCAAACCTTGTAAATGAAGTTGCTCCTAAAGACCGTGACATCGCGATGGTTTTCCAAAGCTATGCTCTTTACCCACATATGACAGTTTTCCAAAACATGGCTTTTGGTCTAAAACTAAGAAAAGTTCCTAAAGATGAAATTCAAAGAAAAGTTGATGAAGCTGCAAGAGTACTTGACATTTCTCACCTTTTAGATAGAAAACCAGCTGCTCTTTCAGGTGGTCAAAGACAACGTGTTGCTTTAGGACGTGCTATTGTTCGTGAACCACAAGTATTCTTACTTGACGAACCACTATCAAAC
>CAYJLB010000005.1:0-17579 GCA_964370845.1 uncultured Oscillospiraceae bacterium
CTTTAAGTTTGTAGTTATATGTTGTTTGCTTGCCTTGTAGGAGAGTACCTGTGTAAGCAAACCACGGTATTCCCGATAGTATTTGAGCTGTTTATGTGGCGGTGCATCAGCTTCTATGGATACCCACGGAAACTGCATATGCAGTAGCACTCTATCTTCTTTGAACAGATACAGCTTTGTTAAATCGAGAGTGGTATCGCATTATCAATGCAATTATGTAAAGGCCTAAAACACCCCAGTAGTGCTGAATTTGCCGCATTTACAATAGCATCAACTTTAAGCCTTGTAATATCGCCCTTCCATAAATAAAAGTTGTTGTTTTTTTCAGTAGGAGCTAATTCAGCTAAGGTTACAATGCCTTTTTCTAGAATTTCATTTTGCAAAAAAACATCTTGCACTTTGATAAAATCGTCGCTAACAGGCATTGGAGGGCGTACATTCATTAAAGAGCGAAGTAATTGAAATTGTTCCGCTTCTGTCTTTGGGAATTTTTGTCCCTCTTTTTCATATTGAGGCATTTCTTCAAGAAGGATATTATTCAAATAAAAAAGTTGTTCAAGTTTTGTCATAAAAAAGATGTTTACCTTTCTATTTTTCGTAGGAAATAGCTTGTACAGGACAGACTAAGTAGCAATCTCCGCACTCGTCACAGCGATATTTATTTATTGAATAACTTCCGTTTTCTTCGTCAATTGCAAGGAAAGAACATTTTTTCTTGCATTTTCCACAAGAAATACATTTTTCATTGTCTAACTTTAACCCAGAGAATTTCATTTCCATATTATTGTAGGAGAAATAAATTCGTTCCAACTTATTTTCGCGGGAAATTTTTTCAAAATCATAGTCAAAAATGTCCCCACGTCCTGAAGTTATGCAAAAGACAACCATAGTAGGATAAGTTTCTTGGTCTTTAATGCAAAAATCAAAAATAGGGTTGTTTTTTTCTTTAATTTCGCTCATTGGAACTTCTTTAACTTGTCCTGTCATTCTTATTGCATAGCCACCGCTGAAAATAGGTGAACCGTCCTTTGTATGTTCAACTTTTGTATCTGCACACAATCCGCAAATTGAGATGTTTCCATTATCTTTCAATTGTTTATAGAAAGATTTTGTGTACATTGTCATAAAATAAATTCCGTCATCATCATAACCTCTAAGGTGGGCAATTCTTGTTTCAGGCTCATTAAATTCGTTTACTGTTGCAAAAGTTAGGCAACCAATTTTGTCAAAGCTTTCATAAATTTCTTTAATAGTCATTTTAATGCAGTTCCTTTCAGAGTAGTTTTCTATATTTATATGATAAATCAATAGTGTCTATTTGTAAAGTAGGCACTATTTTGTATTATGGTATCTTTTAGAAACTATTGTGTATAAGTAGGATATTTTCTTTGTCGAGTGCGGGTATAACAGCGGGGCTTCCTTGCTCGTTATTTTTCAGATGATAAAGTTGCCCGCTAATAGCGAAAACTTACAGTTTTCTTATTAGCTATTTTTTTTCGTCGCAAAAAATTATCTCTACTATACTTTCGCTTATGTTTTTAATTTAGAGTTTCCAATTTTCTTTGCATAATTTTTTGCGACGTTTTAACTTTAACTTTTGCTTTTTGGTCTTTTTCGACTTCTTGTTTTTCATTGGAGTATTTCGCTTGTTGCGACAAGCGACTTAGGGGCTCTGCCCCCCAAGCCCCCCGCAAGCCTTTAAAAAGGCTTGACCTAAACTTTATCTTGTGTAATTTATACGTTTGTTAGCTTTCTTCTACCTCGCGGGCATGGATGCAACGTCACGTTGCCTAGGTTGCATATTTGAAGCTTGAAACCTTAACCTTAAATAATTCTTCATCATTTGTAATTCCTGAATTAATTTTGTCAAAAGTAGATGTAAAAGTGGAATTGTGATACATTTCGATAAAATCACCATTGACTAATTTTGCGTAGGTAACGTATTTTGCGTTTGTATAACCCTTAATTTCGCCCTCTTTATTGTGCTTATTATCTTTGTCATAGATAAAATACGCGACGTTATCAAGGTTTATTGACATATTATCATTACCAGATGCTGTTGTTAAAAGCATAAATTTCATAAATATTACCATTCCTTTCTTAATTTCGTGCGACTTTTTTACACAACTTTTAATGTAAAAAAGTTTCGCCTGTCGTATTTGGCGAAAAGCACGATAACGGCAAACGATTTAAATCATGCCTTTCTGCTTTATTTTATGTGTAAAAAATTATTTTGCTACTTTATTTTTGGATAAATTTGTGTTATAATATTTTTATATGATGAAAAACTTTTATGCTTGTGAAAGGAATGAGTGTACAAATGACTAAAATGAAAAAAACTGATAAAAAAGAGGATAAATTAATTGCTTTCACTGTGCAAACAGAGGATACGTTACTTAACTTTTTGCTCAATAATATTAAAGGTAAGTCCAGGAATAATATAAAATCTCTTTTAAGCCGTGGAGATATTAGAGTTAATTCAAAGATGAGAAAACAGTTCGATTATGAACTTAGACAAGGGGATAAAGTCGCTATTCAACCTAAAAAAGATGAAAAGGAAATGCGTACTTGTCAACTTAAAATTGTCTACGAAAATGATGATTTAGTTGTAGTTTTAAAACCTGAGGGACTTCTTACTGTTGCAACTGATACAGAAAAATATAAAACTGCTTACCGCTATTTAAATGAGTATGTTAGGGAAACTGACATAAATAACAGAATTTACATTGTCCATCGCTTAGATAGGGAAACTTCGGGGCTTTTAGTTTTTGCTAAAACGGTGGAAATGAAAGAGGCTTTGCAAGAAAATTGGAACGAACTTGTTACTCATCGTGGCTATATTGCTGTTGTTGAGGGGAAAGTTGAAAAACAATCGGATCAAATTATCACTAATTTAAGAGAAACTAAGACTGGTTTTGTTTATTCTGCGCCTAATCGTGGTGAGGGTATTCCTGCCATTACAAATTATGTTGTGAAAGAGCAAAATGAGGAATATTCACTCCTTGAAGTTTCTTTAGATACGGGGCGAAAAAATCAAATTCGTGTTCATATGAGCGAAATGGGTCACCCTATTGTTGGGGACAGAAAATATGGGGCAAAATCTCACGAAATTAGAAGACTTTGCCTTCATGCTAAAACTTTGAAGTTTACAAACCCTTTAACTGGGGAGGAATTGTCCTTTACTGCACCATCTCCTGCGTCTTTTTCAAGGCTTTGTAAATAAATTTAATACTAATAATTGTTAATTTAAATTTTGAATTTTTGAAAGGACGAAAAACATTGAATTTAAAGGAACTTAACTTGAAAATTTCTGCAATTTCAGTTTTACAAGGAGGGAAAAATTCCCAAGTTGTAAAACATATAAAAGGGATTGTAAACTCATTAAATCCTAGTGAATTTTGCAATTCTTACTCGGAACTTTTGAATTTAACTCACAAAAAATCTATTTCCCAAATGATTTTTGAAAGTATTCATTTTGACACAAATTTTTTCGCTTTAGAAAGTGAAAAATCTACTTTTGAAAAACTTCCAAAGCAAATTGTTTCTGCTACAAATTTTGATTTATCTGTACTGAAAGAAATTTGCTTGTTATCGGGCAAGGATTTACTTAAATTTGGTGGAAAACTTTTCCCTGAATATAAAGAAATAATAAAATCTTTACCTGTTTTTGAGGTTGGAACACCGCTTGATATTAATAATTGTGAAGAATTATACAATTTGTATAAAAATCAAGGCTTTGGATTTTTTGCAAGTGGAAAAGCTTTCCATTTTATTAATTCAGTTGCTACCCTTGCACCGCATAATGACGAAATCACATTGGCTGATTTAAAAGGTTATGAGAGGCAAAAAAATATTGTTATTTCAAATACTTTGTCTTTTTTATCGGGGGAAATTTCAAACAATATTTTGCTTTACGGCGATATTGGAACAGGGAAATCTTCTACAGTTAAAGCTGTTGTGAACGAGTATGCAAACAAAGGTTTAAAGATTATTGAACTTAATGTTTCCCAGATTTATACCTTCCCGAAATTGTATGATTTAGTGGCAAAAAGTCCATTTAAATTTATTGTTTTTATTGATGACATTAGTTTTTCTTCCGAGGACGAGAATTTCTCATCTTTAAAGGCTTTTATTGAGGGTGGAATTACCTCTAAACCTGAGAATATGATAATTTATGCAACGTCAAACCGTAGGCATATGGTCAAAGAAAAATTCTCCGACCGTGACGGTGATGACGTGCATTTGCGGGATAGTTTACAAAGTGCGGCTTCATTGTCTGCACGTTTTGGGATAGAAATTACCTTCTCTGACCTTGATAAGAAAGAATATTTGAACCTTGTGGAAATTTTGGCTGATGAAAGTGGGATTACAACTGAAAAAACTGAGTTATTCCTTTTAGCTGAAAGATTTGCAACCTATAAAGCAAGTCGCTCTCCTCGAACTGCAAGACAATTTATTAACTCGGAAAAAGGAAAGAATATGCAAATTTAAAAACTTTTTAATTATTGTTGATTTTTGGCAGGGTTTATGGTACAATAATATAATTAATTGTTTTTTTGGAGGAAAAAATGACTGTAAATAAATCGAAAGTAAATATGCTTTTAATATATCCTGATTATTATGAAGAAGCAAACTCTGCAAGCAGAACTGGAGGTAGTTATGCTGAGGGGTTGGCTTCAATTTCTGCTGTGCTAAAAGAGGCTGGACATAATGTTTCTTTGATGCACTTGCTTTACACTCATAATAAGGAAGAATTTCTCAAAAAGTTCAAAGAATATGATTGCGATATAGTAGGGTTTTCCCTTAGGACAACTGCTTTTCAAGATGTTGAATTAATGACTTCTTGGATAAAAGAAGTTTCTGATTGTTTTATTTATTGTGGAAGTTATCACGCAATTCTTGTTCCTGAAGAATGTTTGCAAATTAAGGGAATGGACGCAGTTTGTGTTGGTGAGGGTGAATATCCTTTAAGGGAACTTTGCAACAAATTTGCTAGTGGCGATTACTACGATATTCAAAGTATGTGGTTCAAAAAACCTGATGGAGAATTTATAAAAAACCCTGTGCAACCTTTGATTGAGGATTTGGACGAGCTTCCTTTCCCTGATTATGACCTTTTTGACTTTGATAATTTAGAGCATATGAGAATGAAAACTGCCCTTGTTATGCTTTCAAGAGGTTGTTTGTTTAGTTGTACCTATTGCGGAAACTCACAATTCAGGGCGATTTACCCTAATAGACGAAAATATGCACGTTTTCGTTCACCAGAAAATGCTATGAATTTGCTTAGAAGATTGCTAAAAAGATATCCTGACATTGAATTTATCAACTTCCGTGATGCAATTTTTAATATGTATGACGATTGGTTTTATGAATTTATTGAAATGTATATAAAAGAGATTAAATTGCCATTTACTTGTAATTTAAGACTTGATATTATGACAGAACAAACTGTTATTAAACTAAAAGAAGCGGGTTGTTATTTAATTGACGTTGGTGTTGAAACGGGTAATGACCACCTTAGAAACCGCTATTTAAAACGTGGAATGAATAATGAGCAAATGATTAAGGCTTTCTCTTGGTTCCATAAACATAATATTAGAACGCTAACTTATAATATTGTTGGTTTGCCACATGAGAATTTGAAACTTGCTCTTGAAACGGTTAAAATTAATGTTGACCTTAACCCTGATAGTGTTATTCCAAACATTTTTTATCCTTATCCAATGACAAATCTTGCAGCTATTGCAAAAAAAGCTGGTTTTGTCCCTGATGTAATTCCTCCTGGGACAAAAGTTCCCCTAGTACAAAAAGATTTCCCTGAACATCAAGTTTTGTTTGTGGCTAATTATTTTATGTCATTTATTAGAGCTTATAAATTTGCAAGAAGGCTTCCTAGCCCTTTAAGCAAGTGGTATGAAAAGTATTTGGACTTTGTTTTCACAGGTCCTTTGACTCCGAGAAAATTGTGGAATTTAGTTTATGATATAAGAATGGCACTTTACAACGCCTTAAAACGATTTATTATTGAAAAAACTCCGAAATTCTATTTATGGCTAAAGAAAAGACGTATTAAAAAGAGAGAAAAGAAGAACGCTAAATCAGAAAAATACGCAAAGAAAATGGAAACTCGTGTGGAAAATTATGAGGAACTTAGCAATATTACCGAGGTTCCCGACCAAGATGTTGCTGTGACTATCGACGAAGTGGAAAATTAAATTTAATGCTATGACAAATTAACAATATTTGTCATAGCATTTTTTGCAAACAATTGTGTGGTGTTTTATTCAAATGATAAAATTGATTTCTTATGGAAGAACAGTTTGGTTGAGGGAAAGGGAATTGTAATATACGGACGACCACAGGTCGCCCCTACAGTAAAATCCGACCTCGCAGAAACCAAATTACCCTTTTTACCGAGTTCGGTGCGGGTATGGGTCAAGCGTCACGCTTGCAATTATTATTTCAAAACAAACCTATAACCTCGCAGAAACCAAATTACCCTTTTTACCGAGTTCGGTGCGGGTATGGGTCAAGCGTCACGCTTGCAATTATTATTTCAAAACAAACCTATAACCTCGCAGAAACCAAATTACCCTTTTTCGCCAAGTTTGGTGCGGGAATGGGTCAAGCGTCACGCTTGCCTCGTGGGCAGAAATTTTCCTATTATTCAATGTAAAAACGCGGGAATGGATGCAACGTCACGTTGCTTGTTAAAAAAACTTGATTTTATCTGGTTAATAAGGTATAATATATGAGGTTATTGCCTTAAATTATATAAATTGCTTTACAAATAGTATAAAGCTTATAATAAAATACATAAAGTTTTTGAAAGGAAGATGTTGAAATGAAATATGTTGTGCTGCTTTGTGACGGAATGGCGGATTTGCCTAATAAAGATTTGAACGGAAAAACTCCTATGGAGGCTTCTAAAACTCCTTTTATGGATAAACTTTCGAAAAAAGGTGAAATGGGGCTTGTTAAAACTGTTGCTGATGACTTGAAACCTGGAAGCGATGTGGCTAATTTGTCCGTTTTAGGCTACGACCCACACCTTTATTACAGCGGACGTTCTCCTCTTGAGGCGGGAAGTATTGGCATTGATATGAAAGCTTCCGACGTTTCTTTTAGATGTAATTTAGTTACTGTTACTGAGGAAGAAAACTACGCTGATAAAACTATTGTTGATTATTGTGCTGGTGACATTCATACTGCTGAGGCTAAAATATTGATTGACTACTTAAAAGAGCATTTTGACAACGAAGAATTCCAGCTATTTTCTGGAGTAAGTTACCGCCATTGCTTGATTTGGGACAAGGGAACAACTGAAGTTGGAACTTTAACGCCTCCTCACGATATTACTGGAAAAGCGGTTAAAGATTATCTTCCAAACCACGAAAATGCGAAAAAACTTTATGCTATGATGGTTAAGAGTTATGAACTTTTGAAAAATCACCCTATTAATATTGAAAGAGTTAAAAAGGGTGAAAGACCTGCTAACTCCGCTTGGTTTTGGGGAGAGGGCGTTCGAAAGGACTTGCCTTCTTTCAAGGAAAAATATGGCTTAAATGGTGCTATGATTTCTGCTGTTGACCTACTTAAAGGGATAGGGAAATTCACTGGAATGGACGTTATTGAGGTTGAGGGTGCAACGGGTTATATTGACACAAATTTCGAGGGGAAAGCAAATGCTGCTGTTGAAACCCTTAAAAATGGCAACGATTTCGTTTATATTCATGTTGAAGCTCCCGATGAATGTGGACACAGAAATGAAGTGGAAAATAAGGTTTTGTCCCTTGAATATATTGATGAGAGAGTGCTAAAAATTGTCCTTGAGGGGCTTGAAGAAATGGGAGATTATAGAATTTTAATCGTTCCCGACCACGCCACTCCTTTAGAACTTAAAACTCATACAAACGACCCTGTACCATATTTAATTTATGACAGCAGAATTGACAGCAAAAAAGGTGAACTTTTCTCGGAAAAAACTGCTGAAAATACTGGAGTTTTAGTTAGTGAAGGTTATAAGTTAATGGAAAAATTCCTAGAAAAATAAGATTAAAGGTAATAAAAATATGCTTTTGATGAAGTTCCCGAACAATAAATTTGCTATACAAAAAAGGAAAAATGCCTTAGAAGATTATAAGGAAAATAAAAAGCTTAAAAACGCATTGAGAAATAATTTTATCGCTGTGGGGATAATTTTTGCCCTTGGAATTTATGTTAATGTTTTGATTGCAAGGATAATTTTGCTTTTTCTTGCTGTTTTGCTCCTTGCTATGAATTTAATGCTTTATAAACTTGGGACAAAAAAATATTCCGAAAAAATAATAACGGAAATTTATGAGAATAAAATTGTAAATAGTCAATATAATTTATTGGGAAGTGCAATTTTAAGATATGAATTTTCCTATGAAAATGTAACGAAAACTGAGCAAACTGCTTTCGGTGGGCTTGCTTTTTACTTAAAAAATAAAGAAGATATACAAATTACTTCCATAAAAAAGAATGGAATTGAAACTAAAATTACTAATGAAAAGGAAAAAATTGTGCTCAATTTCTTTGATTTAGAGTGCAAATACTTTATGATAAATAATCTTTATGAACAAATTGGTTATGATAAAAAAGTTTATAATATTATTGAAGATGATGAGGAGGATAGCGATTTTTAATGGATAAAGAACGATTTCTTCAAATATATAACGAGAATATTACTCGTGAGGGGGCGGATAAGCTCCTTGAATACTTGCTTTCTAAAAACAGTGATTTTTTTGAAGCTCCCGCAAGTACACGCTTTCACAACTCTTTTGAGGGCGGGCTTTTGAAACATTCTCTTAATGTTTATGACTGCTTAAAGGCTTATATGGAAAGAGAGCGTGTGAAAGATGAGTATAATTTGACCGCTAGTGATGAAACTATTGCTATAGTGGCACTTTTACACGATTTATGCAAAGTTAATGTTTATAAAAAAGGCACTCGTAATGTGAAAGATGAAAATGGTGTTTGGCAACAAGTGCTAAATTACAGTTTTGATGATAAATTACCTTATGGACATGGCGAAAAGTCAGTTTATATTATCTCTGGTTTTATGCGACTTTCAAGGGAAGAAGCCTTTGCAATTCGCTTTCATATGGGTTTTTCCGGTGAAGAAAATAAGAATACTATCGGAAATGCTCTTGAGGCTTTCCCTTTAGCTTTAGCGCTAAATATTGCTGATATGGAAGCTAGTTTTTTACTTGAAAGTGAATAAAATAATTACACTCTTTGTTATTATAGGAGTTAATTATACATAATGTTTAAAATTACTTACAAGAAAGGTGATGACAATGCCTTCTCCACTTGCTGATAAAATAAGACCTAAAAACCTTGGTGAGGTAGTTGGTCAAAGTCATTTGCTCGGTGAAAATAAACCTTTAAGACGGATTATTGATAGCGGAAAAATCCCAAATATGATTTTCTATGGAAGTTCTGGAATTGGAAAAACTACTGTTGCAAGAATTATTGCGGAAAACACTAATATGATGCTTTGCAAATTAAATGGAACCTCCGCTTCGGTAGCTGACATAAAGGAAATTATCGCAAGCACCGAAACCTTAGACGGATTTAACGGTATTTTACTATACCTTGACGAAATACAATATCTCAACAAAAAACAGCAACAATCCCTTTTGGAGCATATTGAAAATGGGAAGATTACACTTATTTCTTCCACCACCGAAAACCCTTATTTTTATATTTACAACGCAATTATTTCCCGTTCTACAGTTTTTGAGTTTAAACCTTTGTCACCTGAGGAAATTGCCCCTGCTATTAGGAGAGCTTTTTCACTTTCTGCTGAAGAACTTGGTATGAAACTAAAACTTGACGGAGGTGTTGTGGATTATATTGCAAGAGGTTGTGGCGGTGATGTGAGAAAGTCTATTAACACTGTTGAATTATGCATTTTATCCGCTGATTATAAAGAGGATACTTTGTTTGTGCCCCTTGAAACAGTGAAAATTCTTACCCAAAAAAGCAATATGAAATACGACAGGGCTGGGGACGAGCATTACGATATTTTATCGGGATTGCAAAAGTCAATTCGTGGCTCGGACGAAAATGCTGCCATTCACTATGCTGCTAAATTAGTGGAAGCGGGTGACATTATTTCCCTTTGTAGAAGGCTTTTGGTTATCGCTTGTGAGGATATTGGGCTTGCTTATCCACAGGCTATTACAATTGTGAAATCTTGCGTGGATTCAGCTATTCAACTTGGACTTCCCGAAGCTAGAATTCCCCTTGCACAGGCAGTAATTTTACTTGCTACTGCTCCAAAATCCAACAGCGCTTATCTTGCTATGGATAGTGCTTTGGCTGACTTACAAAATGGTGAAATTGGCGATTATCCTCGTCATATTCAAAACAAGCATTTTGATGGCGCTGACGTAAAAAACAAAGGACAACATTATTTATACCCACATGCTTTTCAAAATCATTGGGTTAAACAGGATTATCTCCCTAGCGGACTTAAGGATAGAATTTACTACGAATATGGGGATAATAAGACGGAACAATCTGCAAAATCTTATTGGGAAACAATAAAAAAGTAATGAAAGAATAGGTGTTTATGAAAAAATTATATCCAATCATTTGTATTTTATTGACGTTATTATTAGCGACAGCTTGTAATGATATTACAAATATAGAAAATTTGCCCGAAAGTGAAGTTACAACTACTCCTGAAGTAGTTACTGAAACGGTTGCTACTACAGATGCGCCTGAATTTGAGAGTGCTGTAATTACTGTAAAAGAAACGGAAGAAACTGTGAAAACAGAGGCTACAACTGCGGATAAAAGCACTCCGACTGCTACTACTGCTCAAACTACGCAAGCTACAACTGAAGCAACTACACAAAGCACTACAGAAACAACTCAAACTACAACAGAAACTACAACGCAAACTACCACTCAAACTACAACAGAAACAACAACAGTTGTTACAACAACAACGCAAGCTACCTCTGCACAAATTGCGGCTACTGAGGGAAGTAGCAATGGTTCATTATTGACACCGACAAATTATTCTCCCCTTAATTACGATGACCAAAATGCAATGTGGTTTTCTTTTTTAGAGCTTAATGCTCACGGAAAAGGCGCTACCGAAGCTCAATTTAGAGCGTACATTGAAAGTTCTTTTAAAGATTGTGAAGAAATGGGAATTAACACTGTTTATGTTCATGTACGAGCTTTTGGAGATGCATATTATCCTTCCGATTACTTCACTTGGTCAGATTTTAATTCAGGAAGTGGCTCTAACCCAGGTTATGATCCTTTACAATTAATGCTTGACATTGCCCATGATTACGGTTTATCTTTCCATGCTTGGATTAATCCTATGAGAACGATGACTGCATCAAAATTAGAGCAAATGCCTGATGAATATTTGATTAAACAATGGTATAATAACAGTAGTACCAATGGAAAATATATTGTTAAACCATCAAACAGCGATTATTATTGGCTAAACCCAGCATATCCAGAAGTGCGTGAGTTGATTTGCGACGGAATTGCTGAAATAATGCAAAATTATGACGTTGATGCGATACATATTGATGACTATTTTTATCCTACAACGGACGCTAGTTTCGACAGTGCAGCCTTTAATGTATCCGGTTATAGCGATTTGTCAACTTGGAGATTATCTGTAATTGATGAAATGGTTTCCGATATGTACGACACGATTAAAACTATTAATGACGAAGTTTTATTTGGAGTAAGCCCACAAGGAAACATTGAAAATAACTATTATTATATGTACGCTGACGTGAGAAAATGGTGTTCTACTCCTGGATATTTGGATTATATTGTACCTCAAGTTTATTTTGGATTTTCTCACTCAACACAACCTTTTGCTGAAGTTGTACAGGATTGGGATGATATGGTAACTTTAGGTAGTGTTGATATGGTTATTGGAATTGCTGGTTACAAAGCTGAAGCTAACACAAGTGACTTTAATGAGCCTAATATTCTAGCTAAACAAACGGAATTTTGTTATAATATTGATAGTTTAGACGGAGTAGCTTTCTTTAGATATGATTTAATGGTTGGAAATGTTGATGATAGAATGATTGGTGAAATCAACGCATTAGAAGCAGTGTTAAACTCTTAGTATAAGATATAATAAGTATTACTTTTAGTTTATAACGAAAGGAATGGGTTTTAAGATGATATTAAGGCGAAAAGCAAAAATTATTTCTTATATTTTGCTCCTTACAATGATTTTCTCTATATTTTTTGGAGAGGGGAAACTGTTTAGTTTTACTGCTTTTGGGGCTTTGGAAAATAGCGGAACTACTATAAGTTTAGAAGCTTCAAGTGAGGAAAATTCTTCTGACGAAAATGGGGAAAATGAGGAAAGTGAAAATAGCGAAGAAGCTTCTACAGATGATGATTCCAATGTAGTAAGTGGTAAGTTTGCTTTTCCAAATAATATGAAAGCGGTTAACGTTCGACCTGGGGAGGATTTTTTCACTGACCCATCTCAATCGGACGAAACTACCCTTGAAGAAATTAATGAGATACTTAGCGAGCTTAACAGTTTGCAAATGAACACAATTGTAATTGATATAAATTATCAAGATATAGCGTATTACAGTCTTGAACCAGGGCTTACTGTGAAAGAAAATGCTTTAAAAATGTTAATTAACGAGGCGAAAGAACAACTTTTCTTTGTTTATATAAACTTTAATATGAACAGCATTTTAGGGGATTATACTGGAACTTCTTTGTCAGAAAAAGTGAATTACTTAACACAAATTGCTTATCGATTTGCGTCACAGTATTTTATTGATGCAATTATTTTAGACGGATATTATTCTCAAAAAAGTAACGAAAACTTTGGTTACTATATGAATTCGGGGAGCGGAATTGGCTTTGACCAATGGCTACTTGAAAATGGTGGCTATGTTTTTAGTGTAGTTGCTAATTCTATTCGGAAAACGGACAGTTCTATTCCTGTTGGAATTTCAATTAATGATGTTTGGGCGAACTCGGAAACTGACATTGCTGGGTCTTTGAC
Organism: uncultured Oscillospiraceae bacterium; assembly: GCA_964370845.1. Taxonomy (GTDB): domain Bacteria; phylum Bacillota; class Clostridia; order Oscillospirales; family Ruminococcaceae; genus CAYJLB01. The sequence goes on from CAYJLB010000005.1 coordinate 13,058, forward strand.
AAATGGCGATTTTGAGGCTTTAACTGATGGATATTCGGACACTGTTTCTTATATTGACAAGGGTTATGCGGACTTTATTTTCTTAAAGACTGACGGTTCAATTGATGACCCTGACTTACCATTTGAAACTGTTACAAAATGGTGGTCGGACATCGCTTCTATGAACACAATTCCACTTTTTATCTCCCACGCAAATGAGCATTTGTCAACTAGCAAGGCTGGTTGGGGTGCTGATGACCAATTATTGCACCAACTTATTTACGCAAGGGACAACCTATTAAATTATCAAGGAAGCGGATATAATACTTACAGCGATTTAATCAACGGCGGACTTGCTACTGATAATCTTGTGAAATTTTATAATGACGAAATTAATGAAGATGCTTTGCTCGACGAACTTGAAATTTTATCTCCGTCAAGAACTAACTTCACTACCACAGAGCCAGCTTTAATTTTCCAAGGAACTTTTGACGAAAACTTTGACGTAACATTAAATGGCGAACCTGTTGAACTTAACGAAGCGGGTAACTTTTACAATACTTACGAACTTGAACCTGGGCGAAATTTATTCGTTTTTGAAAGTAAAGGTAAGCAAGTAGTTTATGACATCACAAGAGATATTCAAGTTATTAAGTCTTATCAACCGCAGTCAGATATGCGTGTTGAGGGGAAAACTATTATAACAATTTCCGTTGAAGCTTATGAGGGTTCAGATGTTTATGCTACAATAAATGGCTCAACTATCACATTATCACCGTCGGAAAGTAGTTCGGGTGTTGAATCGGGGAACTCAAGTTATGTGACTTACTCTGGAACTTATACTACTCCAGCGGGTAAAGAGGGTAAAGACCAAAACTTAGGTTATGTTCAAATTACTGGTAGCTATAAAGATATTAAAACTGAAAATGCACAAGGCGGACAAATTATCGTAAACGCACTTCCTGTACAAAACACAGGTACGGGTATGATTAGAATTAATAATGATAATACAGAAACTTACGATTATTACACAAGCCAAACTTATACTGTTCCTACTTGCACAAGACTTCCAGGTGGAACTATTGACTATGCAACAAGAATTGTAACTTATGAACATTCTTCAAATGAAAAACGTCAATACTATTTAACAGAATCGGGGAAACGTGTGCTTACCTCGGACGCAACTTTAATTTCACAAACTAATGATTTAAATTATTCTAGCATAAATCTTGCGGAAACTTATATGGATAACGGGGACACAGTTGTAAAATTTGATGTAAGCAATAAAATTCCATTTACAATGTCCTTTGGACCTACTGAATATTATAACGGATATTTAGGTAAATTCTATGTTGATAATTTTAGTGCAACGCAAATTTATATCGATTTTGATTATATTTCAGAGGCGACAGGTAGCTTAGTTGCTCCTAGTGGTTCAATTTTCTCCTCAAGTTCGTGGACGACGGCAAATGGAAAGCAAAGGCTTGTATTAAATTTAAATCAAGCTGGAATTTACTCGGGTGTAACAATAACTTACGACTCAAATGGTGACTTGTTATTTAAGTTTAATGACTATAATTCAGGGATTGCAGGTAGTGTTATTTTAGTTGACCCTGGACATGGTGTTGCTGCAAACGGTGCTTTTGACTCTGGTTCATTTGGTTATGTAAATGAATATGAGGTTAATATTAATGTTGCGAAAATGCTTACTGCTGAACTTGAATCTAGGGGAGCGACTGTAATTATGCTTCCGACCAACACAACTTATTACAACACTTATTTACGAGCCGACTTGGGTATTGGTTATCATATTGATATGTATTTATCAATCCATAGTGACGGATTTATTGATAGTTCAGGTTCTGGTGAGGGTTATCAAGGTTCATCTGTTTATTATTTCAACGCCTTTTCACAGCCCCTTGCTGAAGATATAAATTACAGCATGGCACAAATGTGGAAAAACGATATTTACAAAGACGGAAAAGATAGGAATAGAGGGGATTTATGGAACTGGTTTGCGGTAACCTTACTGCAAGACTTCCCGTCCGTTCTTATTGAGCTTGGATTTGTAACCGACTCGGTTGAGGGTATCCATTTAAGTAAGAGTTCCACGCAACAGCTTTTAGCAGAAGCTATTGCTGACGGTGTAGCAGCTTACTTTGCACGAAAATAAAAAATAGGTGTGACGAAACTTTGAAAGAGGAATTAGTTTCGTCACGCCTATTCTAATACAAGTTTTACTTAAAGAAAAGAGTGGTTATTTTAATGGAAAATATAATATTTTCTGTAAATGTGGTTTTGCCGATTTTGCTTATTATGGTTGCGGGTTATTTTGTTAAGATAGCAAAATTTATTACTCCCGACGCAATTACTCAAATGAATACTGTGGTTTTCAAAGTTTTTATGCCTGTTTTAATTTTTAATAATATTAGGACAAGTTCGGTTGAATCTGTTGCAAATACAAAGTTTTTTATATTTTTGACAGTTGCAATTTTAATTATCTTTGGATTTTTTTGGATTACAATTCCAATAATTGAAAAAGACAATCGCAAAAGGGGAGCGTTAATACAAGGGATTGCACGTTCAAATTACGCACTTTTCGGGTTGCCACTAGTTACGTTATTAATTCCCGATGCGCCCCTTGCAATACCGTCTTTAGCCCTTGCAATAATTATCCCTGGGTATAATGTTTTGGCGGTAATAATTTTAGTTTTCTTTGGAAGTAAAAAAGCTGACTTTAAAACAGTTTTTATTTCAATTATAAAAAATCCATTAATTATAGGCTCAATTTTTGGTATAGCATTTATGGTTTTTGAAATCCAGCTTCCTCAAGCTTTGGGAGCAACTTTTGACAGTTTAGCGGAAATAACTTCCACCCTTGCATTGTTTATTTTAGGGGCAAGTTTTACCTTTAAAAAGGTGAGAAATGTCCTAAAACAAACAATTATCGCAGTGGTTTCAAGGCTTATTATTGTCCCTTTAGTTGGAATAACTATGGCGATTTTCTTTGACTTTAGAGGGGTTGAACTTGCAACTTTAGTAGCTACTTTTGCAGCACCTACCTCAGTGAGTTCTTTTCCAATGGCACAAAAAATGGACAGCGACGGTGATTTAGCGGGCGCAATTGTTGTGTTCACCACATTGTTTTCCATTGTGACAGTTTTTGTTTGTGTGTTAATTCTTAGAACTTTGGGTTATGTTTAGGGGAATTATTATTTTTTCCTGAAAGCAGCGTCTAAAATAAGATATGGCACAGGGGAAATTAACCAAATTATCCAAGTAATATGCCAACTTCCAGTGAGGAAACTGATAAGTAAATATAAACCTGTAATTATAATCCAATAGCCTTCTAAAATGGCTTTTCCTACTGGTGAGTATTTTTTATTTTCATCGTCATGGGTATCTGTGCGTCTAGTATCTACACTTTTAAATTCCCCCTCTTTTAATAACCTGTCATAATAACCAAGAGGCATTTCGTTACGGACAAGTAAAAATGTTCCAATAGCAGAACAAGGGAATAATACTAAAAATGAATTTGCAACGCCTACTGTATTTTCCTCTGAGAGTAGAATTAAGGCTAGGAAAATGGCTACTCCGATGAAAAAGAAAGAAACTGCAATAGCTACATTAACCATTCTATTTTTTGATAGGTGGTTTTTCTTTTCCCTAATTACACCCTCAACTCCGTAGGAAAGTTCAAAATTTCCCGTTGAAATATAATCAAAATCACTTGCTTTTCCGTAAGAAATTATTGAAATAGCTGTTCCTAAAAGGGCTAACATAAATAATGCTATAAAACCGAAAGCAACAGCCTCGTTTTCAGTGAGGATAGGGTTTGCAGTTTGTGAATTTAGCGTCAAATAAATCAATGCAAGAGGTGAGAGGATAAAGAATATTACCGCTATGGAAATTTTCTTGCTGAAAACTGTGGCTTTTGCTAGAATTTCTTTTGCAAGTTCTAAGGTAATAACATTGTCATAAATTTTTTCTTCGCTTGGAGAGAGTTCTTCGATTTCTAATTCATCTATTAACAAATAATCTGTTGCAACTCCGAAAATTTTGGACATTGCAATTATTTTTGAAACATCGGGGATACTGTTTGCACTTTCCCACTTTGAAACGGACTGTCTTGAAACATCTAATTTTTCTGCAAGTTCCTCCTGGGACAGGTTATGCTTTTTTCTAAGTTGTAAAATTTTATCTGCGATTATCATAGTTATGACCATTCCTTTTTTAGTATTTTTTCGGTAGCTACAAGTATATTATACATATATTTGCGGTTGCAATCAAGCAAGTTGACTGTATATTTACGCAACTTTGGTGATTATTTTACAATATTATTAAAATATATGAAACAATGTTGGCATTAGCCTTGCAAATTGACGGATAGTATGGTATATTAATAATATATATGTTTTTGATAAGGAGGAATGTTTATCATGAAAGATAAAAGCTTTTTTATAAAAGTAACAGCAGTTATTGTTTTCACTTTCACCTGTGTTTTTTTAGGAATAGCTATATTTGCAATTGATGTTCGTGATAA
>CAYJLB010000005.1:17589-47400 GCA_964370845.1 uncultured Oscillospiraceae bacterium
ATATAATTCTGCAATAGATACTTTGAATAGTACAGCTTATCAAGAACAATTAGCTATAAACCGTGAACTTCAGTATCAACTTAAAATTGTACGAAATATTGCAAGCTCCTTCTCGTTTATTGGGGAAGACAGTGATATTATTATAGATTATATTTGCGAAGCTGATTTTACATATGGTTTTGAAGATATAGTTGTTGTGGACTTAACTGGACAAGGTACTCATTCTAAAATCGGGGACATAAATATTTCACATGAACCGTATTTTTCAAAAGTTGCAAATGGTGAAACTATAATTTCCGATCCATATTATTCAGATGAGCTGGAAAAGACTGTGATTGCAGTGGCTTCTCCTATTATTATGGAAGGTAAAATTGAAGGTGTAGTGGCTGTTGAATACACTACTGAATATATGACCTCCTTGCTACAATCCACAGGTGAAAGCGCTGGATACACCCATATTGTAGACATGAATGGAGAGATTTTGTTTAGCACTTCTTCAAATCCTATTAGTTTTGAAGAATTTAAGGTTGCAACATTCCATGATGATAGTTCGCTTAGTGGTTATTTATCCGATATTAAAAATGGCTATGGTGGAAATTTACGCTTTACAGTAAATGATGCTGAGTATGTTTTAACATATTTGCCTACTAATTATAATAATTGGTCCATGGTTTTTGTTGTTCCAAGTAGTGAACTTGAAATAACTTCTAATCAAATAGTAGTATATTTATCATCGATAATTATGGGGATTATAATTATCCTAATAATATTTTTAACTTACACACTTAATAATCGTAAGGATAATTTGAAGGAAATTGAGAGAATTGCTTATTTTGATGAATTAACGGGGCTTCCTAATTTAGCTAAATTTAAGATTGAGATTGCGAAATTAATTGAAAAAAATCCTTCCGAAAGATTTATAATAGTTAAATGCGATATTGCAAATTTCAAAGCTATAAATGAATTGTTTGATTTTGAAACAGGAAATCAAGTTTTGTTGGCAGTTCGTGATACTTCAACAAATGTACAAGACGAAACTTTTAGAATTGCCCGTGTTGGAGTAGATGAATTTTTGTTTTTCTCTGGATATGAATTCCTTTCAAAGTTAGAAACTGCGAGAATTCATTTTGAAGGTATATTTAAAAAGTACACTCCAAATCTTAGTAAACATCAATTTTCTTTTGTGTATGGACGATACTTCCTTGAAGAAGGGGAAAGTGATGTAAATGAAATTATTGAAAAAGTAGTGATTGCACACAATGTTGCTAAAGCTAGTGGCGGAAATGAAATTTGTGACTATGATGAAAAGTTTAAAGAAAACGTACTGCATGTTACTGAAATTAATAATAAAAAGCAAAAAGCTCTTTTAAACGGTGACTTTAAGGTGTTTTTACAGCCGAAAAATCGTTTGAGTGATGATAAAATTATTGGTGCTGAGGCCTTAGTTAGGTGGATTGAACCTGACGGAAATATCATTTTCCCTAATGACTTTATTCCTTTGTTTGAAAGCAATGGTTTTATAGCTAAATTAGATTTTTATATGATTGAAAATGTATGTAAGATAATTAAGGGTTGGATGGAAAAAGGGTATGAAATTATTCCTGTTTCTGTAAATTTCTCAAGATATCATCTTAACAATAATAACTTTGTTGAGGAAGTTTTAGCTATTGTCAAAAAGTATGGAATTCCTGCTGAATATATTGAGATTGAATTCACAGAAACTGCTGTCACCGAAAAAGAAAGTGCTATAAGAAATGTCATTTCACAGCTTAATGATTTAGGTTTTGCTGTTGCTATTGATGATTTTGGAGCTGGATTTTCTTCCCTTGGATTGCTTAAAAATTTCAATGCGGGCATATTAAAATTGGACAGAAGCTTTTTTGTTAACAACAAAGAAACTGAACGCGGAAAAATTGTTATTGGCGGAATTGTTGAACTTGCGAAAAGCCTTAATATGCAAACTGTTGCTGAGGGGATTGAGGATTTAGAGCAAATAGAGTTTTTAAGAGAGATTAATTGTGAAGTTGCGCAAGGGTATTTCTATGCAAAACCTATGTCCCATAATCAATTTGAAGAAAGTTTTATGACAAATAATTTATAAAAAAAATAAAATAAACGAGTGGAACATTAATTTGTTCCACTCGTTATTTTTTATATTATTAAAAATAATTATTGTAAGAAAGATTTGTTAATCTTAAATCCACCAACTAAATCTCTTAGCATTGCAGCTTGGCTAGAAAGTTCTTCACTTGCAGCGGCACTTTCTTCCGATGTTGCAGTATTTGTTTGTACAACAGCAGAAATTTGTGATATACCGATGCTAATTTCACCTACTGAAACAGCTTGGTCTTCTGATGCTACAGCAATGTTATTTACAAAGCCGTCAAGTTTTTCAGCACTTTCTCTTAAAAGATTAATTGAGTGTAGAGTGTTGCTTGCAATCTTGTTACCATCTTCTACAACTTTCACAGTTTCGTCAATCAATAAAGCAGTGTCTTTTGCCGATTGAGCGGATTTTGTTGCAAGGGTACGAACTTCATCAGATACAACTGCAAAGCCTTTACCCGCAGCCCCAGCTCTTGCAGCTTCTACAGCAGCGTTTAGTGATAAAATATTTGTTTGGAAAGCAATATCGTCGATAACTTTGATTATATTAGAAATTTCATTTGATTTTTCGCTAATATTTTTCATCGCAATCATCATTTCTTCCATTTGGTTGTTGCATGATAGAATTGCATTTTGAGCTTCTAAGTTCGCATCTTTAGCGCCTTTTGAATCCTCGGCAGTTTGAGAAATTTTACCCGAAATATCATCAATTGAAGCTGCAAGTTGTTCAATTGCAGAAGCTTGTTCTGTTGAACCTTGTGCAAGAGATTGTGCTCCCACAGAAACTTGTCCTGCACCATTGTTAACTTGAGAAGAAACAGTAGAAATTTTTGATAGTGTAACGGACATTTTTTTCAGTAAATCATACATTCCGCTTGCTAACTTGCTGTACTCACCAACATATTCTTCATCAACATCACTGTGTAAGTCAAAGTTTCCTTTAGCCATATCAGATAATCCGTCACAAAGGTCAGGGATTATTATAGACAATGAGTTAACGATAGTTTTTGTGGACTCATATAAACGTCCAGTTTCATCTTTTTCAGTTATAACAGGTATAGGGGTGTCTAAATCACCTTGAGCAAGTAATTCAAGTCTTTCTGTACATTGTTTAATTGGTTTAGAAATTTTTCTAGCAACGCCAATAATTATAAATGTTGAAACAATAATTACTGCTACAACTAACGCAATACTCACAATAATTGAATTATAAAGTGAAGCTAAAAATTCATCTCGACCAGCAGTTAGGTAAATTCCCCAACCTTGTGTATTTGGAATTGGTGTGTAAGCAGCAATTTGGCTTACACCAGCATATGAATACTCACCAAAACCTGTTTCACCAGCCATTAGTTTTGCTTCCAATTCTGCAAGAGCTTGTAAGCTAGGGTCATTTTGAACCTCTGTGTTAGCATTATATTTTTCTTTTACAAGTTCAATATCTTTATAAATAATTGTGTCACCATTTGCATTAATTACAGTAGCTTCACCAGTTTCACCAACTTGTAAACCATTAACAATATTGTTAAGTTCACCAGCATTTACACCAAAAGAAATAATTCCATTAAATTGGTCATTTTTTACGATAGGAGCCATAATGTAAAAACGCAATTCTCCATCAGCAACACTCACCATAGGGTCGCCAATTACAGGAGCAAGTGAATTTTTAAGCACATCAAAAAATGGTTCGCCAGAAACATCAACACCGTAATTTTTTTCAATACCATTTTTATCAAAAATTACAAGTTCGCTAATATTTTGCATTTCCATAACTAGTGCGGATTGTTGTAAAATTTCATTTTTTACTTGTGTGTAGTTCGAAGCGGTAGTTGCAGGAAGATCTTGAGTAAGTATTTCATCTTCGGAGAGTTCAATAGCGGTATCGATATAGTTATTCAACTCAGCTTGTAGCCACTTTGCAGATATTTCAACGGTTTCTGTTAAAGTTTTTTCCAGAGTGTCGTAAGTGCTTCGGTAATTACTAACAGAAGTCATAACCACTATTAGAGTAACCGAAATAAATACTAAAGATAACATTGATACTAAAATTTTTGCTTTAATAGATTTCATAGAATGTTCCCCTTATACAATAAAATTTTATTATGATACACATTTATTACATAATAACACATTTTTTTGCAAATTACAATATAAATGCAAAATTTAGCATAAAAAAATATTACAAAATTTCTGTTGTTTTTTCGTTGATTTTGTGTTATATTAATTATTAATAATAATTTTTTGTTTATTACAATATTATTATCAATAATTTTATTTAAATAATGTAAAGGAATGATTATATTTATGAAAATTGTAATTCTTGACTGTGACACTATCTCAAACAACGACATTGACCTTGATATTTTGAAAAATCTTGGGGAGGTTACTATTTACGGAAGCACCACTCCTGACCAAACTATTGAAAGAGTCGCTGATAATGAAGTTGTTTTAACTAACAAAGTTGTTATTGATAAAAACGTGATGGAAAAATGCTCCAACTTAAAATATGTTGGGATTTTTGCTACAGGATATAATAATGTTGACCTTACTACTGCTAAAGAAAAGGGAATTGTTGTTTGTAACGCTCCTGGATACTCAACTACTTCTGTTATGCAACAAGTTTTTGCTTATATTTTAGCTTTTGCAAATAGAGTAAGTGAATACGCACAAAGTGTAAAAGGGGGCGATTGGGTAAATTCACCTAACTTTACATACTATAAAGAACCAACTTTTGAAATTATGGGGAAAACTCTTGGGATTGTAGGCTTTGGAACTATCGGAAAAGAAATTTATAAAGTTGCAAAAGCTTTTGGAATGAAAGTTATGGTTTACACAAGAACGAAACCACAAGGTGATTTTGACATTGAATGTGTTTCTCTTGAGGAACTTCTTAAAAACAGCGATTTCGTTACATTGCATTGTCCTTTAACTGAACAAACTAGCGGACTTATTAATTATGAAAGAGTTTCTATGATGAAAAAGACTGCATTTTTGATTAATACTGCTCGTGGACCTATTATAAATGAAGCTGAATTTGCAAAAGCTATGAACGATGGTTTAATAGCGGGTGCAGCTTTGGACGTTGTGTCAAAAGAGCCTATGGAAGCATCAAATCCATTGATTAACGCAAAAAATACAATAATTACACCACACAATGCATGGGCACCACTTGAGTCAAGATTAAGACTTATTGATATAGTTATTGATAATTTTAAAGCTTTTGAAAAGGGACAAGCAAAAAACATAGTTTAGCAGGCAACGTGACGTTGCATCCGTGCCCGGCGGGGCGTCCCCGCTGACATGCCCGCGTTTTTACGTTGTGAAATGGGAAACGTACTGCCCGCGAGGTTGAATTATGCTGTAGGGGCGACCTGTGGCCGTCCGTTTATTGCAATTTTGTAGGCAATGCATTGTATGCATTCCGAAATCCCAAAACAAATTTATGTAGAGCAAGGCTCTGCTCTTGCCGCTTGTTGTTTTTTCACAACATAAAAAAATCCACATTTTGTATTATCGCAAAATGTGGATTTTTATTATTATAAATTAATAATTGGCTTTATTAGCCTTTGATTGCTTCAACGATAGCGTCTACAGCAGCTTGAGGAGCAGTTGAAGCTACATAAATTACATAGTTTCCTTCAACAGCAATAACTGAGTTTTGTAGAACTAAAACTGAATCAGGGTAGTGCATTCCGTTTTGTACTTCGTTATCAACTCTTGCTTGTAGAACTTCTTTAGCCGCTTCAGCTTCGCCTTCAGCAGTTTCAAGGATAATGATTTCTTGTAGTGGGAAGCTCATTTGGTTTGATACAACAATGTAGTTTACATATGGTGTAACATCAATTTTGAAAATATCGCTGATTGTTTGTGTGTCAGTAGCTTCGCCCATCATTCCGCCCCACATACCAACGTTTAGACCAGCTTGAACATATTCACCTAATGGGTTTTCTGATTCAAATACTGGAGGAACATATCCAGCTTCAGTTTCAACAGTTTCAACGAACTCGCCTTCACCTTCAGCAGGAGGTTCTAGACCAACATTTGGGTCATCAGTAGGAGGTTCTAAACCAACAGTAGCTTCAGTTGTTTCTTCAGAAGTAGCCTCTGTAGTTTCTTCAGAAGTAGCAACAGTTGTTGCTTCAGTAGTTTCGCTAGCTTCGTCATTTGAACAAGCAACAAGAGTTGCGCCAATACATAGAGTTGCTACTAAAAGAGCTATAATTTTTTTCATAAATAAAATTTCCTTTCTAGGTTAAATTTTAAAACGCATTTTTATGTCAAAACATGTTTTAAATTAAGTGTTTATGGTATTTCTTAATCCATGAATTATATTATAGCACATTTTACAAATAAAGCAAGGGGTATTTGTACATTTTCACAGTCTTAACACAATCTTTTACAAATTTGTAACATTTATTTTTAACACTTTAAACAAATGCTATGATAATGTTTTTTAGTGATAGAATAAAAATTCTACTTTAACATACGAGTTAAGCCGTCGCCCTCGCTTGCCATATCGTTCTCGTCGCTTTCGATATTATTTGTGTCATTTTCTGTTGTTTCAGTTGTGGTGTCAGCGCTAGTTGTAGCCACTGTTGTTTCTTTTGTAGTAGTAACTGTTGTTGTTTCAGTTGTAGTTTCTTCCATATCTTCGTTTGAACATGCTGTAAAAAACGTCATTGCGCAAAGTAAAGATAGTCCTGTAATTAAAAGTTTTTTCATTTTAATATTCAATCCTTTCTCTCTTACTTTTTGATGTAAAAGTTAATGAAATTTAGGTTATAACTTAATTTAAAATTGAATTTGCAAACTCCAAATATCGTCTTAACCCTTATTTTATATTATTTTTAAGACAATATTATTATTTTCTCATATTTTTTATTTATACAAAAATGTGTTTTCTTAACCTTTGGAAAAATTTTGATTTACATTTTGGGTGTTGCAATAAACGGACGACTACAGGTCGCCCCTACAACAAAATATTACCTCGCAGAAACAAAAGTTCCTTTTTGCTTTGTTGAGTGCGGGAGTAACAGTGGGTTTGCCCCGCCACGTTGCTTTACCGCTATTTTTCAAGGGATAAAACGGCCCGCATTTTTCGAAATTTACAATTTCTCATAATGCTACTTCAAACCCAGCAGAAAAATATCTTTTTTATCAGTTTCTACTTGATTTTTCTTTTTGTTCAATTTGCAATTTTGTGGTTTTCTGCTGGGTATTAACTTTTACTTTGTTTCGTTGCTATTTTTGACTGCTGACTTTTCATTGGAGTATTTCGCTTTCTGCGGAAACCGAGGAAGGACGCTGTCCCTCCACCCTGCAAGCCTTTAAAAAAGGCTTGACCTAAACTTTGTCTTGTGTAACTTTTACTTTTGTTTGTCTTTACAAAATTCTGAACTTTCTATAGCCTCGCAGAAACAAAAGTTCCCTTTTTTTACTAAGTTTGGTGCGGGAATGGGTCAAGCGTCACGCTTGTTAGCTTTTGTTGCCGGGTTTGAAGATTATTGCCATTAAAAACCCTGAAAAAATTGCTACTGTAACTCCTCCAGCAGAAGCTGTTAACCCTCCTGTCAAAACGCCAATTAATCCATTCTCGTCTACAGCTTTTTTTACTCCGTGGTGTAAAACATTGCCAAAACCTGTGAGTGGAACCGTTGCTCCCGCCCCAGCGAAATCAACTATTACATCATAAACTCCTAAACCACCCAAAATTACACCTGCAACCACATAGCCAACCAAAATTTTTGCGGGTGTGAGGGAAGTGTAGTCAATTAAAATTTGCCCTATAGCACAAAAAGCTCCACCCACTAGGAAAGCTTTCACGCAATTCAAAATTATTTCCATAAAAATCCTCCCTTTTATTTGTCATTGTGAGAAATCCATACTCCGTGGGAAATCGAGGGTATTGCTTCCCCTTGAAAAGATGAAGTAGTAGAAAGTAATGCTCCTGTTGCACAAAAAAGTATGTTCTTAAGGCTTCCCTCACGGACTTTATCAAGAAAATATCCGCACAAAATACTTCCGCTACAACCGCAACCTGAACCGCCCGCACTTACATCTTGCTTGTCAAAATCGTACATCATCACTCCGCAGTCGGAGTGGACTTTTTTAATGTCAATATTGTCCTTTAAAAGCAATTCAATAAGGAGTTTGCTCCCCACTGTGCCAAGGTCGCCTGTTATTATGTGGTCAAAAAAGTTAGGTTCAAGCCCTGTGTCCGCTAGGAAAGTTTTTATTGTGTCGGCTGCCGCTGGAGCCATTGCTGCCCCCATGTTGTTAGGGTCTGAAATCCCAAGGTCACAGATTTTTCCAACAATTCCTCCACGAATAAAAGGCGGTTTATCTTTTTTAGTTATAACCATTGAACCACTTGCGGTAGCTGTCCACTGGGAGGTAGGAGTTCGCTGTCCGCCATATTCTAAAGGCAATCTAAACTGCCTTTCCGCTGTGCAAAAGTGAGAAGAAGTCACTGCTAAAACGTAATTTCCAATATTATTATCAATTAAAATTGATGAAAGCAAAATTCCTTGCGACATGGTGGAACAAGCTCCGTAAATTCCTAAAATAGGTATTCCAAGTGCCATATTTCCAAAAGTTGTGCCTATACATTGGTTCAAAAGGTCACCGCCAAGCATAATATTTATATCTTCGGGAGAAATTTCAGCCTTTTTTATTGCAGTATCAACGCAACGCTTTTGCAATTCGCTTTCACCTTGTTCAAAAGTTTTCCGCCCAAAATAAGGGTCAATTTCAATTTCGTCGAAAAAAAATCCTAAAGGACCTTCGCCCTCTTTTTCCCCAACAACACTTGCATAACTTTTAATTGAGGGCGTATTATTGAAAATTATTGTGGAACGATTTAATAACTTTGACACAGGCAATTCTCCTTTGAAAAATTATTTCTTTGTTTGTATTTTTTCTATTTTTATTGTAATTTATTCATTTTATTTTTTGTCAAATTATTCTTATTAACAATTTGTTAATATATTAGCAATAAATTATTAACAAATTATCCTTTAAATTGCTGTAAAATTAATAGGTAAACAAATATTAATAGTTAGTTTGTTTGACTGAAAGGAATGTATTAAGATGATATTAATCGAAATGGAAAATGGTAAAAATATTAAGTTAGAACTTTATCCTGAACAAGCTCCAAAAACTTGTGAAAACTTTTTACAACTTGTAAATGACGGTTTTTACGATGGTCTAATTTTTCACCGTGTTATTAGTGGATTTATGATTCAAGGCGGTTGTCCTGAAGGAAGCGGAATGGGCGGCCCTGGTCACAATATCGTTGGCGAATTTAAAGCTAATGGTTTTGACAACCCTATTAAGCACGAACGTGGAGTTATTTCAATGGCTCGTTCACAAAGCCCTAACTCAGCTGGCTCACAATTCTTTATTATGCACGAAGATGCTCCTCACCTTGACGGGCAATATGCTGCTTTTGGTAAAGTTGTTGAAGGAATTGAAACAGTTGATGAAATCGCTGCTACTAGAGTTAGTTTTGGCGACAAACCTGTTGAAGACCAAACAATTAAGAGCATTACTGTTGTAGAATAATTTTATTTTGCAAAAAAATAATCTCATAGAAGACAATGTTTTTCATCGTTTTCTATGAGATTTTCTTTTTTATCGTTAAAATTTTAATAGTTCATTCCGATTTCAATAGCTTTAATATTTGCTTCAACTAGGTGAGATTTTGTTGCTGGAACAGATTTTTTTACTGCTTCTTTACAAATTTCTAAAGGAGCAAATCCTGTTTCTTTAAGGAATTTTCCAAACAAAATAATATTCGCCATTCCTTTTAAATCGTTTTCAGTTGCAAGTTCAGTTGCAGGAACGTAAAAACAATCAATATCCGTTCTATCACATTTTTTCTCGATTAAAGTTGAGTCAATAAACGCTTTTCCACCAGATTTCACTGTGTCAATAAATTTGTCGTAAGAAGGGGAGTTCATTACGATTAATTCAGATGGCTCTAAAACTAAAGGAGAACTGATTTCTTCGTCAGAAATACAAACAGAACAGTTTGCAGTTCCTCCACGCATTTCAGGGCCGTATGATGGAAGCCATGAAACTTCTTTTCCGTCCAAAAGTCCGCTATAAGCAAGTAATTTTCCACCAAAAAGAACGCCTTGCCCACCAAATCCAGCTAAAATAATGTCAAGTGTCATTATTTTTCTCCTCCTTCCGCAGTGATGTCTTTGTACACTCCTAAAGGATAATATGGAATCATATCCGCTCTTAGTCTATCAAGGGCTTCAACAGGTGTCATTCCCCAGTTTGTTGGGCAAGTTGACAATACTTCAACTATTGAAAAACCTTTTCCCTCTTTTTGGATTTCAAAAGCTTTGCGGATAGCTTTTTTTGCTTTTCTAATGTTAGGTACGTTGTCGACAGAAACACGCTCTGCATAAGAAGTTCCTGTTAAAGTAGCAAGCATTTCACACACTCTTACTGGATAACCAGCAGTTTTTGTGTCACGTCCGTGTGGTGTAGTTTGTGTAACTTGACCAGGTAGGGTAGTAGGCGCCATTTGTCCACCTGTCATACCATAAGTAGTGTTGTTTACGAAAATTACAACTATATTTTCACTTCTTGTGGCAACATGAACAGTTTCAGCAGTACCAATCGCTGCAAGGTCACCATCACCTTGATAAGTAAATACAAATTTATCAGGCATAGCTCTTTTAACTCCAGTGGCAACAGCAGGAGCACGTCCGTGTGGAGCTTCAATCATATCACAACCAAAGTAATCATAAGCCATTACAGAACAACCAACAGGACATACTCCAACAGTATCTCCCTCGATGTTCATTTCGTCCAAAACTTCAGCAACAAGTCTATGTATAATACCGTGAGTACAGCCTGGGCAGTAGTGTTGTGGAATATCCACAAGGGCTTTCGGTCTATCAAATACAACAGCCATTTATATCAAATCCTTTCCAGTTTTAAGGTTATAAATCTATAATTTATAATTTATAATTTATAATTTATTTAGCTAATTTTTTAATTTCCTCAAGGACTTCTGCAGGTTGAGGGATAATTCCACCCGTTCTTCCAAAGAAAGAAACAGGAAGTGAGCAATTTAATGCAAGTTTTACATCATCAATCATTTGCCCCATACTCATTTCAACACAAAGGACTTCTTTTGCATTTTTACAAGCTTCATTAATTTCTTTGTCAGGGTAAGGCCATACAGTTTTTGGACGGAAAAGTCCAGCTTTTATGCCCTCTTTACGAGCTAAATTAACAGCACTTTTTGCAACACGAGCAGTTGCACCATAAGCTGCAACAACAATATCCGCATCTTCTGTCATATAACATTCAGCTTCGGTATAATTGTCTTTAAGCTCTTGATATTTAGCAAATCTATCTTTAACAGATTGTTCCAAAACTTCAGGTTTTAGGAATAATGAGTTTGTTACATTGTGAGCTCTTTGATGTTTATGTCCGTCAGTTGCCCAAGGTTTTTCTACCTTTTCAACAGAAACTTCAGGGAAAACAACAGGTTCCATCATTTGTCCAAGCATTCCGTCAGCTAAAACCATTGCTGGCATTCTAAATTTATCGGACATATCAAATGCTTTTATAACCATATCAACCATTTCTTGTACAGAAGATGGTGCATAAACTAAAACGTGGAAATCCCCGTGTGCAAGACCTTTTGTAACTTGCCAGTAGTCAGCTTGTGAAGGTTGAATTCCTCCAAGACCAGGGCCACCTCTTTGAATATCGATGATTACACAAGGTAAATCGGAGCCAGCGATGTAAGAAATCCCCTCACTTTTAAGGCTTATCCCTGGGGAAGATGAGGAAGTCATAACACGAACGCCTGTTGACGCTGCACCAAGCACCATATTTATAGCCGCAACTTCACTTTCAGCTTGTAGGAAAACTCCGCCTTTTTTCTCGAAAACTTTTGCTAAATAAGCAGAAATTTCTGTTTGTGGAGTGATTGGGTAACCAAAAAAGCATTTACAGCCAGCACGCATTGCAGCTTCAGCAATTGCTTCGTTACCTTTCATTAAACTTCTTTCCATTAAAATATCAATCCTTTCGGTAATTTATTAAAACTATTTTTCAACAACAATAGCGCAGTCAGGACAAATCATTGCACACATTGCACAGCCAATACATTCGCTATCATTTGTGCAAGCAGCGGTAAAATATCCCTTTGAATTCCTCTTATCTTTTTGAAGGTCAACGATATTTTTTGGACATGATGTAGTACATAGTCCGCAACCTTTACACCTTTCAAAATTAACTGTAATTTTAGCCATAAATTTTCTTCAATCCTTTCATTAAATCTATTCAAGTTTGTTTTTTTGCAAGTTCAAATTTTAAATTTCAAACTAAATTTCCCACAATGGTTTTACATATATTTCAATATAAAATGGGTTCAAATGGTTAAATTCTTCACACTCAAGGCTTTTTTCAATTGATGTAAATGCAATTTTTAGCCCAGAAGCTAAAGAAACTTTATTTGCAAATTCCACTGAATTTAAAATAACTTCTTTATCCGTTAAATTTCCTAAATTTGAATTATTTATAAGCGCGGTAGCCTTAAAACGTGCTGCTTTTTCAATTTCTGTAAGCAATTCCAACGCTTCCGACGGTTCTTTTGTGAGTTGCCTACAAGAATTAATAACATAAAACATATCAATGTCATCAATCATTTCGTGAAAAGGCTGCGTGTAGCGACCAAGGGCAGTTGCACCCGCGTCATCTCCGCCAACGTCAACAATTATATACCCCTCGTTTGCAACCAATCTTTCAATATCAAAGTTGATTGCTGGAATATCAAGGTTTGTGTTTGCGTAAATAGGACTGATTAATTCAATTCCATTTTCAGCAAAAAGCTCTTTAAAGTCAGCTGTCCTAAAATAAGGATTTACAATATCAAGGTCAACAACTGTGACTTTTTCTCCTTTTTTTGCAAGAGAAAGGGCGAGGTTAGTGGAAAAATTGCTTTTGCCGCTTCCATAATGCCCAGTGACTATATTTATTTTTTTCATATTTATTTGTGATCTCCTAACAATTCTAATTGATATTGTAACATATTTTAATAAAAAAATCAATAACAATGTTAGACAAATGAAAGTTGAAATTTTGCCATATTAATTTACTAAATTATACGTTTATAAAAAAGTACGAGAAATTTTTCATTCTCGTACTTTTAATTATACTATTTAGTGTCTTCTTCGTCTTCTTTTTGAGCAGTTTCAGTAGCAGTTGCTTCAGTTTCCACAGAAACATCATCTTGAGTAGTAGCTTCAACAGTTTCAGTAACTTCTTCTTCAACTTTTTCAGTTTCAATTTCTTCAGTTACTTCTTTTTTCTTTGGCATATTTGCTGCAATTTTTGCATCAACATCAGCCTCAGTAATTTCACCATTCATAAGCTTTTCAAACTCATCGCCGTCAACTTTTTCAAAAGCGATTAAATATTTAGCTGTAAGGTGTAATTTATCGATATTTTCTTTAAGAATATTTTCACATTTTTCATAAGCAGTCGTGATAATTTCCCTAATTTCACTATCAATAAGAGCAGAAATTTCTTCGCTATAGTTGTTTGTGTGACCGTAATCTTTACCAAGGAATACTTCGTGACTTCCTCCGCCATAGTTTACAGCGCCAACTTTTTCAGAGAAACCGTATTGAGTAACCATTGCTCTTGCAGTTTTTGTAGCTTGCTCAATATCGTGGCTTGCACCTGTGCAAATATCGTCCATTGTCAAAGCTTCCGCACAACGTCCACCCATTGTCATAACAATTCTTTCAAAAAGTTTGCGTTTTGAAACGTGGTTGTTATCATCGGTAGGTCTTGTTACTGTAATACCAGCCGCCATACCACGTTGGATAACTGTAACTTGGTGAACTTTTTCACAAGTTTCAAGGTAAAATGCCGCTACAGCATGCCCAGCTTCATGGTAAGCTGTGATTTTTCTATCGTGTTCAGTTACAACAGCAGATTTTTTCTCAGGACCTGCTAATACTTTAAGCACAGCTTCTTCAAGGTCTTGTTCAGTGAGTGCTTTTCTATTCGCTCTCGCAGCAAGCAAAGCCGCTTCATTCAACAAGTTTTCAAGGTCAGCACCTGTGAAATATTGAGTAGTTTTTGCAATAACATTTAAGTCAACATCAGGGGCAAGAGGTTTATTTCTTGCGTGAACTTTAAGGATTTCTTCCCTTCCTTTAACGTCAGGGTAAGAAACTAAGATTTGTCTGTCAAAACGTCCTGGTCTTAATAACGCTGGGTCAAGAATATCACGACGGTTTGTAGCCGCCATTACGATAATCCCTTCATTTCCAGCAAAACCGTCCATCTCAACTAGAAGTTGGTTAAGAGTTTGTTCTCTTTCGTCATGTCCGCCACCCATTCCAGCGCCACGGTGACGTCCAACTGCGTCAATTTCATCAATAAAGATGATTGCAGGAGCAGATTTTTTAGCTTCACCAAATAAATCTCTTACACGAGAAGCACCCACACCAACAAACATTTCAACGAAATCTGAACCAGAAATCGAGAAGAATGGAACACCAGCTTCACCCGCAACAGCTCTTGCTAAAAGGGTTTTACCAGTACCCGGAGGTCCTAATAATAAAACACCTTTTGGAACTCTCGCGCCGATTTCGCTATATTTTTTTGTATCTTTTAAAAAGTCAACAATTTCTTTAAGTTCTTCTTTTTCTTCATCAGCACCCGCAACGTCAGCAAAAGTTGCCTTTTTACCAACATTTAAGTGGGTTTTAGCGTTAGATTTACCAAAGTTTCCAACCTTTCCACCGCCATTAGCTTGACGCATAAACACAAAGAAAAATGCAATCATTAAGCCAATTAAAATAATGGTAGGAATCATACTAAGTATAAAGCTATTATCTTGAATTGCTTGTAAATTTTCCACTAAAGGCTCATCAGGATTAGCTTCATTATATTTTTGACGATAATTATTTTCGCCCTCACCTAAAACTTCGTTAACAAAAATGCTAACATTAGGCACAGTATAAGTGATTTCTTGGTCAACACCGTTTTCATCTTCAATAACAAAATCAAGTTTACCATTGTTTAAATCAAGGTCAAATGCCTTAACTTCTAAATCGTCAAAATATTTCATTATTGTGCCATAGTCGTACTCAGGCCCTCTTGGTGCAAGGTTTTGCATTACAAGAAAAATCATTCCAACTATTCCGAAAGTTACAATTGCGTATATGAGTATACCTTTACTCTTTTTTGGATTCAATATTTTCACTCCTATCAAAAATTATATTAAAATTTATTTTATAGTAAATTTTTATTCAGAAATTATTTGTCCAACGAAAGGAAGTTGTCTATATTTTTCGTCATAATCAAGTCCATAACCTACAACAAAAGTGTCGGGAATGTCATAACAAACATAGTCCGCTTTTAGGTCAACAACACGTCTTTCCGCTTTATCTAAGAAAACACAAACTTTTACTGAATTTGCATTTTTAGATCTTAAAGTATTGCAAATTGAGTGTAGAGTTCGACCTGTGTCAAGAATGTCCTCAACAACGATAATATCTTTCCCCTCAACCTCAAGTTCGTTATCAATACTAATGTTTACAACGCCAGAACTTTCAGTTCCAACATAACTTTTCGCCTTCATAAAGTCGATTTCAAGGTCAAGATCAATAGCTCTAACTAAATCAGCAGTGAATATAAATGCGCCTTTGATAACGCAAATTACCATTAATTTTTTGCCTTTATAATCCTTTGAGATTTGTTCGCCAACTTCTTTTACTCTTTTTTCTATTTGCTCTTTTGAGAATAATACTTCCATTTTGTCCATATTTTTAGTCATTCCTTCACGTCTATTTTTATTGCGACAATATTTTTGCTATTATCGTCTATTTCAACTCTCTGTGCTACACCGAAACCTTCCACAAAAATTACTCCAAGATTATCGGTTAAAAAAAGCACTTCATCACGCTTTTCAAGTGGAATTTTCTCATTAAAAAGTTTTTTCACAGAGGTAGTAAAACTTTTTCCTACAAATTTAATTTTATCACCATTTCGTCTATTTCGCAAAATTAATTCGCCATTAACTTTATCCAAATCGAAACAAAATGGGGATAAATTTCCACTATTCCTCTTATTATAAGCGATATTATCCCACTTTTCAAGAGCAAAACACTTATTTTTCAAAAAAATTTTTTCACATGGCTTAATTCTAGTGGAAAATTGTGTATTTTCTGTGATTTTTTCTTGATACAATAAAGAAATTTTCCCTTCAGTTGCAGTTAAATAAACGTTTTTCTTTATATTTATTTTTCCACCATTTAAAATGATAGAAAAAATATCATTCACACTCTTATAATTATATTCAATTGAATTTCTTTTTAATATTAAAGCGATGCCTCTTTTTATAATAACTTCATCAAAAGACAAAATTTTCTCAATACTAAATTCAGTATCGGATATTTTCGCCTTTTCAATCATATTTTCTGCTAATTTTTGAAGAAAATCTTCTTCTTTTCGCAAGGTTACAATTGTATTTTCATAATTATTTAAAATTGATGGGTTGATTTCTTCTAAAGTTGGAATTACATTGTGGCGGATTTTGTTTCTTGTATAATCGGTTTCAAGGTTTGTGCTGTCTACAACAAATTCTTGTCCCTTTTCCTTTAAATAAAGCTCAATTTCCTCTCTTTTAGAAAAAATAATTGGCCTTATAATATTATTTCGAACTGGTAAAATTCCGCATAAACCTCTTAGTCCACTTCCTCTTGTTAAGTTGTAAATTGTAGTTTCTAAGCAATCATCTAAGTTATGTGCAGTAGCAATTTTTTTGCCTTTTCCATATTTTTGCAAAATTTCATAACGTAAAATTCTTGCACCTTCTTCAATTCCTACCGATTTTTCTTTGCAATAAGTATTAACGTCAATGTTTTCTACAAAAAGTTCAATATTTAACTTATCACAAAGGCTAACGCAAAACTTTTCATCACGAAAACTTTCCTCACCCCGTAAATTATGGTTGATATGGCAAGCAAAAACTTTATACCCTAACTCCTTTAAAACCAGCAAAAGGCAAACACTGTCCGCCCCACCGGAAAGACCGACTAAAACTTCATCTTCATAGGTGAGCATACTGTGTTTTTCTATTGTAGATTTTATTTTTTCAAGGAATAAATTTTCCATAAAAATATATACTCCTAATTTTTACTCAACTCGATTTTCGTCAAAATTGCGGAATAATGTAAATTCACCATTCCAAACAAGTTTTACTGTGGTTGTTTCACCGTGACGATTTTTTGCTACTATACATTCAGAAATATTTTGGTCTTCCGTTTCTTTTTCATAGTAACTTTCTCTATATAAAAACAAAATTATGTCGGCATCTTGCTCGATTGACCCAGATTCACGAAGGTCGGATAACATAGGTCGGTGATTAGTTCTTCCCTCAGCACCACGGTTTAGCTGTGAAAGTGTGATTACAGGCACTTTTAGCTCTTTCGCCATTAGTTTTAATTGCCTTGTCATTTCGGAAACTTCTTGTACCCTGTTTGTGCTTTTTTTAGCACTTTCCATAAGCTGTAAGTAGTCGATTACAACAAGACCAAGGTTTTTCACACGTCGCAATTTCGCTTTCATTTGTTGAACAGTCATTCCTGCTGTATCGTCAAGGTAAATGTTCATTCTCGACAAAGAAGCAGCACCTTGTGCAAGCTTGTCCCAGTCACTATTCATCAAAAGCCCTGTACGGAGTGAATGGCTGTTTACCAATGCTTCGGAAGAAAGCATACGAGTTGCAAGCTGTTCACTACTCATTTCAAGGGAGAAAATTACAACGGATTTATCAGTACTTCTTGCTAAATTTGTAACAATATTCATTACAAAAGATGTTTTACCCATACCAGGTCTTGCCGCAAGAATAATCAAGTCGGAGTCATTAAGTCCGCTTGTAACCGCATCAAGGTGCACAAATCCACTTTTTGAACCGATATATTTTTCTTTATCAATACCTGTGATTTTTTGCAACCTGTCATAAGCTTGCAAGACTACTTCATCGATTTTAACAAGTCCGCCTGTTTGTCTACCTTGTCTTATATCAAATATTTTTTGTTCAGCGCTGTCAATTAAAGTTCTTACATCAGTTGACCCGTCATAAACTGCTTCGTTAATTTCTTTTGTAGCGGTAAGCAATGCCCTTAGGTAATATTTTTCCTCCAAAATCTTGCAATAGCTTTCGATATTGGAGATAGAAGGAACACTTTCAGTTATCCCTTTTAAATAAGTTTTCGCCATAGCGGAAGTTTCAAAAACTCCCATAGATACAGCTTCATTCATTATGGTGATAATGTCCGCTTGTTGCCCGTTACCAAACATTCTTATAATAATAGAAAAAAGCTCTCTATGTTGTCGTCGGTAAAAAGCGTCAGGCTTTAAGTAATCAAGGACAATAGGCAAAACGTCAGGTTCAATGATTAATGCACCAAGAACCGTTTGCTCCGCCTCAAGGTTATAGAGCATTTCATTTGTTTGCCCACCAAAATCGTTTAGTCCCTCTGCTATATTTGCGTTATATGAATTTTGATTGTTAAATTGCTCCACAATTCTCGTTCCTTTCAAAAAAGTGATAATTAAACACAAAAACTCACATTGCTACTTTTTTACGAGTAGCAATGTAAGTTAAAAATTATTCTTCAACAACAGAAATTTCAAGTTTACAAGAAACTCCTTGAGTCATTTTTATGTCCGCAGTGAATTCGCCAAAGCCTTTTATGTCCCCAGAAAGAGTGATTTTCTTTTTGTCAATTTTACAGCCAAGTTGTGCTTCAATTAACTCAGAAATCGTAGCAGTTGTAACTGAGCCAAACAATTTTCCTCCAGCACCAGCTTTTACTTTTGCAACAACTTTTTTGCCTTCAAGTTTTTTTGCAATGTCTAAATTATCTTGTTTCTCTACGTCAAGTTTATGTTGTTTAGAAGCGTTTTTCCCCTCTAAATCATTTAGGTTTTTCTTAGTTGCCTCAACCGCAACACCTTTCGCTAAAAGGAAATTTCTCGCATATCCGTCAGCAACATTTAATACATCACCTTTTTTACCTGAACCTTTTACATCTTGTAATAAAATAACTTTCATAATTATAATCATTCCTTTCTTGTGCGTGGTCGCACAGACCATACACGTTATTCAATTGATAAAAAGTAGAGTTTAGCACCCGCTGTTTATCAATAGTAAATTAAGCAAATTTGTGCGTGGTCGCACAGACCAAACACGTTATTCAATTGATAAAAAGTAGAGTGTAGCACCAGCTGTTTATCAATTGTAAATTAAGCAGATTGTGCGTGGTCGCACAGACCATACACGTTATTTTACTGAGCAAAAAATTGTTAAGCAGATTTCTCCTCAAGGTCGGAAATTGCTTTAATTAGCATATCTTTTGCCTCTTGCACAGTAATATCTTTAATTTGTGTGCCAGCCATAGTTTGATGTCCGCCACCGCCCATTGCTTCCATAATAAGTTGAACGTTGTAACCACCAAGGGAACGTGCTGAAATATTTACAACTCCGTTTATATCAAAGACAACAAATGATGCCGCAACACCGATAATTCCAAGAAGTTCGTCCGCTGCTTGTGGTGCTGCAATTCTAATTTCTTCGCTATTGCTATCGGTACAAGCTATTGCACAATTGCTGTAAATTTCAGCATCGGCAACAAGGGCACTTTTCTCTTGATAAGTTTCAATATTGTTTGAAAACATTGATTTTACAGTTACAGTATCTGCGCCAAGTTTTCTAAGGAAAGCCGCAGCCTCAAAGGTTCTTACACCTGTTCTCATAATGAAATTTTTTGTGTCAAGCATAATCCCTGACAACAAAGCTTCCGCTTCCCAGTGGGAAATCCTGTTCTTTTCGTCAAGATATTGAATAAGCTCGGCAACCATTTCACAAGCGGAAGATGCATAAGGTTCGTGGTAGAAAATAACTGCATTATCAATATAATTAACCATTTTTCTATGGTGGTCGATAACGATAATTTGCTTACAACTAGCGAGTAATTCGCCACTTTCAACAAAATTAGGGTTATGAGTATCAACTACAATCAAAAGTGTATTTTCATTCACATAATTTTTAGCCACATCGGGGGATAAAAATAAGTCGGGAATATCATTTTTCTCGATATGTTCAATTAATTGTTTTGCTAAGTTTTTATCAGGGTCAACCACAACATGAGCGGGTTTTCCTTTTCGTCTAATAGCAGCAGATAAGCCAATCGCCGCCCCTAAGCTGTCTAAATCGCCAAATCTATGTCCCATAATAAGCACATTTTGACTACTTTCAAGAAGTTCAGTTAAAGCGGTTGCTATAATACGAGTTTTAACTTTAGTTCGCTTTTCAACAGCTTTTGAAACGCCACCAAAGAACTCAAAGCCGTTAATTGTTTTAACTGCACACTGGTCACCGCCACGTCCAAGGGACATATCAAGGGCTTGTTTAGCATAAAGTTCGCTTAAACTCATAGTTCTTGCACTTCTGCCAACGCCAATTGAAAGGGTAACAGATAATCTTTCATCAACAGCAATTGCTCTTGCTTTATCAAGAATATCAACTTTTTTGTCCATCATTTGTTGAACATAACGTTCTTCCACAACGATTTTAAACCTATCTTTTGCAACTCTTGAAATTACGCCAGAAGTTTCTTCTTCAAAGTCTTCAAATAGCTTTTCAAGTTGAACTAAAATATTAGCTTTTTCACTTTCTTTTACATTAGCAAGCAAATCGTCATAGTTATCAATCATAACTAAAATTACAGTTGGTCGGCTTAAATTGTATTCAGTTTCAAGCATTTTATAGTTTGTTATGTCATTAAAATACACAAGGGTCATTATTTTTTCATTGCTTTTAACTTTTCTTCCCTCAATACGATAAACAAAACCGTCTTTTTCAATAACGCAACCGTTTTGGCTATAAATTTTACTTATTTCCATTGGTATTAAAGTAGTCAAATCGTTTCCAAAAGCTTCTTTTTCTGAGGCAATTTTTTCCTCAAAAAGTCTATTCGCCCAAACAATTGTGTTTTCTTCGTCAACTATTAATACAGGAGCAGGGAAGTCGCTTAGTGACTCTTTTTGCGCTAAAATTAAATTTGAATAAAGCCTTAAAACATATTTTTTAATATTTTTATATGCTATGTAAACTTCAAATCCAAGTAATCCCATAGCAATCACAGTAATTATTAAAAGCGGAAGTGCCGCAAGTCCAGAACTAAATAGCAAAATTATTATTGATACAAAAGTAGTAATAATAATCGCACTTACACCTACTATTAATAGCAAAAGATTTCGCTTTTTAATTACAACCAGCCCCTTTGTAAGAAATTTTTGATATGTAATTATTGCTACACTTTAAAAGTAGCAATAATTATCCATAATTTGCAACTATATTTCCATAATTATAGGTAAAATCATTGGACTTCTTTTTGTCCTTGTATAAATGAAGTCAGAAAGTGCATCTTTCATTTTTGATTTAATTGCATTCCATTCTTTTAGGTCTTGATCCAAACATTTTTGTAGTGCGTCGAGAAGAATTTTCTTAGCTTCGTCCATTAATTGTTCGCTTTCTCTTACATAAACAAAACCTCTTGAAACTACGTCAGGTCCAGCTAAAATTGTACCCGAAGCACTTTCAATTGTAGCAACAGCAATAATTAGTCCGTCTTGTGCTAAATGCTTTCTATCACGAAGAACAATTGCACCAACGTCCCCAACTCCAAGTCCGTCAACTAAAACTTTTCCAGATGGAACTTGTGAAACAATTTTCATTTCAACGCTGTTTGTTTCAATAACGTTTCCAATTTCGCCAATTATAATATTTTCTGGGGCAATTCCCATTTCTACAGCAGTTTTTGCGTGAGCTTTTAAGTGTTTGTACTCACCGTGTACAGGGATAAAAAACTTAGGTTTTACAAGAGATAAAAGTAGTTTTTGTTCCTCTTGACACGCGTGTCCAGAAACGTGGACATCGTACATTTTCTCATAAATAACCTCTGCGCCCGAACGCATTAACTCATTTATAACTTTTGTAACATATTTCTCGTTACCAGGGATTGGTGTAGCAGAAATAATTATGAAATCATGAGAGTTTATTGACACTTTTCTATGGTCATTCATCGCCATTCTTGTAAGCGCTGACATAGGCTCCCCTTGGCTTCCTGTTGTAATTAAAACAACTTTTTCCGCTGGGTATTTATTCATCATATCAATGTCAATAATTATTCCCTCAGGAGCTTTTAAATAGCCAAGTTCTAAGGCTTTTGTCATAACATTAATCATACTTCTACCGAAAACTGCAACTTTTCTTCCAAAAACTACAGCGGTATCAATAATTTGTTGAACCCTATGAATATTTGAAGCAAAAGTAGCTATGATAATTCTTTTCCCTTCAGCTTGTAAAAACAGCTTTTGGAAAGATTCACCTACACAGCTTTCACTCATAGTAAAGCCAGCTCTTTCAGCATTTGTAGAGTCGGACATTAATGCTAAAACACCCTTGTTTCCAAGTTCGGAAAGTCGAGCTAAATCGATAATTCCTCCTTCGATAGGTGTGTAATCTACCTTAAAGTCACCAGTGTGAACAATTACACCAGCAGGAGTGTGGGCAACAATTGCCACAGCATCAGGGATTGAGTGGTTAACTCGTACAAATTCCACTGTCATACAGCCCATTTTTACAGTTTGACGAGGGGAAACTTCATTAAGTTTTGCAGAATTCAAAATTTTATGCTCTTTAAGTTTACCTTCAATTAACCCTAAAGTTAATCTTGTAGCATAAACTGGAACATTAATTTTCTTTAGTAAATAAGGGATTGCACCAATATGGTCCTCATGTCCGTGAGTGACAACAATACCTCTAATTTTATCTTTATTTTTTTCAACGTAAGTGAAATCAGGGATAACAAGGTCAACACCAGGCATTTCAGCATCAGGGAATGCAAGTCCACAATCTATAATAAAAATATCGTTTGAACATTCAATAACGGTAAAGTTTTTTCCAATTTCATTAAGTCCACCAAGTGGGATAATTTTTACAGGAGTTCTTCTTGTTGCTGTGTCTTTTCCTTTAGTACTATTTTTTTTCGTAGCTTTTTGTTTATTGTTTGCAGAATTTTCAGCATTTTCAGCTGCTTTTTCTGCAACGACTTCTGCAAGAGTATCAGATAATTTAGGTTTTCTATTTCGATTAAATCTATAATTTCTTGTCTTTTTAACCTGTGGTTGATTTTCTCCAACTTGAGCTGGAGTTGTATTGTTTTCTTTATTCATTTATATAACCATTCCTTTCTGCGTGTTTTGTGTGTTTTTTGTCACTTCAATTTTTCATGTGACAAAAATTGAGGTTTTTCTGAAAAGCACAAAACCGCCGTTTGAAAATTTTTAATTTTCAAACTTATGACCATGCAATTACGCACTACATTAGGATTTTACGACTTTTTCACCCAGTTTTTAAAGTGAAGAAGTTTCGCCCGCTTGACGAAAAGCTAAAATCCGAGTATGGAAATTTACTTCCAAATTTAATTCCTTTCTTAATTAAAAAACGACAAATGTAACGAAATAACAGGAATTTATGGCAAAAAAGCAACACAACCTTAAAGGTATCGATAAAAAATCAAAACCTTAGGCAAAATTCAGTTATTAATTTACAAAAGCCCTATGTATATCGAGGCGAAGTTTAACCAAAAACTCCCTCGACTTTCCGAACAACATTTGCTTTAAAACGACTTAACAGTCAACGATTACAAAAAATTCAAGTGAAAAAATTAGTTTTAGCTATTAAAATATAACATTTAATTCATAAATTTTATGAGTAAAATTCCACATAAACAACTGTTTTTCAACATTCCGAACGCATATCCTTTTTTGAATTATAACCTTAAATTAACAAAATGTCAAGTTTTTGTTACATTTATTGGTTAAATTATTTATTTAAATTTAACATTTTTGATGAAAAATAAACTGTGAAAACATTGTTTTCCATATTTATTTTGTTTATTTTTTTACTGTTTTCTTAGTATTGGAATAATAAAATAAAATATTCTCAAGAAAAAATAATAAATTTTTTACAAAATATATTGAAAATTTAATGAAAAAGGTATATTATATAAATAATGGTTTATAAATTAGTTTTTATTTTTTATCAAAAGAAAGGACGGACGCTAGTTTGAAACAAGGTTTCAAATGTGAGTTTAGTTCTTTTCTACCGAAAAATTTTCCACCTTAAAAAAGTGGTGTGGCAAATCCGTCCAATACATCAAGAAAGGAATGAACATTTTATGCAAGATATTATAAGACGTATTCTTATGGTTGATGAAAGGGCGAGGCATGCACTTGCTTCTGCTGAAGAAAAAAAGAGCGAACTTTTAACCCTTACAAAAGAAAAAGAAAAAGAACTTATGGAAAAGGCTGATAAAGAGGCTATTCTTGAGTTAAATGCTTTTGAGGACGAACAAAAAGAAATTTGCAACCAAAAACTTGAGGAAATTTCTAACTTAACTAAAGAACGAAAAGATAAAATAACTGAAATTTATAACGAGAAAAAAGAAAACTGGGAAGATGAGATAACAAACAGTATTCTATTCTTATAAATTTACAGTAATTTTTTATGAAAGTAGGTGTGATTTTTGTTTGAAAGATATTCTACAAAGGCTACCGTTACGAAAATACGTGCTTTGTACAGTAAAATGCTTAAATCTCAGCATTATTCCGATATGCTTAACAAGCAAACTGTAGCGGAAATTGCTTCTTACTTAAAAAATAATACTCATTATTCTGATATATTAGCAAATGTTGATACTGCGAACATTCACCGTGGATATTTGGAATCTCTTGTGAAATTGAACAATTTTAATTTATATGTTAAATTGCTCAAGTTTCAAGGGTTGGACAAGTATGAATTTTATAATTATGAATTGACAAATTCGGAAATTCATCACATTTTGCGTTGTATTCTTGCTACTAATATAAAAGCGGAGGACACGTCCATTTCCTCACTACCTAGCTTTTTGATTTCTCATTCGAAAATTGATATGATGAAATTGTCAAAATGCAAGAATTTTAATGAAATTCTTCTAGTTATAAACGGGACAATTTATTATAAGTTGCTTAAAAATGTTGAGGTTTTAAAAGACGGGACAGTGGATTATTTACTTTGCGAAAGAATTCTTATTACTTATTATTATGAGGATATTTTGGTAGCAATTTCAAAGGAATTTAGTGAGGATATTGCAAAAGAGTTGAAAGATATTATTTTGACAAGAATTGACCTTACTAATTTGCATAATGTTTATAGGTTAAAGGCTTATTATAATGGTTCAAAAGATGACGTTACAAAGGTTTTAATTCCTTATCACGGGAAAATTAGTAAGAATAGAATTAAAGCTATAAGTGGTGCAAAAGATGAAAAAGAAATGCTCTCTTTAATGGAAAAAACTAAATATATGCGGAATATGGATAAAAAAGATGAATTTTTCCTTGAACAGCATATAAATGAAGTGCGTTATAAAAATTTGAAAAAGACACTTAGAAATGCTAGTGATGCTCCTGTTGCTTTTTATTCTTTTATGAAACTTTGTGAGATTGAATGTAACAATGTAATTACTGTTACTGAGGGGATAAGGTACAAGGCTTCCCCTGAGTTTATTGAACAATTATTGATTATATAGCAAGCGGCAACGTGACAACCCCGCTGTTATGCCCGCGTTTTTACTTTGTGAAATAGAAAACGTTCTGCCCGCGAGGTCGGATTATGTTGTAGGGGCGACCTGTGGTTGTCCGTTTATTGCAATTTTGTAGGGAATGCATTGTATGCATTCCGAAAAACTTATTTTGAAAGGAATGATAGCTTAAATGGGCATAGAAAAAATGGAGCTTATCAATATTTATGGTAAACTTTCATCTCTTAACTATGTATTGCTTAAATGCTGTGAGAGCAATTGTTTTCATATTGAACCTGCGATACATTCCACACAAAAAATCCCTGGTATACGGGCTTTGAATGAGGAAAATCCCTATCTTACTCCTCTTGCGACGATAAAATCTTTAGCGAATAATTTGAATATTTCCCTTGAAAAAACTGATTATTCAGCCATAAATTTTTATTCTCCAGAAGAATTTACAAACCTTGCTCAAAACTTAAACGATACTTATAAATCGGTAAGCACTCAACTTGAAAAGGATAAGATTGAACTTTCTCAACTTGAACAATTACTTGACCAGATTGAGCATTTATGGGGACTTGAAGTAAATTTTGAAAGAATTTTCGCTTGTGAGCATATTAAAGTAAGGGTAGGAAAAATTCCTGTGCAGTCTTTATCTAAACTAGAATATTATGACGATACCGACTTAATTTTTGTTCCTTTTAAAAGGAATGAAACTTATGCTTGGGGAATGTATTTTGCCCCTGTGAGCGAGGGCTCTATGGCGGATTACATAATGAGTACCCTTTATTTTGAACGGTTTAGAGTGCCTGATTTTGTAACGGGAACTCCTGAAACTGCTTTTCAAAAATTGATTGAAAGAAAAAATGAGCTTATCACTTCTATTAAAAAAGATGAAAGCGAATTGGCGGAATTTTTTACTAAAAATAAAGAAGTTATAAACAAGTGTTATCATAAAATTAAAAATCTTGGTGAAATGTTTGAACTTCGTAAAAATGCGGCAGTTTTAAATGATGATTTTTATTTAGTTGGATTTGTACCACGAGAAAAGTCGGAAATGTTTAAAGATTTTTTTGATGAAGCTGAAGATGTGACGGTAACCTTAAAACCTCCTGAAACGGATTTAGCTTTAGTTCCTCCCACAAAACTAAAAAATGGATTTTTCTCAAAACCTTTTACTCCTCTAATTGAAATGTATGGAATGCCTGGTTATAAGGATATTAACCCCACTGGTTTATTTGCATTTTTGTACTGTTTGCTTTTCGGGATAATGTTTGGCGATATTGGACAAGGTTTAGTCATTATCCTTATTGGATTATTAATGAAACATAAAATGAAAAATCCCACTGGGGGAGTTTTGACGCGGGTAGGTGCATTTAGTACTTTCTTTGGGTTTATTTATGGTTCAATTTTTGGTTTTGAACACGCATTAGACGGATTTTACAAGGCGATTGGACTTGGACATAAGCCTATTGAAGTTTTCCACGAAACTAATTTAATATTAATTTCTGCCATTGTGATAGGAATTTTAATTATTGGAATTTCAATTTCTCTAAACATAATTCTTGGGTTTAGGCAGAAAAATTATGAAAAAGCATTGTTTAGCAACAACGGTTTGGCGGGATTTGTTTTTTATATGTCCCTTATTATTGGACTTGCTTTAGATTTTGCTTTTGGTGTAAAAGTAATGACTGCACCTTATGTAGTAGTATTTATTGTTTTTCCCCTTGTATTAATGTTTTTTAGAGTGCCTTTTGGGAATTACATTAAGTACAAAAAACTAAAATCCGAGGGCGGACATCACGAAGGAATAGGTTCGTTTATTGCAGAAAACTTTTTTGAATTATTCGAATTTTTATTATCTTTTGTAGCAAATACTTTGTCTTTCTTGCGTGTTGGAGGGTTCGTGCTTTCTCACTCAGGAATGATGCTTGTAGTTATGACACTTTCCGAAATGGTAGCGGGAACAGGTTCAATTTTAGTTATTATAGGCGGAAATGCTTTTGTTATGGCTCTTGAGGGAATGGTTGTGGCAATTCAAGTTATGAGGCTTTGTTACTACGAAATGTTCTCAAGATTTTATGATGCAAACGGGAAAAAATTTACTCCGGTTGGAGTTACTCAGTAAAGGATTGTTTTGAGTTATTGTGCTTTTCTCCGTACAGGATTGTAAAGGCACAAAACTAAGAAAGGAATGTTTATATATGTATTTATTTTTATTACCTCTTATTGCAGTTATTTTGATTTTGATGCCAATTATTTTATGTGTAAAAAGAAATTATCAAGGGAAAAAAGCTAAAAATGCTTTTATTGCAAATCTTTGTGCTTTTGCAGGTGTTGTTTTAGTTGCAATTTTAGTTCCTATGACAGGTTTTGCCGCTGAAGAAGTTGCAATTTTAACTGACGGTGGACTAAGCAAAGGTCTTGGTTACCTTGCGGCGGCTTTGGTTACAGGTCTTTCTTCTTTAGGAGCTGGTATTGCAGTAGCTGCTGCTGCTCCTGCTGCTATTGGTGCAGTAAGTGAAGAACCTACTTCTTTTGTTAAAGCGTTAATTTTCGTTGCTCTTGGTGAGGGTGTTGCGATTTACGGAATTCTTATTTCGATACTCATTATAAATAACTTGTAAGAACGGCTACTGCGTAGCGTTTACAAGTTATTCAACAGCTTGTAATAATTGATATTACATAACTAATTACAAGTTATTCAATAGCCTATAAGAACGGCTACTGTGTAGCGTTTATATGCTATTAAACAGTTTATAAGAATGGCTACTATGTAGCGATTATATGCTATTAAACAGTTTATAAGAACGGCTACTATGTAGCGATTATATGCTGTTGTAAAAAACTGTAGGGGCAAGGCTTGCTTTGTCCGCAGTTTAAAGGAAAGGTTGAGTGAATTGCAAAAAATTCGGTTGCTTAAAAGGTTTTTATTCTTAACGGCAATGTTGTTTTTAACTTTTAATAGTATTATTATTTCAATGTTGACCTATATTTTTCTCAATTTTTCACTTTTAGTTTTAGCGTTTATTACTATTCAAAGCTGGAAAAAGAGGATTGTTACCAGTATTATTTTCTGTCTTATTACACCAATGCAAATACTTTTTTCTCTTTACCTAATTGATAATGAAAGTTTGAATTTATTCCAGAGTGTTATGTCAATTTTTATGTCCTATTTGCAAGTATTCTTCTCTTTTGGAGTGGAACAATTTATTGAAATAAGAAATTATCATAACGAAATCTTTCACAATTCAATAAGGTCGAATGTACTTTGGTTTGCAGATATTGCTGAGTTTAACAAGCGAATTGTTAAAAGTCAAGAGAGAATTACTAGAGTTGGCTCGGTTATGACATATAAAAATATTAATCAAATTGTTCGGGAAATTGCAAGGAATAGTTCCTTTTCCTACATAAATAATGGCACGTTAACTCAAACTTATTTCGATACTCTTGAGGAAACTTTAGAGGATAAAGCTGTTTATATAGTCTTGTCCGATACGGGGAGTGTCCCTAGCCAAGTTATTTCAATTTTTACCGAAAAGCCATACAATCATGTGTCAATTTCTTTTGATAAGGAACTTAAAACTTTGATTAGTTATAATGGCGGTGAGCGTGTAAATCCTCCTGGGTTAAACAGCGAAATGATTAGCTTTTTAGCTAAGAAAAAGGACGCTGCTATATATGTTTATAAGCTTTGTGTAACAGAGTCGCAAAAGAAGATGATGATTGATAAAATTAAGGAAATTAATGAACAGGGAAGTGCGTACAATCTTTTAGGACTTGCGTTAAAAAAGTCATTTAAGCCAAATATTATGTATTG
This sequence comes from uncultured Oscillospiraceae bacterium, assembly GCA_964370845.1. Taxonomy (GTDB): domain Bacteria; phylum Bacillota; class Clostridia; order Oscillospirales; family Ruminococcaceae; genus CAYJLB01. The sequence goes on from CAYJLB010000005.1 coordinate 47,200, forward strand.
TTCTCAGTTTGTTTATTCCTTATTAAAGTATGCAAGAGTTAATTATTTTGAAAAGAGTTCAGATGATATAAAGCCAACGGATTTGATTGAACTTGATTATGAACGAAAGTTATCTTTTGAATATAAAATAAAACTCTACTAGGCAACGTGACGTTGCATCCATGCCCGCACTAAACAAAGAGAAATAGGCTAATTTTGTTT
>CAYJLB010000005.1:47500-69555 GCA_964370845.1 uncultured Oscillospiraceae bacterium
ACTAAACAAAGAGAAATAGGCTAATTTTGTTTCTGCGAGGTCGGATTTTGTAGGGCAAGGGCTCTGCTCTTGCCGTTTATCGCAATTGTAGGCAAGCGTGACGTTGCATCCATGCCCGCACTAAACAAAGAGAAATAGGCTAATTTTGTTTCTGCGAGGTCGGATTTTGTAGGGTATGCGTTGTATGTATATTTTCAGAAAGGAATGGTTTTATCTGTGAAATTTTTTTTAATAAGCGATAACGTTGATACCCAAATGGGAATGCGACTTGCTGGCATTGAAGGCGTTGTTGTCCATGAAAAGCAAGAGGTTGAACAAGAAATTTATAAAGCTATTCATAATGATGAGATTGGAATAATACTCATCACACAAAAGTTAATGATTCTTTGTGAGGAATATATTTATAACTATAAATTGAACAAAAAAAAGCCACTTATAATCGAAATTCCTGATAGGCACGCAACTACAAATATTGGAACTACTATTTCAAAATATGTTGAAAATGCTATTGGGATTAAGCTATAAAATTTTATTGAACGGAGGGAAGAAAATTGGATTCACAACAAATTAAATTCGACCGCTTTAGTAAGGCTGTTATTACCGACATAAATAAAAAAGTGCAAGTCATAGTTTGTGAAGCGGAAAAAAATCATCAGCAAGCTGTGGACGATATTGCAGTCAAGGGTGAAGAATTCAAGGCTGATAAAATACAAAAGGGGAAAAAGCAAATTCTTGAAAAATATGTGAGGGAAATTTCTTCTGCTAGTTTAAATTCAAATAAAGAAGTGCTTTTATATAGAGCTGAACTCTGTAACGAACTTTTTGATAATATAATAAATAGACTTGAAAATTATACAAACAGTAATAATTATGTTGTTTTTTTACAAAATGAAATAGAAAAAGTTTTTGAAAAAGCCGATAAAACGGAAAAAGTTGAAGTTTTACTTAAGGAAAAAGATTTAGTTTTATTTGAGGAATTGGTTGAGAAATGTTCCCTTAAAAACGCTGTTTCAAAAATTGATAATTCAATAAAAATTGGCGGAGTTAAGATTTTGTTTACAAAGAAAAATATAATCGACGATAGAACTTTAGACCTTGCTTTAGACCTTGAAAGAGAAAGATTTAACCAAAGTTCTAAACTTGAAATTTAATATAAATGAGGTGGTTGCGGTGGAAAATTTAATTTATTCGATAAATGGCCCTGTTGTAAAAGTTAAAAATGCAAAGGCTTTTTCTATGCTTGAAATGGTTTATGTAGGGCATAAAAGGCTTATTGGTGAGGTGATTTCTATTACCACCGAGTTCACCACTATTCAAGTTTATGAGGTTACAACTGGATTAAAACCAAATGAACCTGTTTACACTACGGGAAGTCCTATGTGTGCTTTGCTAGGCCCTGGAATTATATCAAATATTTTCGACGGAATAGAAAGACCACTTAAAAGTATTGCCGAAGTTAGTGGGGAATTTATTGACGTTGGTGTAAACGTTCCTTTTCTTGATGAAGAAAAATTGTACGATGTGACTTTGACAGCAAAAGTTGGAGATTTTCTTAATGGGGGAGAGATTTATGCTACTTGCCCCGAAACTTCAATTATTACTCATAAATGTATGGTTCACCCCGAAATGAGTGGTGAAATTATTTGGACTGCACAAAATGGACAGTATAAAATTCATGATAAAGTTGCAGTTATTAAAACAAATGAGGGTGAAGTTGACCTTACTTTGTGTCAAAAATGGCCTATTAGACAGTCAAGACCTGTTAAAAATAGACTACCTATTAAAAAGCCATTAATCACTGGACAAAGGGTAATTGATACTATTATTCCTATTGCTAAAGGTGGAACTGCCGCTATTCCTGGTGGTTTTGGGACAGGAAAAACTATGACACAGCATCAGCTTGCTAAGTGGTGTGACGCTGACATAATTGTTTATATTGGCTGTGGTGAACGTGGAAACGAAATGACACAAGTTCTTGAGGAATTCTCAAGTCTTATTGACCCGAAATCAAATAGACCACTTACTGATAGAACAGTTTTAATTGCAAACACTTCAAATATGCCTGTTGCAGCTCGTGAGGCTTCAATTTACACAGGGATAACTTTGGCTGAATATTACCGTGATATGGGTTATCACATTGCGATTATGGCGGACTCTACTTCACGTTGGGCGGAGGCTTTAAGGGAAATTTCTGGGCGACTTGAAGAAATGCCAGCAGAAGAAGGCTTCCCGGCTTATCTTCCATCAAGATTATCCGAATTTTACGAGCGAAGTGGTTATATTGAAACTCTTAATAATAAAGAGGGTTCAATTACAATTATTGGTGCAGTTTCGCCACAGGGTTCTGATTTTTCCGAGCCTGTTACCCAAAACACAAAGCGTTTTGTTCGCTGTTTTTGGGCACTTGACAAATCCCTTGCTTATGCTAGGCATTATCCTGCTATTAACTGGACTATGAGTTACAGCGAATATTTAGAGGATACTGCTGATTACTACAAAGAATTTGGTGGAGAATTTTTCACTGAATATAGAAACATGCTTTCTAATTTGCTTATTGAAGAAAATAAGTTGATGGAAATTGTAAAATTAATCGGTTCGGACGTTTTGCCTGATGACCAAAAGTTAATTATTGAAATTGCAAGAGTAATTAGGGTTGGAATTTTGCAACAAAATGCTTACCACAAAGATGATACTTATGTTCCTCTTAAAAAGCAATATTTAATGACTGAAACTGTGTTAAAACTTTATGATGAAAGCAAAAAAGCCATTGGAAAAAATGTTACAATGAGTGAGATTTTAGCCACTGGTTTATATGAAAAAATAATTAAAATGAAATACGATATTCCAAATGACAGGCTGGATTTATTTACCCAGTACAATGATGATATTGTTTCGACAATTAGTAAATTGTGGGAGTAAGTAAAAGGTGTTAAAATGGAATTACCAAAACGAAAAAATATTAGGTTAAAAGATTACGATTATTCGCAAAATGGTGTGTATTTTGTAACGATATGCGTTAAAAATAAAGAACCGTTATTGTGGAATGTAGGGGCGACCTGTGGTCGTCCGTTAGTGAATAATCAAAACCTATCTGAATACGGAATAATTGTAAATGATGAAGTTGATAAATTAAATAATGTTTATGGTGAATTAGTAAATGTAGATAAATATGTTATTATGCCAAACCATATTCATTTATTAATTGTTTTGAACAATGGTATCGTGGTGGACGGACGACCACAGGTCGCCCCTACAATATCACGAATAATAAAGCAATTCAAGGGTTCTATCACAAAACAAATTGGGTTCTCATTTTGGCAAAAATTTTTTTACGACCATATCGTTAGAAACGAAAAAGAATACTTTAAAATATGGGAATATATTGATACAAACCCAATAAAATAGGAACAGGATAGCTTATATACAATTTAATACAAGGAGGTTATAAAAATGGGAATACAATATATGGGGCTGAGTGAAATAAACGGTCCTTTGGTTGTAATTGAAAATGTTGATGATATTGGATATGACGAAATCGCTACCATAAAAATGTCTAACGGAACGGAAAGACTGGGTAGAGTTGTTGAGGTTTCAAATGATAAGGCTGTCCTACAAGTTTTTGAGGGAACAAAAGGTTTATCTCTTGAAAATACTACCACAAGATTTATTGGAAAGCCTATGGAAATGCCTCTTTCTACCGAAGTTTTGGGAAGAATTTTTAATGGGGCAGGCAAGCCTATTGACGGACTTGGAGATATTTTCCCTGAAAAATATGCTGATGTAAACGGGCGACCGCTAAATCCTGTTGCTAGAAATTATCCTAGAAACTACATTAAGACAGGTATTTCTTCAATTGACGCACTTATGACTTTGATTAGGGGGCAAAAATTGCCTATTTTTTCAGGCTCTGGCATGTCCCACAATAAACTAGCTGTGCAAATTGTTCGACAAGCGCAAATTGCTGAGGAAAATGGACAAGAATTTGCGGTTATTTTCGGTGCAATGGGTGTAAAAAATGACGTTGCTGACTACTTTAAGCGAAGTTTTGAGGAAACTGGAGTTTTGCAAAAAGTTGTAATGTTTCTGAACCTTTCAAATGACCCGATTATTGAGAGGATTTTGACTCCAAGATGTGCTTCCACAGTAGCTGAATATCTAGCTTTTGAAAAAGATATGCATATTTTGGTTATTTTGACAGATATGTCCTCTTATGCGGAAGCTTTGCGTGAGTTTTCATCTTCAAAAGGGGAAATTCCAGGGCGTAAAGGTTACCCAGGTTACTTATACTCTGACCTTTCTTCAATTTATGAAAGAGCGGGAGTTGTTGAGGGTGCAAAGGGTTCAGTTACTCAAATTCCAATTTTAACAATGCCAAATGACGATATAACTCACCCAGTACCCGATTTGACAGGATACATTACCGAGGGGCAAATTGTTTTAGACAGGCAGTTAGACCAAACAGGAATTTACCCTTCAATCTCCGTTTTGCCATCTCTTTCAAGGCTTATGAAGGACGGAATAGGGGAAGATTACACTCGTGAAGACCATTCAATGGTAGCAAACCAGTTGTTTTCTGCTTATGCAAAGGTGCAAGATGCAAAGGCTTTAGCCTCTGTAATTGGTGAGGAAGAATTATCGCCAACGGACAAATCATACATAATTTTTGGTGACAAGTTCGAAAAAACTTTCATTGCTCAAGATTTTAACAAGAGCAGAACTATTGAAGAAACTTTAGATTTAGGCTGGGAATTATTATCATTGCTTCCTGTAACGGAATTAGACAGGGTTGATAGTGAGCATATTGAAAAGTATTATAAGGTTGAAAATAATTAATAAATAAAAAATTGCAGAGAATTATTTTTCAAATTCTCTGCAATTTTAGTAGTTTTTGTTTTTATTTTGTTATTTATTTTTTATCGGACAAGGGCAAGCTTTGTCCCTACATAAATTATATTTTACAAAATGTTGAGTTCTTTTCATTTTCGGGAGGAGCAGAGCCCCTCCCCTACATCTCTGCCAGCATCACGTTGCTCTTGAAAAATCGCGTGCGACTATCTTGCTCATTAAACAAATTACGGCGTGTCTGCCAGCGGGGGCTTCCCCGCCTAGATTGACCAGTAGCCGTCTTTCATAATTTGAATTTCAGTTTTGTCAGATTTAATTCCAACAATGTCCATATCCGAAGTTCCAACCATAACATCTTCGTGAATGGCACTGTAGTTTCCACCCATTTTTGCAAGTTCTTCCTCGGACATTTTATCTCCGCCTTGAATATTAGTTGGGTAACAACGTCCAAATGCAATGTGGCAAGCTGCATTTTCATCATATAATGTGTTGTAATAAAGCAAACCACTCTTTCCAACTCCACTGCTGTTGTCAACGATTGCAATTTCACCAATGCGTTTTGCTCCCTCGTCAACAGTCATCATACTTTCAAGGATTTCTTGACCTTTTTCAGCGTGATATTCCACAACAACACCATCTTTAAATACAAAGTAAAAATTCTCGATAATGTCGCCATTGTAAATATATGGTTTTGACGCGTAAACTTTTCCGTTTACCCTCTCTTTATGTGGGCAAGTGAAAATTTCTTCTGTGGGAACGTTTGCGATAAAGCGATTTCCTTTATCTGTGTAGGAAACTCCACCGTCCCAAGTGTGTTTGTCAGCAAGCCCAACTGTTAAGTCAGTTCCGTTTGGTGCAGTCATTCTAATTGCTTCAAAATTATAGTCATTTAGCACTTTTCTGCGGTTTACAGTCTTTTTGATGTATTCTTCCCACTCAGCTTCAGGGTTTCCACCTTTTACTCTTGCGCAAGTGAAAATTGCTTCCCACATAGCTTCTTCCCCTTCTTCCTTTGAAAGGTTAGGGAAAACTTTGCTAGTCCAGCTTTCGCTTGGTACAGCGGCAATTGTCCATTGTACACGGTCATTTATGATATAATCATAGAAATTTTTCATTGCTTTTTCGTTTGCAATAGCAGCAAGTTGTAGCTTCTTTTGGTCAAGTCCTTTGTATAGTTCAGGGTTTCTTGAAGTGATGCTAAGAAGTGCAGCACCGCCCTCAGATTCCATGTAATCAAGTTTCATACGTTCAATATGCGGTTTAACATCTTGTGCAACTTCTTCCGAGCAATGTTCCATTTTCATTCTTGAAAGTTGTTCATCATTATAGTGTACAACAACCTCCCTTGCACCATTTTCATAAGCAACTTTTGCACACATTTGAGCAAAATTCGCTGTTGTAATTGGAGCGTTAATAATTAAAGTTTGGTTTGGTTTTAATCCAGCCGCTGTTTTAACAGTAAAGTCAGCATATTTTTGCAATAAAATTTTATCCATTTAAAATCAATCCTTTCATTATTTAGGTAAAGACACAATATTAAAAAAATCACGTTCCTACAAAAGTAGAAACGTGACCATACTTCCGACCCTTAGGTCGATTGGCTGGGATAGAAGGATTTGAACCTTCGAATGACGGAGTCAAAGTCCGTTGCCTTACCGCTTGGCGATATCCCAATAGAACGTTATTTATTATATCAGATATTTTCATAAATTGCAATAGAAAAACGCAACTTTTTTTACTTTTTACCTTTTGAATATAATTATAGTAAATTTTAAAAGAATTTTACCACATTTTTACAAATTTCGCACTTCTGTAATTATATTATAGGTTAAGATTGATGTTTTATGCAGTGAAATAATTTATTTTACATTAATTTAACATTAGATTGCTTATAAATTTTACATTCGTAGTATAGAATTTATTCTGATATGTTAGGTGAACAGAAATATAATAAAAGGAGTTACTAATGAATAAATTAGAAATCAAAGGCTTGAACTTATACTACGAACAATTTCAAGCGTTAAAAAATGTTAACTTGGACGTAAAAGAAAAGGAAATTATGGCTTTTATCGGTCCCTCTGGTTGTGGTAAATCCACCCTACTTAAATCAATCAATAGAATGAATGATTTAGTTGAGGGTTGTAAAATTACAGGAAGCATTACTCTTGATGGTGAGGATATTTTCGGTAATATGGACGTAAACTTACTTAGAAAAAGAGTTGGTATGGTTTTCCAAAAACCTAATCCATTCCCTATGAGTGTTTATGATAATATCGCTTATGGACCTCGTGTTCACGGCATTAAAAATAGAGCGAAACTTGATGAAATTGTTGAAACTTCACTTAAAAATGCTGCTATTTGGGACGAAGTTAAAGATAGACTTAAAAAGTCTGCTCTTGGACTTTCTGGTGGACAACAACAACGTCTTTGTATTGCTAGAGCTTTAGCTGTTGAACCTGAAGTTTTATTAATGGACGAACCTACATCTGCACTTGACCCTATTAGTACTTCAAAAATTGAAGACTTAGCTATTGAATTAAAAGAAAAATACACAATCGTAATTGTTACTCATAATATGCAGCAAGCTACTAGAATTTCCGATAGAACTGCTTTCTTTTTACTTGGTGAAATTATTGAAATGAACGACACTGAAAGTTTATTCTCAAAACCAATGCAAAAAAAGACAGAGGACTATATTACAGGACGTTTTGGGTAACCGCATATTTTTGTTACAAGTTAAAATTTTATTAGAAGAAAGGATTTATATTAAATGAGAAATAAATTTGATAATGAATTAATCGAGTTAAATAATAACCTTACACATATGGGAGCTTTATGTGAAAATGCAATCACTCTTGCTATAGAAGCTCTTTTAGACGGAAATTCTGAGAAACTTAAACAAGTTTCTGTTCTTGAAAATCAAATTGATGAAAAGGAAAGAATTATTGAAAGTCAATGTTTAAGATTGATTTTACAACAACAACCAATTGCTACTGATTTAAGAGTAATTTCTGCTGCATTAAAAATGATTACTGATATTGAGAGAATTGGTGACCAAGCATTTGACATTGCTTCACTTTCAAAATACACTCAAATTGGTAATATTCCAAACCTTTCACACATTAAACAAATGGCTGAAGAAACTGTTAAAATGGTTAAAGACTCAATCGAAGCCTTTGTTAAAAGAGATGAAGCACTTGCGAAAGAAGTTATGGAATATGACGATAAAATCGATGAATTATTCCATATAGTGAAAAAAGATATTCTTGATGCAATTAAAACAGGTAAGGCTGATGATAGTGAATCAATTATAGATATTCTTATGATAGCAAAATATTTTGAAAAGATTGGCGACCATGCAACTAATATTGCCGAGTGGGTAGTCTTCACCGTTACTGGTGTTCATAAGGGGGAAGTTAAGTGATAGCAATTATCGAAGATGATAATAACATCAGAGAGCTTGTTTGCTACACTTTGAAAAACACAGGCTTTGAGGCAGTTGGTTTCGACTGCGCAAAGCCTTTTTTCGAAAGTTTAGAGGACAGTATTCCTGATTTACTTATTTTAGACATTATGCTTCCAGGGGAAGATGGAATTTCTATTTTAAAAAGACTTAAATTGAGTGAGAAAACTAAGAATATTCCTGTAATTATGCTTACTGCGAAATCTACTGAATATGACAAGGTTACAGGCCTTGACAGCGGTGCTGATGATTATTTAGTTAAGCCTTTTGGTATGATGGAACTTGTATCAAGGATTAAGGCTTTGCTTCGTCGTTGTGGAAAAAATACAACGGACATTCATATTTATCAAAACGTTGCCCTTGACAAAACTGCTCATATTGTAACTGTTCAAGGTAAGCAAGTTGACCTCACTTTAAAAGAGTATAGCTTACTTTTAGTGCTTCTTGAAAACAAAGAGAGAGTGCTTACTCGTGATATGTTGTTACAAAAAATTTGGGGCTATGATTTTGACGGTGAAACGAGAACTGTTGACGTGCATATAAGAACTTTGCGTACAAAACTTGGCTCTGAGGGTGACATTATAGAAACAATTCGTGGCGTTGGCTACAAAATTGGAGGGAGTAAATGGTAAAGAGATTTCTTGCTACCATTTTAATTCTCGGGGGGATTATCTCAATAATTTTCCTTGTTGCTTCAATTGTGATAATTTGTTTGATTGCCCCCGAAAATGGTGAGCAATATATAACTGCAATTATTTTAGTTTTTTTAGCTGTGGTATTAAGCTTAATTTTTTCAGCAAGAAAAATTTCTAAAAGTGCTGAAAGAAAAATTCACAAAGCAATAAAAAAGTTAAACTTAGATAAGCCTTTAGATTTTCACGAAATTGAGGAATTATCACCTGTTCTTGTGGAAATTGACAAAAGAAACAAAAAGCTGAAAAAACAAGCAGAAATTAGCGATAGAAAGACTACAGAAGTAAATTATATCCGTGAAAATGTAAGCGAGGGTATCATTTTTATTAATCACAAGGGAATTGTACTTTATGCGAATAAAATTGCTAAAAGGCTTTTATCTTGTAATGAAAATGAATTTTATCTTGATTATTGTAGGATTATGGAGTATCGAACTGTTGTGGAAAAGGCTTTAAAAGGGGAAAAATCCTACCTTAAATTTACTGTGGATAATTTAATTTATGGAATTAAAGCAAACACCATAAGTCGTGGGTCGCTAGGCTTTGATTTATGTCTTTTTATAAACGATATTACCGAGGAAGAAAATATGCAGAAGATGCGACAAGAGTTTACTGCAAATGTTTCTCACGAGTTAAAAACCCCACTTACTTCTATTTTAGGGAGTGCTGAAATAATTCAAAGTGGAATTGCGCCACCTCAAGACGTTCCTCATTTTGTGGGGAAAATTTATTCCGAGGCAAAGCGATTACTTGCGTTAATTGAAGATATAATCAAACTTTCAAGGCTTGATGAAAATAAAATTTCTGCCCAGTTTGAAAAAATTAGCTTAAAAACTACTTGCGAAAATGTTAAGTTTTTGCTTGAAGAAAAAGCTAGTGTAAGAAATGTTTCTTTATCCGTTGAATGTGATGAGGACGTGTTTATAATGGGTTATCCTGTGGTTATTCAAGAAATGATTTATAACCTTAGCGAAAATGCAATTAAGTACAATAAAGTTGGGGGAAGTGTAAATATTTCTGCTCAAAATAGTGCTGGGGAAGTTGTTGTAACTATTTCAGATACAGGGATTGGAATTCCTAAAGAGGACATTTCACGGGTGTTTGAGCGGTTTTATCGTGTGGATAAAAGCCATTGTAAATATTCAAATTTAGATAGCGAAGTAGGGGGAACAGGGCTTGGTCTCTCTATTGTAAAGCATGGTGCACAAATTCATAACGCTACAATTGACCTTGAAAGTGAAATTGGAATTGGCACTAAAATTAAAATTAGATTTAATGAAATTTAATACATTAATTTGATTGTAACAAAGATTTTTTCTTTCGTTGCAATCTTTTTTTTGACAAAAATAACAATAATATTACAATTATTACAATTTGATTAATTTATTGAATTAATATTGTAAAATCTGGCTAAACGTGTTATACTTGAAAAGATGATTTAGAAAGGAATAGGTAGTTTATGGATAAAGAGAAAAAGAGCAAACCTGAAAAACCTCTTATTAAAGTCACCGACTTGCGGAAAGTTTATCGTCTTGGAAAAGAAAAAGTTGTAGCTTTAAATGGGGTGTCCTTTGAAATAAAAAGGGGCGAAATTTGCTGTCTTTTAGGTACTTCTGGTTCGGGTAAGTCTACTTTGTTAAATATGCTTGCTGGACTTGAAAAGCCCACAAAAGGCACAATTGTTATTGACAACGCTAAAATTCATACATTAAACGAAAAAAAACTTGCAATTTTTAGACAAAAGAATATGGGATTTGTCTTTCAATCTTATAATTTGCTTACTAATTTAACCGCTCTTGACAACGTTGCTTTGCCTCTTGCGTTTAGGGGAATTCCTAAAGTTATTAGAAGTAAAAAAGCTAAAATTATGCTGAAAAAAGTAGGGCTTGGACAAAGATATAAACACAGGCCTACTCAAATGAGTGGTGGACAGCAACAACGTGTTGGTATTGCAAGAGCTTTCGTTGCAAAGCCTCAAATTGTCTTTGCCGATGAGCCAACGGGAAACCTTGATTCTCGTACAACTATCGAAGTTATGGAAATGATGGTGGAAATGGCTAGGAAAAATAACCAAACTTTGATTATTGTTACCCATGATAAAGAAATTTCCGAATATTCTGACAAGGTCTTTCATATTATAGACGGAAATATTGACAAAATGTATGACAATATCGCAAAAGATAAAAAAGAAAAAATGGCACAAACTATAAAAGAAAATGCCGAAATTGCGGATATTGTTGAAACTATAAATGAAAATACCCAAGTAGAAATGGAAAACAACGGAGAAAAAGAAACTCCTTTGGTTGAAGCTACTTCGCTATAAAGAAAGGAAAAAATTATTTATGAAAAAGTTATTATCATTAGTTTTATCTTTAATTGTCGCTATCTCTTTGGTGACAGGGTTAGCTATTAATGTTGTTGCGACAACGGAACCAGATGCTGGAGATGGTACTACAACACCTGTAACAGTATCTACTGACGCTCCAAACGTTTTAATTCACTCAATTACAGCTAGTCAAAGACCAGTTTATTCAGGTAATACATTTGAATTATCTTTTACATTGGTGAATGAGGGTGTTCTCGATGTTTCTAATTCAGTTGTAAACTTCGGGTTTTCTCAATCTTCTTTTGTTCCAGCACAAAATAAAGCGTATGTGAATTCAAATTCAATACCAAGTAACCATATTTTGAGCAAACCAACTACAAGCTCAGGGCTTTTAGATGAAATAGACGAAACACATTCCATTTCAGTAACAGCAGTAGATTCACTATCTACAGGCGTTCACCCACTTACTATTACTGTAGATTATGAATATCAAACAGCTGACGGTACTACTAAAACTGGCACAGCTACTGAAACTGCTTATATCGAAGTTAAAAACCGTGAAGATGACGAAGTTGAAGAAGAAGTTCTAACTTCTGCTAACCTTTCAATTGAAAATGTTACTGCTTCAAAAAGTACAGTTATTGCTGGGGAAGAATTTTCATTGACATTTGATATGATTAATGAGGGTACAGGCACTGCAACTAACATAAAAATTGCTCCTACATATTCACAAACTACTTTCCTACCAAAAACTTTAAACACTGTGGAAAGTGTAAGCGATATTAAAAAAGACAGCACTAAGGAAGAAAGTATCACCTTTAAAACGGACTCAAAAATGGCTACTGGCTATTATCCTTTAGAGCTTGTTTATACTTATGAAGATGAACAAAGTGGCACTACAAGCGGAAGTGGCGACAACACTACAACTACTCCTATGCAATCTACTGGAAAATATACAACTTATATTTACATTTCTAACCCTGAATTAGACGCTGAAGATGAAGAAGATGAGGAGGAAGAAGATGAAGTAAACACTACTCCTCGTGTAATTTTAGAGGGCTATACTGTTGACGTTGAAAACATTATGGCTGGGCAAGCTTTTAATTTTGCTTTCACATTAAAAAATACTAGCCAAGTTTTAAATGTTGGAAATATGAAAGTTTCTATTAACTCTGCGGACGGTGTATTTACAGCAGTTGAGGGAAGCAACTCTTTCTTTACGCAAACTTTAAATATGGGCGTAAGTGAGGATTATTCTATCCAATTAAACACTGGCTCTGCTACTGAAACAAAATCTTATCCAATTACAATTACAGTTGAATATGAAGATGAAAAAGGTAGAGCTTTTAGTTCAACTGAAACTATTAACCTACTTGTTACACAGCCGATTAGAGCGAAAATTTCTAATTTTTACTACCCACCAGAGTCTTATGGAACTTATCCAATTGATTTAGAATTTTCATATTTTAACGAGGGTAAATCTCCTTTTTATAACGTGAAAATTTCTGTTGAGGGCGACTTTACATCAATGGACGGTGAACAATATGTAGGCTCACTTCCAGCGTCAAGTTATGATGACACAAGAATTTCTGTATTCCCAAATGGTATTGGTACTATGGAGGGCGTTTTAGTATTAGAATTTGAAGATACTACCGGCACCGAACAACGTCTCGAAGAACCATTTACAATTAATATTTTGGAAGATGTTTGGATTGATCCAGGACCAACGCCTGAACCAGAATTTCCTTTTATCGACCCAATGACAGGGCAAGAAGTTATCGGTTTTGATGAATTTGGAATGTACATTTATGCCGAAGAAGGTATATCTTTCACTACGATTTTATTAATTGCTGGTGGAGCTGGTTTAGTCGCAATAGTTGTAATTATTATTGTTGTTGTTAAAATTAAAAAGAAAAAAGCTAAAAAAGCTGAAGATGATGACGAAGACGAAGATGACATCTAATAAAGAAATTTTAAGAAAGTAAGAAAGGAACGGTTTTTAATGAGAATATTCGATATTATTTCCTTTGCTTTTGGGAATTTCTTTAGAAGAAAAGCAAGGAGTGTTCTTACAGTTCTTGGTGTTATCATCGGTACAGCTGCTGTTGTTATAATGCTTTCAATTGGTATTGGAATGAATGTTGGTTTTGAGGAACAAATTAGCCAATGGGGTAATATTAGACAAATTGATGTTCACAAAATGTGGGGCGGTTCTGAAGATGGAGATAGTGGTATTATAGGTGTTTTGAACGACGAAAGTTATGAGCAAATAAAAAATATAGAACATGTTATTGCTGCTACTCCACAAATGTATGCGAATTTTCAAGTAATCCTTGACGATACAGTTTCACAGCCACAAATTTATGGTATTGCAGCTGATTCAATGGAAGCTTTTGACGATTATGAGCTTTATTCAGGGCGATTGCTTAATGAAAGTGATATTGGGACAACAAACTTTGTTATGACATATGAAACACCTTTTCAGTTTTATGACTTTGACGATGATGATTGGTGGAATAACTGGGAGGAAGACTTTTCAATTCCACACTTATTTGACCCGTTGTTAGAAACTTACGAAATGACTTGGGACTGGAGTTATGGTAGAGGTCCTGTAGATACTTCATTGCCTAAAACGGAGCTTATTGAAACGAAATGCGTTGGCGTTTTGGTGAAAAGAAACGCTGAATGGAATGAAAATACCATTTATATGGACATTAAGGGTTTGCAACAATTGGAAGCAGATTTTGATGCTGAACGAGAAGAACGTGAAGAATGGTATCAACAACAAAGTCAAAACAATAGCTACGGGGGAAGTATTTATTACTCTCCCCTTGATGTGACAAAAATGGCTTATAGCTACGGTTATGGAAGTGATAGTTCGGAAGATATTTATCAAAATTTCATTGTTTTAGTTGATGAAATGGATAATGTTACCGAAGTTGAAAAAGCTATTCGTGAGCTTGGCTTTGAAACTTATTCTTCAATGACTTGGATTGAACAACAACAAGAAAACAGTGCTTTTTTACGAGGCATTTTAGGTGCAATCGGTGGAGTTTCCTTTGTTGTTGCGGCACTTTCTATTACAAACACTATGATAATGTCAATTTATGAAAGAACTCGTGAAATCGGTATTATGAAAGTTATCGGCTGTAAAGTTTCAAATATCCGTACAATGTTTTTAGTTGAAGCGGGAATAATTGGACTTGTGGGCGGAATTTTGGGAGTTGGTGCAAGTTACATTGCGTCAATCGTTGTAAACTATATCTCCGCTGAAACTGGAGGGCTTTTAGGTTACAGTAGCGGTGGTGCTCCGGCTTCAATAATTCCATTTTGGTTATCCCTTGTTGCGTTGTTGCTTGCTGTTGTAATCGGTGTAATCTCAGGGCTTTACCCAGCATTTAGGGCAACTAGATTATCTGCATTAGAGGCGATTAAAAATGAGTAAAATGAGTAATTTCAAATTTGAAAAAGCAAGTTTAGTCGATTTTGATACTATATTTGAAATAATGTCGGACAATTTTCCAAGTGATGAAATGGGGGATTATAAGGAGCAAAGGGCGGAATACGCTCACCCGTTATTTTCTTGCTATAAACTAGAAAATGAAAAAGAGATATGCGGTTTTATTTCGGTATGGAAGTTCACTCCTTTTGTTTATGTAGAACATTTTGCTATAAAAAAAACTTATCAAGGACAAAATCTCGGGACAGAAATTTTAACCTTGATAAAAGAAAAATATGAAGAAATAATTTGTATGGAAGTTGAACCGCCTTGCGATGATTTTTCTAAAAGACGAATTAGTTTTTATGAGAGAAATGATTTTTTTGTCAACGATTTTCACTATATTCAACCGCCTTATTCAGTGGGTAAAAATGAGCTTGAGTTAAAAATAATGTCAGAAGGGCGAGTTCTTACTCAAAAGGAATTTGAAACTTTGAGACAATCTATTTACAAAAATGTTTATAAGGTTATATAATTAATGCTAATGAAAAACAGCGGGCACAAAACTGTCCTATTTCACAAAAGAAAAACGTGAGAAGGGTATGAGGAAATTTATTAAAGTTTCCTCATACCCTTATTTTTTTATTTAGTTTTAACGCTAAACTTTACATATTGTCAAAATCTTGGTCAAATCCCATTTCATCTGTGCCAATATTTTGCATATTAACAGTTCTACGCTTAATTCTATGTTCTTCCGACTTGTTGAAGATAAAATCTTTTATTTCTCTTGATTTTTTTATATGTTTTAGTGTAAGAGTTGGGTGAGTTGTGTCACCTGTATGACAAACTAATGTACCAATTCCAAAAATTCGTTCCATAAGGCTTTTCTTTAGGGTAACGTCTTGAATTTTGTACATATAACAATCATTTTCTTTTACATTAAAAAAACCTTCTTTAATAGTAAGGATTTCCTCCTCAATTGTGTATACTGTAAATGTAAAGGGAAGTCCAAAAAATAACCATCTTTTTCTTTCACGATAACTCATAAATTTCATTTCCTTTCATATTTTTGTTTTTTATTGGGATATAGTTGTTTCAACATAATCACTTACATATTCAATTGCTACAACAACATATTCACCTTGATTTTCCTCTAAAAGAGTGTATTTCATATATTTGTCAGGGATAGCATCACTATTGTCTACCGACCAAGCTTGTGACGGTGGGTAATATCCAACAATTACATCAATTTTCTTTTCAGAAATAGTAATAATTTCTTCTACTATTGGTGAGTAGGGAAGAAAGTTTGGTGATTGAGGGATAATGTAAGAATTCGTGTCCTCTATGTAGTCAAAATATAAGTTAATATCACCTAAAGTTTGGTGTTCAAACTCAAGTCCTGTGCCAAAAATGCTTGTTGCGTGCTTTTCAAGGTCACTTGCTGGAACTGTCATATAACCAAAATTGTTGTTATAAGAAGTTTTGTTACCGTTTATTATTACGTCCCAAGCCGCTGTGATTAGCATAACTTCATTTGGAAGCTGTTCCCCCTCAGCGAAAGGAGGGCAGTCTACAATTACAACTGGGTACAAAAATTGAGCAAGTTCGTTTTTGAAGTCGGTGTTGTCCAGTAGCCTTGAAATTGAGCTAACTGCAAAGTTTACAGTTGAAATTACACCGATAATTGCCATTATTGAGAAAAAAACTGCAAGAGTTGAGTAAAAATTCCTTCTCATTTTAGTTTTTGAACCTGTATAATTATCGGCAACATTATCCTCTAACTGGCTTATTTCCTCAACTTCATCACGTTCAAAGAATTCCTTTATATCGTGATGTTCTTCTGTTACTTCGGTTTTTATTTCGTCGTTATTTAGTTCTTTTTCAGTTGTGTCTTTTGAATTTTTATCCACTTATTAACCTTTCCTTTCGAAATTTGTAAATTATAAATTGAAATTTTAAAATTTGAAATTGTAAATTCGTTAATTCTAAAATTGTAATTTTTAAGATTAAAATTGTAAATTCGTTAATTTTAAAATTGTAATTTTTAAGATTGAAATTGTAAATTCGTTAATTATAAAATTGTAATTTTTAAGATTGAAATTGTAAATTCGTTATCTTAAAAATTTTTATCTAATTTGTCCATTTCCATTGACTAAATATTTGTTTGTAGTGAGTTCGTATAGACCCATTGGACCTCTTGCGTGAAGTTTTTGGGTGGAAATTCCTATTTCTGCACCAAAACCAAACTCCTCACCGTCAGTAAATCTTGTTGAAGCATTTACATAAACACAAGCGGAGTCAACTTGCTTTTGAAACTCATCAGCGCTAAGTAAGCTTTCTGTCACAATGCAATCACTATGCCCTGTGGAGTAAGTGTTAATATGTTCAATAGCCTCAGCCACGTCGTCTACAACTTTCACGGACATAATTAAGTCCAAATACTCTTTTCCGTAATCTTCGTCAGTAGCGTTTCTAACACTGTCCCCTAGAATCATTTTTGTAACGGAACAACCTATTATTTCAACAGGATATTTGTCCAATCTTTCTTTAAGTTTAAGTAAGAAATCTTCTGCAATTTGTCTATGAACAAGCACACTTTCAACAGCATTGCAAACTGAAGGACGTTGAGTTTTTCCGTTTTCAATTATGTCAATTGCCATTTTAAATTGTGCGGTTGAGTCAACAAAAACGTGACAATTCCCTGTCCCAGTTTCAATGATAGGAACAGTTGCATTTTCCACAACAGTTTTAATAAGCCCTGCACCGCCACGAGGGATAAGCAAGTCAAGGTATTTGTTGCACTTCATCATTTCTATTGCAACAGGGCGAGAAGTGTCCTCTACAAGCTGAATACAATCCATAGGCAATCCAACTTTAGCAATAGCTTCCCTCATAATATCAACAAGGCATTTGTTAGTGTGAAAAGCTTCCTTTCCGCCCCTTAAAATAACAGCGTTTCCTGTTTTAAGGCATAAAGCTGCCGCATCTACAGTAACATTAGGTCTTGCTTCATAAATCATACCAATTACACCGATTGGAACACGAACTTTTGTAATTTTCATTCCGTTAGGGCGAACGCTTCCGCCGTCAATAATTCCAATAGGGTCATTTAGCTGTGCAATTGAAATAAGTGCATCAGCAATCCCTTTGATACGCTTTTCGTTAAGTAAAAGCCTATCTTGTAGAGATTTCGACATTCCAAGAGTAATTCCTGTTCTTATATCCAAGTCATTTTTCTCAACAATTAAGTCGATATTTTTCCATAAAGCCTTTGATATAGCCAGCAAAGCTTCGTTTTTTGTGGAGGTAGATGCATTTGCAATAAAGTGTTTAATTTCCTTAGATTTTGCGCCTAAAGTTTCAATGTAATTCATTAAAAATCCCTACCTTTCATATTTAAATTAAATTATAATTTTAGTTTTATCTTAAATTTTTATTCGCCTTTAAATAAAGTTCCAATTTCTTCCCCAGCAAATAATGAATACAAATTTTCTGGTCTATTTCCATTTGTTATAACCATATCAATTGAGTTGTCGTTTACAATTTTTGCAGCATAAAGTTTTGTAATCATTCCGCCAGTGCCAAGTTTTGAACCTGCACCCTCTGCAAGGGAAATTACATCGCCGTCTACTTTATCAACAACACTAATTAATTTTGCATCGTCATATTTATGTGGATTTTTGTCATAAAGCCCGTCAATGTCGGATAAAATCACAAGCAAATCTGCATTTACTAAAGTTGCAACTATTGCAGAAAGTGTGTCATTATCGCCGAATTCAATCTCCTCAGTGGAAACTGTGTCATTTTCATTTATAATAGGAATTACGCCCATTGAAAGTAATTTTGTCAAGGTGTTGTTACAGTTTTCTCGTCTTAAATCATCTGTAATTATATCTTTTGTCATTAAAACTTGTGCAACTGTATGATTGTACTTTGAAAATTGTTCGTCATAAAAATACATAAGTTCGCATTGTCCGATTGCGGCAATGGCTTGTTTAGTTGGAATATCGTGAGGCTTTTCTTTAAGTCCAAGTTTTCCACAACCTACACCGATTGCACCAGAAGACACAACAACGATTTCTTTTCCGCTGTTTTTAAGGTCAGAAAGCACTTTTATCATGGTTTCAGTTCTTTTTATATTCATCATTCCTGTAGAATGAGTAAGGGTAGAAGTTCCAATTTTCACAACTATCCTATTTTTATTTACAAGGCTTTCTTTTGTTGAATTTTCCATTTAGTTCAAACCTTTCTGTACGTTTTATTCCTTTTTGTAGTTTTTTCATTGCAATGGATTTGTTTGCATTCTTTTTGTGTTTTTTGCGACGGGTTAGCCATTTTTTTGTTCGTTTGTTATTTTATCGGACAAGGCAAGCCTTGTCCCTACAATTACTTCGAGTATTTCGCTTGACAACTTTAGTTGTTTGGAATAGTTTAATCAAAACCTTCAGCTTGTGTAATAAAGGGCAAGAGCAGAGCCCTTGCCCTACAACAAAATCCGACCTCGCAGCAACAAAATTATCCTTTTGCACTAAGTATAGTGCGGGCATGTCAGCGGGGACGCCCCGCCGGGATAACAACATTTATTGGTGAACCTTTTTCCCAACAAGAGAAGTTTTCAGCCACCATTTTAATAAGTCTATTTCTAGTTTCAACAGGCGCCCAAGCGGTATGTGGCGTTATAATCAAATTTTTCCCACCCATTAAAGGATTGTCTTTTTCCATAGGTTCTTTTGAAATAACGTCCAAAGCTGCACCTGCAATAATTCCTTCGTCTAAGGCTTTTATAAGGTCATTTTCGCAAACTATAGGTCCGCGGGCAGTGTTGATTAAATAGGCAGTTTTTTTCATTTTTGACAATTTTTCATAATCAATAAGCCCTGTAGTTTCTTCTGTCAAAGGGCAGTGAATTGTCACAAAATCACTTTCAGCCAAAAGTTTTTCAAGAGAAACATTTTCCACTCCGTCAGTGGGGGCAGTTCTCGTGTGGACTAAAACTTTCATATCAAAAGCCTCAGCAATTTTTCTAATTCCCTTACCAATTCCGCCATAGCCGATAATTCCAATGGTTTTATCTTGCAATTCAAAGGTAGGGAAGTCGAAATAAGTGAATAATTTTGACTTTATCCAATACCCTTCGGAAACAGTTTTTGAATAGTCTAAAACTTTATTTGAAAAAGCTAAAATATAGGAAAAAACTTGTTGTGCAACCGCTTTTGTTGAGTAGCCAGGCACGTTGCAAACTGTAATTCCAAACTCTTTTGCAGCTTTTAAATCTACATTATTATATCCCGTTGCGAAAAGTCCGATATATTTTAAATTTTTGCATTTTTCCATAACTTCACGAGTGAGGACGTTTTTGTTGCAAAAAATTGCGTCACTGTCAGAAATTCTTTCCGCTAATTCTTCCGCGGGAGTTGAGGGGAAAATACAAACCTCTCCCAATTTATCAAAAGGGGACAAATCCACGTCGTTATTGGACACTGTATCAATGTCGGAAATTACAATTTTCATAACAAAAAATCCTTTCTTGATTAATTATAAAGCTGAATTTTAGCCAATTTCATCAATTTTTGGCTCAGCTAAATTTTCTTCCTCCAAAGCTTTTTCTTTTTCAGCTTTTTTAGTTTTTACATAAGAAAAAATCATTAGTAAAATTAGAAATAATTCCCCAAAAGCTAAAACATAAAAAGTAGTTTGGTCGATAGCCATTTGAGTAATTAAAGTCAAATCAAAGGCAAGTATCATAGTGAAAAAATAGCTTTTTTTCGTTCTAAAATACATAAATCCGTAAAATAAAGTTGCGATTAAACATATAATAATGTGGGTTCCAAGGTCAAAAGGTGCGTAAATGCTGTTTAACATAAAAATAACAATTCCTTTCTGCGGGTTAAAAATATTTTGTTTATAAAACTAGAAAGTTTCAAGGTTGTTAAGGTCGAACGGAGTTGGCTGATAAACACAGTAGTTAAGCCAGTTTGAGTACATTAAATTCGCTGTTGCACACCATTCCATCTTAGGAGTTTTATTCTCATCATCATCGGGGAAATAGTTGTAAGGAAGCACTATATCAAGGCCTTTGTTCTTATCCCTAAAATATTCTTCACCGATAGTTTCACGGTCATATTCTGAATGTCCTGTAACGAAAAATTGTCTGCCAGTTTCCTCGCCTACAATATAAACTCCACTCATTTCAGAATTTGACATAATTTTAAGCTGAGGAACTTTCTCAATATCCTCTTTCTTCACTTCCGTATGTCTTGATTGAGGCACTAAAAAGCAGTCATTAAAGCCTTTTAAAAGTGGGTGGTTTGGAGTTGTAACCTCATGTGGGAAAATTCCAAACATTTTATTTTCAAGAGGATATTTTTTAACTCCATAGTGATAATAAAGCCCTGCTTGCGCGCCCCAACAAATGTGCATTGTTGAGTAAACATTTGTCCTTGACCATTTAAAAATTTCGCAAAGTTCTTGCCAATAATCCACGTCCTCAAACTCGATTTGTTCAACAGGAGCGCCAGTTATAATCAATCCGTCATAACGATTATTTTTTATATCTTCAAAGTTTTTATAAAAGGAAAGCATATGTTCCGCCGACGTGTTTTTCGGGATATATGAAGTGGTTTGCACAAGTTCAATATCAACTTGAAGCGGGGTATTACTGAGAAGTCTTAGCAGTTGGGTTTCCGTTTCAATTTTTTTCGGCATTAGGTTTAAAATTGCAATTTTAAGGGGACGTATATCTTGATGAACCGCTCTATCGTTTGAAATTATCGACACATTTTCATCAATTAAGGTTTTATATGCGGGTAAATTGTCAGGAATTCTAATTGGCATTATAAATTCTCCCTCTTTTATTAATGGTAGATAGTGATTATTATTTTTACCATAAATTTATTTTTTATTTCCAGTATATCACATTTTTTCCTTTCTTTCAATATTTTTATTTTAAAAAATCGCTTTATTTATAAATTTTAATTTATTTGCTTGTTATTATAAAAAAATTTGTTTCGGGAGGAGCAGAGCCCCTCCCCTACTTGTTACATGATAAAACGACCGTAAAGGGGCTGTCGCAATTAGAAAATTTTGGTTAATTATATAAAAATGTAGGGGACAGCGTCCTAGACAAACCGTTTTATTGCAGTTTCGGCAAGAGCAGAGCCCTTGCCCTACAACAAAATTCGACCTCGTGGCAGTAACGGACGACCACAGGTCGCCCCTATAACGAAATTCGACCTCGCAGAAACAAAACTATCCTTTTTTACTTTGTTAAGTGCGGGAGTAACAGCGGGG
>CAYJLB010000006.1:0-67108 GCA_964370845.1 uncultured Oscillospiraceae bacterium
ATGAGGATGCAATCAAAATTTCCATGGACAATGGAGGATATTGAAAAAATGGTTGTAGAGTATAGTATTCCAACCGAGCAAGTTTTTGAACTTTTCAAAAGGGAAAAGTAAGAATTTGCACATTTCTATAATTAAAATTTATATGATATAGTTTAACTACAATAAATTTAATGCTTTAAAGTGAGAAAAAGAAAGGTTGGTTAATAATGAAAAGAACAAATTCAGCTACTTGGCAAGAATTTAGAGGAAGATGGAGAATTTTAGTACAAAAAGATGGAGTGAGGAAAAGCTTTTATTCAAGTATCGCTGGCAGAAACGGACAGCGTGAAGCAAATAGAAAAGCTGATGCTTGGCTTGATGATAATATTATCGACAGTAATAAAAAAATATTTGAAATATCCGAGATGTACATTGAGCAATTGCAAGAAAGTACAGGAAAAAGCCATTGGTTACAATACAAAGGATATTTTAAAAATCATATAAACCCTGAAATCGGTAACATTAAAATTGATAATTTGACCGAACAACATTTTCAATCAATAATTAATAAATGCTTTAAAAAAGGTTTATCAAAAAAAATGCTTATAAATATTCGTGCTTGTTTAGCTAATTTTTTGAAGTATTGTAGGAAATCAAACTTATGCACCCATAGATTTGAAGAATTACCTATACCTAAGACAGCTAAAGCTTCTAAGAAAACAATATTAACTCCTGATGAAATTAATATATTAATGAGTGTCGACAGTAGGATAGTTAAAGAAAAAAACATTTTTGAGCCTTTAGTATATGCCTTTCGATTTGCAGTTTTAACTGGACTAAGACCGAGCGAATTACTTGGATTACAGTGGAATGATATAGACAACAATAATAGATTAATTATCAAAAGAGGAATTAATAATTACAGTGAAATAACTGACGGTAAGAATGAAAACGCTAATCGAATTTTTCAGTTAAACGAATTTCAAATAGAAATATTAAATTTATTAAAAAAATATTGTTACGATAATAAAATTAATTCGGAATACCTATTTACTAATAAAGGTGCTTTTTTAAGTCAGCAGTTATTATTACAGCGTTGGAAAAAATACTGTATATCTAATAATATCACTCCTATTTCTATGTATGAATTAAGGCACACTTTTGTATCGATAATAAAAGCACTACCAGAAGGAAAGATAAAATCAATGGTTGGACATAGTAAAAATATGGATACTTACGGAGTTTATTCTCACGATTTTGGAAATGATTTAGCTGAAACTTCGATGATGATTAACGACACTTTCAAAGCATTAATTAATTAAAAAAATACCTCACTTTGCACCTCGTTTTTACTATTTAAAGAAAATTTGTAAAATACAATAAAGCATAAAACTCTTTAATGATAGGTGTTTGATACTTTATTAAATTTATAAAATATACGTGAAAATATTAAAAATTAGTGTTCGAATCCCTCTTTCTCCGCCAATAAAAAAAACATATCTCAAAGTTTACGAGAGATATGTTTTTTTCTTTTTTGTCGGTAAGTGATTTGAAGACTTTAGGTTCGATATCACTTTATTCTAATAAAATCAGCCACTGAAAAAGATGTCATCTGCAAATAAGCGAATGACATCTTTTTTATGGACTTTTTAATAAATGAAAATGCGTGCATAACAACAGTGCAGCGTCACATTGCTAGTCGAGTTCCATTACTTCTGGGAAATCGCGATACAAAATTTTCCCGTATTTCAAAGTCTTTTCACGATGAATATTGTAGTAATTCTCCCCTCGTGCCCTCGCTTCATCTTGGTCATCAATTAAAAGCAAATAATCGTTCGCTGCTATGACTTCACCGTCCATTTCAAGGGTCAAATCTATCGTAAATTTCTCGTATTTTTCCCCTTTGACAACCGAATTAACCTTAAAATATTCAGTTGATATGTTTTCACCTATAAAATCAATTGATTTAACAATTTCTTCAACTTCTCCATTAGGATATTTGAACACAATTTTTGCTGTAACGTCAGAATATTCTTTGTAATAATCGTTAAAAATCCAAAATTTTGCAGTAAAGTTTTCATTTGGCATATAACGCCTTTTTTCGTACTGTAATGACGGAACTATGGGCGAAAATGCCTTTTTTACATACTCAAATGACTTCTTTGGAACGCCATAATAATCAATGATTTCCCATTTAATTAGAGGTCGGTTTGTGATAAAGTGACAAAGTGCAACTCCGCTCATGTGAGGTTTTTTTCTACGCAAAGTTTCTATAGCAAATTTGTATACTTCACCCTGTGTGATTTGTGTAGCATTAACAAAATTTTCAAGACTATCATATTGCTCATCACCAAAAACTTCCACGTTTAATGCTTTTAAAATGTCAAGATTTGCCATCAAATATCCCCAAGAAGGACCAATTGGCCATAATTCGTCTTCTGGGATAAATTTTTTCAAACTTTCAACGCAAGGCGCTGAGGCTCCGCACAGTTCGGGCACAATTGTACAGTCAAATTTAGGGAAATAATCCTCCATTAAAGTCCGTCCAGCGGCATAATAATGCCCGTTTAGGTGCAAACATTCCTTAGTTTTGTAGCCGAGTTTTACAGCCGGAGGAGAACTCATCATACTCGCATCTGCGTAAGGAATGTCGGTATAACGCTTGATATACAAGCCTATTTCCTTCATTAAACGCTTGTTGTGACTGCGAACTTGTGCTTCACTGAAGAACACTTCTTCTCCCCCCATCCAAAAAATATTACAAGGGTGATTTCTACGTTCTCTGACAATTTCGCCACAGGAATGAAGCACCGCATTCACATAAGGCGGGTCATCACGCAACACTTGTGAAGAAAGAGGAAAGTTCGTCCAAGTTGTAATGCCAAGCTCGTCGCAGATTTCATAAAAATCCTCTACTTCAGGCGGGTGCCAGCCAAAAATTCGTAGATTGTTGAAGTTTCCTTCTTTCGCTAAGTTCAAGAAATGTTCGTATTTTTTACGAGAATTTCTGCCATATAAGAAAGACGGTGGCCCTCCCCAGCACCCCGAACGCAAAAAAGTTTCTTTGCCATTTATAACGAATGTCCAAGGATTTTCTGCCTCGTCTTCGGTGAAATCAGGGTTAAATTTCATTGAAACTTCACGAATTCCAAAGCGAACTGTCTTTGTATCAAGGACAGTTTCACCGTCTTTCACAGACATTGTGGCAAAATACAAATTTTGCTCTCCCATATCCCAAGGCCACCACAATTTTGCGTTTTCAACATCAATTTTAAAATCAACATCGTTGCTTCCTGGGTAATATTTTTTTGTTATAGAATGTACAATATTTGTATCTTTATCAGTAATCGCAACTTCAACAGTGTAGTCAGAACTTCCACCACGTTTAAGTTCTAAAACTGCTGAAACATCAAGAATTGCACCAGTTTCGGTAAGTTTCGGACTTAAATATAAATCGTCAATTCTCGCATTTTCAGAAGCTATGATTTTCACACTTCTCCAAATTCCAACAGGGATAAATCCAGGAAGATAATCGCCTGAAAACGTGTGGTGAAGCCCCGCAATGTTGTGCAAAGTTTGTGGCGGAGGGTCAAGTTTTATAGTCAAGTGGTTACAACATTCACTGCTGTCATCTTCCGCTAAATAAGTTCTCACAAGCCCCGTAATATCGAATTTTATTGGCGTAAACATACCTTCGTGACGGCCTAAATGATGCCCATTTAACCAAATTTCGCAAGAATAATCCACTCCCTCAAGGACTAACTGCAAGTCCTTTTCTGAATAATTTTTTGGCACATTAAAGCGACAAATATACCACCATTCATAGTACTGCACCCAAGCTTGTTTCGCAATGTTTCGCCCTTTGTACGGGTCCTCGATCACTCCCGAACGTTGCAAATCTGAATAAACATCACCTGGAATTGTGGCATAGTGCCAGCCACTAAAGGCTATATCACGCTCTGGAGGTATATCAAAAAGCCCCTGTTCAACCCCTTGCCCTGGGTTCATTTGCTTCATGTACCACGTTTGTTTGTCCAAAAGATACTCGTTCCTGATTAAATTTGACATAAAATATTCCCTCTCATTTCAATTTAATTATTTTCATATATTTTTGTGCAACCGCTTGCATTATTTAATATAATTCTATAAATTCTAAAACAAAGTAGTGCATCTTTTTTCAATTGTACACTTAATCATTTCCCCGTTTTTTACAGTTTTTCCTGTCAGATAAGCAATTACTTTCTCTGATGTAACATTTGCAAGTTCTATTACATTATTGTTTACAGAAGTTAATTCAGGAGTTGTACAAATCGACATATGAGAGTTGTTATAACCCACAATACTAAGCTCATCCGGTACTGAAATTCCCTTAGCATTTGCATATTTTAGCACACCAACCGCAAGCCTATCATTACAACAAAAGCACCCATCAAACTCCAAATTTTTATGAGCTAAAAGTATATCGCGGACGTTGTAAATTCCATCATTTAAAACATATTTCAACTCACCAATTATAGGTAAACCCTTATCTTTAAGCGCTTTTTCATAACCTAGCATTTTTTGTTTCGAACTACTTGTAACGTAATTATTAAGAAACAAAATTCTAGTTTTTCCACTTTCAATAAGTCCAGTAACAGCGTCATAACTTCCTTGATAATCGTCAGCATAAGTAGAAAAAATATTCCTGTGTTCAATATTTCCGTTAATTAAAAACACTGGAACTTTTTCTGCAATTTTCTTAATGTAAGCGGTTGCACGGATATTTTCTTCTGTTTCCGAGTAACATGAACCAACTAAAATTATTGCATCAACTTTCCTTCTGAATAAAAATTCCAACTTTTTTTCCTTGTCTTTTTGCTCAAAACCACTACAACATAAAACTGTGTGATAGTCAATTTCTGAAAAGGATTTTTCTAGTATCTCAATTGCTTTTGCTGAGAATGTGTCAGCTATATTAGGGCACATAATGCCGATTGTGCGTACACTTCCGTTACCAAGACCCCTTGCGTAAATATTTGGTGAATAACCAACTTCCGAAATTACTTTTTCAATTTTTACACGAGTTTTTTCGCTTACTTTTGGGTTATTATTTACTACCCTAGAAACTGTGGCAGTAGACACATTTGCAATTTTTGCTATATCATAAATATTCATTTTTATAACCATTCCTTTCTGCAAGTTTTGGGCAGTTTTTCCACAACAGTTTTTAAGGTGGCAAAATTCGTGCCCACTTGACACCTCTTATCCAACTTTAACACAAAATGTAACCGCTTACATTTTTCTTATTATACTACAAATCTTAAAATTGAACAATTGACAATTTGTACAATGATGATTTCATTTTTTGTATAATAAAACTAGTTAAATGCAAATGTTTTATAAAAGAAAAAGCTGATGAAAAGTTAATTTCATCAGCTTTATATATCTAATATTTAATTTATTCTACACTTTTAATTTGCTTTCACGGACAATAAAATTCTCTCTCTTTGGTCCATTAGAAACAAATGTAATTGGATAACCGATTTTTTCTTCAATGAATTCTACGTATTTCTTAGCGTTTTCAGGTAAATCTTCATACTTAGTAACATCTTGAATGTCGCATTTCCAGCCATCTAACTCCTCAACAACAGGTTTTGCCCTATCCAAAAGTGGAGTAATTGGGAACTCATCAGTGACAGTTCCGTCAATTTCATAGCCTACACATACTGGAATTTTGTCTAAATATCCCAAAACGTCAACCAAAGATAACACAACATCTGTACAACCTTGCATCATGCAACCATATTTAGTTGCAACAACGTCAAACCAGCCCATTCGGCGTGGTCTACCAGTTGTAGCTCCGTATTCACCGCAGTCACCGCCTAATTTTCTCAACTGATCAGCTTCATCGCCAAAAATTTCGCTTACAAAAGCTCCAGCACCAACCGCTGAGGAATATGCTTTTGCGATAACGATAATTTGCTCAATTTTGTGTGGAGGAACGCCCGCGCCAACAGTCGCAAAGCCAGCAAGAGGTGAAGACGAAGTAACATAAGGATAAATCCCGTTGTCAGTGTCTTTTAATGAGCCAAGTTGACCCTCAAGCAAGATGTTTTTCCCCTCTTTAATTGCATTGTGAATGTAAACTGTTACATTTCCAACAAAAGGTTTCAATCTTTCACGATAAGCAACAACTTTATCAAAAACTTCTTGTACATTATATTGAATATCGCTTTCATATGTCATAGCGATTTGTCTATTTTTCATAGAAATAACTTTTTCAAGTCTATCTTTTAACACGTCATCAAAGAAAAGTTCTCCAACTTGAATACCGATTTTTAAGTATTTGTCAGAATAAAATGGAGCAATCCCCGACTTTGTTGAACCAAAACTGTTTTTTCCAAGACGTTTTTCTTCTAATTCATCGAATAAAATGTGATAAGGCATCAAAACTTGCGCTCTATCAGACACCATAATATCAGGCGTAGGCACATCTCTTGTAACAATTGAATCCAATTCGATGAAGAATTTTTCAATGTCAAAAGCAACCCCTTGACCAATAATATTTTTAACATTTTGACGGAAAACCCCTGATGGAAGTAGATGCAATGCGAATTTTCCATACTCATTTATAATAGTGTGGCCAGCGTTTGCACCACCTTGGAACCTTACAACAACGTCACATTCACCTGCCAAAAGGTCGGTAACTTTACCTTTCCCTTCGTCGCCCCAGTTAGCGCCAACAACAGCTTTAACCATATCTTTCAACCCTTTCAAAAGTCCAGTTTTACGCGAATAAACTCGCCCTTATATTATAACACATAATTTTACATAAGTAAAGTGTTAATTGAAATTTATTTATTTTTTGTCAAAATTTAGCTCTCTTGCCATAATCACGCCCATAGCAGACGCCATCATTAGCCCTCTCGTCCACCCACTTGAGTCCCCTAAGCAGTGCAAATTAGCTATATTTGTAGATAGTTTTTTGTCAATTTTTACTCGATTACTATAAAATTTCAATTCGGGTGAGTAAAGCAAAGTTTCCACTGAAGCAAAACCTGGAACTACTTTGTCCACTGCATGTATAAAGTTAATTATGTTAATCATTGCACGATATGGCATTGCCGAAGTGATGTCCCCAGCCACTGCATCCACTAAAGTTGGCTTAATATTTGAGCGTGAAAGTTCCTTTTCCCAAGTTCTTTTTCCGTCCAAAATGTCGCCAAAACGTTGCACCAAAATGTGCCCAGCACCAAGCATATTTGTTAGCTCACCGATTTTTTGCGCGTACTCAATTGGCTGATTAAAGGGCTCGGAAAAGTTGTGGGAGCACAAAATCGCAAGGTTGGTATTATGGCTCTTTCGCTCTTTATAAGAGTGCCCGTTCACCACAGCAAGGTTGTTATCGTAGTTTTCCTGACTTACAAAACCACCTGGATTTTGGCAAAAAGTACGCACTTTATTCTTAAATGGCTTAGGATAACCGATGAGTTTTGACTCGTACAAAACGTCATTCACCTTCTCCATAATTTCGTTTCGAACCTCGACACGAACACCGATGTCAACAGTTCCTGGTTGGTGTGAAATTCCGTGTTCAGAACATACTTTTTCTAACCAGCTTGCTCCTCTACGCCCTGTTGCTACAACAATTTTGTCAGCAAAAACAGATTTTTGTTGGTCATTATCGCCAATTATCACACCCTGACAGACTTCATTTTCGATTATTAAGTCAACACAATTTGTATTGAATAAAATTTCAACTCCATTTTCAATGAGATATTTTTGTATAGATGCATAAATTTCTTGCGCTTTTTCAGTCCCTAAGTGACGAATTGGACAATCGACTAACTTTAATCCAGCGTCAATTGCTCGGCGCCGTATTTCCTTAATTTCATCATTTTCAGTAGCACCTTCGATTTTTTCGTCAGCACCAAATTCTAAATAAATTTTGTCAGTATAATCAATGATTTCCTGTGCAAAATCTTCGCCAATCAACTCTGGTAAATCCCCTCCAACCTCATAACTTAAGGATAATTTACCGTCAGAAAATGCTCCAGCACCGGAAAATCCAGTTGTAATAGCACAAGGGTCACAGTTCACACATTTTTTTGTTTTATTTTTAGGACAAAACCTTTTTTCAATTGCCTTACCCTTTTCAACTATCATAATATCGCTCTTTTTCCCCTGTTTAATCAGTTCAAGAGCAGTAAAAATCCCAGCCGGCCCAGCACCAATAATAATTAAATCTTTTTTCAAAATAATTTTCCTTTCAAAGTGGTTTATTCCACAAAACAAACTCAAATTTCCGTTCAAATATAAAATTTCGCGATAAAATTATACCATACTTATTATAAAATTGCAACATTTTTCTTAACTTTTATGAATTTTGTATATTAATTAATATTATTTTGCGACAATTTACTATTTATATTTACTTTTCCTGTGAAAGAATGTATAATAAACTTAGAAATTGAATTTTGAAAGGATAAAATATGGACTATATAGTATTAACATTTTTGGTTATATTAACTATAATAATGATAGTTATTCTGTTAATATTGCTTAAAAAAAATAATGACAGCAAGATAGCAGAAAAGCTGGATTTGCTTCAAGAAAAGCTGAATTATGAAACTCTTAGGAACGAAAATTTAGAAAGGCAACTCACAGAGAAACTTTCTATTTTTTCCGAGAATTCTTACAAGTTACAGCGACAGGTTGGAGATGGACTTACACAGCAAATTTCCACTTTTGACAAGAATAATTCCTATAAGTTTTCTTCACTTTCTCAATCCTTAAATGAGCAATTATCCTTGTCAGAACGACGGTTTCAGGGCTTTTCAATGCAAACTTCCGAGAATTTAAATAATATAAGAAACACTCTTGAAAAGCAGTTGACTTCCTTGCAAAATGACAATAATTTGAAACTTGATGAGATGAAAAAAGTTGTAGATGAAAAGTTGCAGGAAACTTTAAATAAGCGAATGAATGAGTCTTTTCAACTTGTAAATGAACGTTTGGAACAAGTTTACAAAGGCCT
Source organism: uncultured Oscillospiraceae bacterium (assembly GCA_964370845.1). Lineage (GTDB taxonomy): Bacteria > Bacillota > Clostridia > Oscillospirales > Ruminococcaceae > CAYJLB01. The sequence continues at coordinate 8,996 of CAYJLB010000006.1, forward strand.
TGGAGAGATGCAAAACCTTGCTAACGGTGTTGGTGATTTGAAAAAAGTTTTAACTAATGTCAAATCACGAGGAATTTTAGGAGAAATTCAATTATCAGCTATTTTACAAGAAATTTTGTCACCAGAGCAATATGAAACAAATATTGCAACCATTCCAAATAGCAAAAATTTTGTTGAATTTGCAGTAAAAATTCCTACCGAAAATGGTGAATTTGTATACTTACCAATTGACTCAAAATTCCCTGGTGACAGCTATAGAAATTTGCAAGATGCTTATGATTTAGGCGACAAAACTCAAGTAGAACTTGCCGCAAAAAACTTAATTTCTACCTTAAAGTCTGAAGCAAAAATGATTCGTGATAAGTACATAAACTCGCCTTATACAACGGATTTTGCCATAATGTTCCTCCCTTTTGAGGGGCTTTACGCCGAGGCTGTCAACCGTGGAATGGTTGAAATTTTGCAAAATCAATATCACATAAATTTGGCTGGACCGAGCACGATGGCAGCACTTTTGAACTCACTTCAAATGGGATTTCGCGCCTTTGCAATCCAAAAAAGAAGTGGCGAGGTTTGGAAGGTTCTTTCCGCTGTAAAAACCGAATTTGACAAGTTCGAAATTGCTATAAATTCTACACAAAACCGCTTGAAACAAGCAAATGACGAACTTGAAAAACTTGTCGGAACTCGCACTCGGCAAATTCAACGTAGCCTAAAAAACGTTTCAACTTTAGATAATTCCGAAAGCTTTGAAATTCTAAACTCATTGTCAGATTAACTAAATTGCTGTTATAAAAATATTAATATTACACAAAAGTGGCGAATGAAATAACATCAAATGTCTTTCATTCGCCATTTTTTTATCTATAAATTGAAAAATCTAACAAAATTTTTTTTAAATATTTTCTCATAATCATTAAAACTCAAACCAAGTTTTAACACCATATCTACCTCAGTTTTATGATTCCACATAGGGAAATCTGTCCCAAAAGCTAGTTTGTTAATATCAAATTTTTTAATAAGGTCTTTCACGTAGTCGACACCCTTAAAACCCAACGTGCTTGAGGTGTCAAAGATGATATTATCGAAGTCCATTAGACATTCAACCGACTCTTCCCATCGGCAATATCCACCAAAATGAGCTGCAATTGCAGACAAATTTGGATATTTTGTCAACACGTTTTTCAGGCGATATGGCCGAGAATAGTCATGCCTGTCATCTCCCATATGAAATAAAATCGGCAATTTCCCCTCAACATAGCTGTAAATTCTATCAGCTTTTTCATCATCAATATTGAATTTTTGGAAGTCAGAGTGTAATTTTATCCCTTTAAACCCTTTTTCAACCAATCCATCAACAATTTCTTCAATATTATCGTTGTCTGGGTGTAGGGTCCCAAAACCAACAAATTCTTCGTGTTTTTCACACTCTAAACCGATAAAATCGTTGATTGATTCAGTTTGCTCAGGAACAGTTGCCGCTGTACAAACAAGCATTTTTTTCACTAAAACCTCTTTGGCACTTTTCAACAAAACTTCGCTACTTCCAACGTGAAACATATCAGTTTCGTAAAATTCACCTATGGCTTTTGCGGCTTTTTCAGCTACTTTTAATGGAAAAATATGATTGTGTATGTCATAAATTTCAAACTCTCTCGCTTCGAACATATCATCACTCAATTCTAATAAAATAAGGAGCAATAAAGTCGCATTTGCAACAATTATCGCTCCTTTAAAGTCTAATTATTGTACTAAATCTACAATTTCCTTGAATAAATCTGAAATTTCTACGCTACTTTGATTAAATCCGCGGAAAGTGCTTGTTGTTGCGTTTAATAATTTTTGAATTTGAGTTGAATTCTCGTCGATGCTTGTAATTCTTGACTCAATAGTGTCAACAGACGCCTTTGAAACATCAGCTAGACTTCTAACTTCTTGTGCAATTACACCAAAACCACGTCCGCTTTCTTTAGCGTGAGAAGCCTCGATTGAAGCATTAAATCCTAAAATTCTTGTGTTCATAGCAACATTTTGGATAGATTGAACATTATCTTTTGCTTCGTCAATTTGACCAGTTGTTTCTGCAATTAATTGGTAAACTTTTTCTACATTTTCGAAAATTTCGTGAGATTTAACAACATTTTGCTCCAATTTTTTGTTAATATCAATAATGTGATTTGCAATTATTTCATTGCTATTTCCATTGTAATTAGTAGTGAATTCACGATTTTTTTCCTTAACCATTGAGAAAAAGGTGCTCATTGAAACTTGCATCATTTCACAGAAATTATCAACTTTTTCAGTAGTTACAATTTCAACATTTTTTGCAGCAGCAACATAAGCATTTTTGTCTAAAGCAAGGTTAGCACAGTCTTGTTCGAGCTGTGCAGAGGATATTTCTTTTCCAAAAACATCTCCGCCGACGATTAACGCAACGCATGCTCCGTCAACAACGATTGGAACTGCAACTTTTACCACGGAATTTCCACAAGTGACAGTTGCATATTTTTTAGAAGTTATAGCTTTTTTGGAGACATCGTTTTGGTAACTTTCCATAGTTCTCGCCACAATATCAGAACCTTTTCGCAACAAAAGTGACAAACCCGATGCATTGTATACTTCCAAAACAATTGCACCTTTTGGGTCAGTTAGCCAAAGTGCCATTCCGGTAGCTTTTGCATAAGAGTCAAGCATTTGTCCAACCTCTGACAATGGGATATAAGTTAAAATATTTTCCGTGTTCATAAAAAATTCAATTCCTTTCCTGCTTATAGACTAGCTTTTTTTTTGATTTTTGTTAAGAAGAGCCATTAACTCCTCAATTTGCTGATTATTTTTCTTCCTAGCACCACTATTGCTAGGTCTTTGCCCCTGTTTTGCTGGAGGTCTTTGTTGAGGCCGTTTCACTGGTGGAAGTGCTGTTTTTGCGTCAATTTTTTTGTTTTGAGCAGAAGCTTGTAATGGTGGATTTTTTACTTGTTTTATGTCATCTTTACTAGCTTTGAACTGAAACTCTTTAGGTTTTTGATTGCTAGAACTTTCGTTTGATATATTAACATTTATGTTTAATACAGCAGTTTGTCCACTTGATAAAAGAGCTGAATTTGTTGAAGTTGCACTGTTTTTAACTAAATGTTTGTTCAATTCCTCCGAACTTGCAGTCGGCTCTTTTTCCTTTTGATAAGTCGCAACTCCACGTTCATCAACAGTAATTTTTACTGGAATTGGGACTTGTTGCACAAATTCAAGCTCGTCATTATTTACAGAATTAACCTCTTTAACTTGTTGAAATTCAATAGTTTTATCTTTAGCTTTTTCTCTTTCAACTAACGGTATAACTTTGTTTTGTAAAGCTTGTTGATCACTCTTAAGACTTGGAATTTGTTTATTTTGAACAGGAATTTCTGTGGAAGGTCTTTTCACAAACTCATCTTTGCGATAAAGTGGAGCTTTATTTTCTCCATTTACAACAGAAGAATTCACAGGTTTCACAGCATTATTTTTACCAAAATTGCTAGAAACATTTGCGTTTGTAACAGGTCTTGAAACCGCATTAACACTTGGTTTAGTAGTGTTTAGAGTAAATTCATCTTCTTCCTCGTCGTTATGAATTTTTCGCAAAATTTTAATAAGTTGAATAATTAACAAAACTATTCCTGGTATAACTACAAAAAGGATTACACCAACTTGGGAAGTTGCAAAAATTATGAAATCCCCTAAAGATTGGCTTGTAAAAACAGCTTCACCGATTATTTTTTCCTCAGGAACTGCAATAAGTCGCTGATTTCCCGAATAACTTCTCATTATGTAAGTCTTTGAATTATCTTCCGCTATTTCAACACTATGAACTCCTAAAACTGTTGTCAAATCGCCGTCAACAACGTTACAAAGTAAAACTTTATTTATTGGATTTTCAGAAATTTCCCCAGTTTTCACGAAAACAGCGGAGTCGTCAAGGACATAAGGCTCCATTGCAGTACCGTTCATAATATATATATTGTACCCAAAAAAAGAAGGTGCACTATTACTATCCTTAAACAGATAAGCACCCACAAGGACCGCCAAAATCGCTATGAGTAAAATTATTGAAATCACATTTGAAATTACGTTTATAATGCTACTTTTTTCTCTCATTACTATTCCTTCCGTATTCATTATTTACTTCATTATACTACAATTTTTTATACATTACAATATTTTTACCGAATTTTTTTTATATTTTCGCAATTATTTATTTTTTCAAACTTTATTTTGTCTTTAAACAATATTTTACTCCCACATTAACTTATTGAAGAAAAAATGTTAAATTATAATTAAATCTATAAAATTTATTGTTTTTTGCAGTTTTTTATGTTATTATAATTAACATAGTTATCTTCTTACATTTATATAGAAAGGTTGCGTCCTAGTACAATTGCTTTTATACAACTCCAGTTGTGGCAATGTTAGGTCGTATGGCATTAATATGAATAGTCAAACACCTCCGCAAGTTAGCGGAACTTTGAGAAAATTTGCCCTTAGAATTCCCAGCGTTATCGAAAAATGCAGCGGAATTGACATTTTTGGAAAGAGAATTAAGTCCCTTGTGTTTTCCACCGACGTTGCAATAATTAAAAATATTAACGCAGATGCTGTAATCGCTGTTTACCCTTTTACTCCCCAACCTGTCATAACTCAAGCTTTGATGTTGGCGGCTGATATTCCTGTTTTTGCAGGAGTTGGTGGCGGTCTAACTCAAGGCGTTCGGGTTTACAACCTTGCTCTCCACGCTGAATTTCAAGGGGCAATGGGTGTTGTTGTCAACGCGCCCACTTCAAACGAAGTAGTAAAATCTGTGTCCGAGGCAATCGACATTCCTGTTGTTGTAACAGTTGTCAATGAGCAAGTGGATTTTGCAGCAAGAATAAAGGCTGGAGCTACAATTTTCAATGTTTCAGCAGCGTCAAAAACTCCGTCTATCGTAAAGAAAATTCGTGAGGAATTCCCAGATTTTCCTATAATTGCAACGGGAGGACCAACCGATGAAAGCATTTTGGAAACCATTGAAGCAGGTGCAAACGCTATCACTTACACACCGCCAGCTTCGGGCGAAGTTTTCAAGGATATTATGAACGCATATCGTGAAAACAAACCTCACCCTTAAAAATATGCATAAATTGTATAAATATACATCAAAAATGCATAAAATGTGAATATTTTGAATAATTATGCATTTACCTCTTGACAAATTAGAAAAATTGTGTATAATTAAAGAATATTCAATTATTAACGTATTGAAGTTTATTTTTAGTGGAATTTTCCGCTAAACAACGAGAAAGGATTTGAATTTAATGGCAAAAGAAATCAAAAAAGTTGTCCTTGCTTATTCAGGGGGACTTGACACATCTATCATTATTTCTTGGTTAAAAGAAAATTATAACAATTGTGAAGTTGTATGCGTTTCAGGGGACGTTGGACAAGGAACTGAACTTGACGGACTTGAAGAAAAAGCACTGAAAACAGGCGCTTCTAAGCTTTATATTGAGGATTTGAACAAAGAATTTGTTGAAGAATTTGTTTTCCCTACTATGAAAGCTGGCGCTGTTTATGAAAATAAATATTTGTTAGGAACGTCATTTGCACGTCCTATTATTGCTAAAAGAATTGTTGAAATTGCACTAAAAGAAGGTGCTGATGCAATTTGTCACGGTTGTACTGGTAAAGGTAACGACCAAGTGCGTTTTGAGCTTACAATTAAAGCTTTTGCACCTGATATGCACATCATTGCTCCTTGGAGAATTTGGGATATTAAGAGCCGTGATGAAGCGATTAACTACGCAGAAGAACGCAATATTCCGCTAAAAATTAACCGCGAAACTAACTATTCTAAAGATAAAAACTTGTGGCATTTATCACACGAAGGTCTTGACCTTGAAGATCCTGCAAATGAGCCACAATATAATAAAGAAGGCTTCCTTGAAATGGGTGTTTCCCCTGAACAAGCGCCTGACAAGCCAACTTATGTGACAATTTCCTTTGAAAATGGTAACCCTATCAAGCTTGACGGAGTTGCTATGGGCGGAGTTGAACTTTTAACTAAATTGAACGAAATTGGCGGTGCTAATGGTATTGGACTTGTTGATTTAGTTGAAAATAGACTTGTTGGAATGAAATCTCGTGGTGTTTATGAAACTCCTGGTGGAAGCATTTTGTACCACGCACATGAAGTTCTTGAAACTATCTGTCTTGACAAAGAAACTCAACATTATAAATATATTATTGCTCAAAAATATGCTGATTTAGTATATAATGGACAATGGTACACTCCTTTAAGAGAGGCTCTTGATGCTTTTGTTGAGGAAACTCAAAAGACTGTTACTGGCGAAGTAAAGCTTAAACTTTACAAAGGTAACATTATTAATGCTGGCGTTACTTCACCTTACACATTGTTTGATGAAGAAGTTGCAACTTTCGACGAGGACAACGTTTACAACCAAGCTGATGCGGAAGGATTTATCAATCTATTTGGACTTCCACTTCAAGTTAAGGCAAGACTTGACCAAAGAAGAAGTGGCAAATAGTTACACAATTTGTCAAAATATAACTATTTTGTTATATTTTGGTGTGCATATGTAACTTTTTGTGCTAATTTATTAAAATTTTATTAATTTAAAGGGCGAACTACAATGTTCGCCCCTTAGATTTTTTTCATAGCAAATGTTTATTTTTGGAGGAGTTTATGAAAAGTATAAAACCAGGTAGAGGTCCCTCGAAAATGAGCGGAATTGGCTCAATTTTTGTTGCACTTTTTGGAGTATTCTGGACACTTTTTACTCTTAATAGCGGTTTTGGATTTATGGCAATTTTCGGAATTATCTTTATTATTTTTGCTATAGTTCAAGCAGTTTATCACTTTAAAAATGCTACTTCAAAAAATCGATACTCAATTTTGGATATTACTGACGCGGGTGAGGAAATTGACCCTTTACAAGAAAAATTCGGCAAACCTACTAAATTTGAAAATACAAATCTAGCACAAAGCAACAATAATTTTTGCCCTTACTGTGGTGAAAAATTGCTTGCTGAGTTTAGATTTTGCAATAAATGTGGCAAGGAATTGCCTTAAAAAATTATAAATTAAAAAGAGGATTATAAATGAAGCATTTTTTAACATTTGTTGGTATAGCAATCATTATCGCTTCGATCATACTAGGTATAGGCACTGGATACGTTTTAGGATTTTTTACGACATTGATTTATGGAATTATCCCTTCAGTAATTTTTTTCGCACTTTCAATAATCATCGAAAATCAAGAGAGAATTATGTCTATGCAATACAAAACTGGCGGTAGTAGTATTTTTACTAAAACCATTGAATGTTACAACTGCAAAAAGACATATACATCTGACTTTTCATATTGTCCACACTGTGGTCGAACTCAAGAATAATATTAACTTTTTGTTAATAACTAATTAATTTTAACAATAAATAGGAGGCTATTATGGCTGTAATGTGGGCTGGACGATTTTCTAAACAAGTGGACTCTCGTGTGAACGATTTTAATTCGTCCATAAGATTTGACGCGAGAATGTACGAACAAGACATACGCGGAAGCATTGCACATGCGACGATGCTTTGCGATTGCAATATAATTTCAAGCGAGGATAAAACCGCTATAATAAACGGTCTTGAAGGAATTTTGTCCGATATTCAAACTGGAAAATTGGACTTTGACCCTACCGCCGAGGACATTCATATGTTCGTTGAAAGCGTTTTAACACAGCGAATTGGCGATGCTGGAAAAAGACTTCACACAGGTCGAAGTCGAAATGACCAAGTTGCTCTTGATCTTAAAATGTATCTAAAAGATGAAATTGTTGAAATTTCTAACCAATTAAAAGAACTATTGGAAACTTTATGTAACATTGCTGATGAAAATGTTGAAACAATTATGCCTGGTTACACTCACTTGCAAAGGGCGCAACCTATAACACTTGCCCACCATTTAATGGCTTATGGAAATATGTTTTTGCGTGATATTGACAGGCTTTTGGACTGCTTTTTCCGAATGAATTATTCCCCTCTTGGAAGTGGGGCTTTGGCTACTACAACTTATCAAATTAACCGTACGCAAACCGCTGAAATGCTTGGTTTTGCAGGGATTACACAGAATTCTCTTGACGGAGTTTCGGACAGAGATTTTGCTATAGAATTGGCTTCTGATTTGTCAATTTTGATGATGCATTTGTCGAGATTTTCCGAAGAAATCATTCTTTGGTGCTCACACGAGTTTAAATTTATCGAGCTTGATGACGCTTTTGCCACAGGTTCTTCAATTATGCCACAAAAGAAAAATCCCGATATTACTGAGCTTATTCGTGGTAAATCTGGGCGAGTTTTCTCCGATTTGCTGACTTTGCTCACAATGATGAAAGGGCTTACATTGGCTTATAATAAGGATATGCAGGAGGACAAAGAGGCGATTTTTGACGCTGTTGACACTGTGAAACTTTGCATAAAAACCTTTACGCCTATGCTTGCAACTATGAAAGTTAACAAAGAAAATATGCGAAATGCTGCTGCAAAAGGCTTTATAAATGCTACCGATTGTGCAGATTATCTTGTAAAAAAAGGAATGCCTTTTAGAGATGCCTACAAAATTACAGGTCAATTAGTTGCAATTTGTATTGAAAATGACACTGACCTTGAAACATTACCTTTGTCGGAATATAAAAATATTAGCGAAGTTTTTGAAAATGATGTTTATCAAGCAATAAGCCTTGAAACATGCGTTAATCAACGAAATGTTGACGGTGGGCCAGCTCCTTCTTCAGTAAAAAAACAAATAGATTTTATCAGAAAAAACATTTCTGACGTTGAATAAACTTATAAATCATTTAATTAATTAACAGTTTTGAAAGGATTGACAACTATGAGCTCAAATAACCGAGTAAAAGTTTTCATTGACGGTGGCGAGGGCACCACGGGACTTAAAATTTTGGAAAGATTTGAAGGTCGTGACGATATTGAACTTTTGACCATCGAGGATTCCAAACGCAAAGACTTGAATGAACGAAAAAAATTCATAAATGCTTCCGATTTTACGTTTTTGTGCCTTCCTGACGAGGCTGCAATACAAGCGGTTTCACTCTGCGAAAACGATAAAACTCGCTTTATTGACGCTTCAACTGCACACCGAACTAACTCTGATTGGGCTTATGGTTTGCCTGAATTATCTCGTGAACATCGAGAAAACATTGCGAATTCTAAGCGTGTTGCAGTTCCTGGTTGTTATGCAAGCGGTTTCAATGCGATTTGCTATCCTTTAGTGAAATGTGGCATCGTTCCTCAATATTATCCTGTCACTTCCACTGGTGTAAGCGGTTACAGTGGCGCTGGAAAAAAAGGAATTGCGGCTTACGAGGGTCCTGAAAAAACTGAGGAAATGTCCTCACCTAAAATTTATGCTCTTGACCAAAATCACAAGCATATTAGGGAGATGAAACACGTTTCCGGATTGTCTTATAACCCAATGTTTATGCCTATTGTTGACGATTATTTTAATGGAATGTTAGTTTCATTGCCTTTTCCTATTCGCACTTTAACACGCAGAATGGACACATATAAACTGTGGGAAGTTATGAATAATCACTATAAAAATGAACATTTTGTTAAGGTTATGCCTTTTATGGAAGAAGAAATTTTGAAGTCCAGCGGAATGTATGCGAACTCATTAAAAGACACAAATATGATGCAAATTTTTGTATGTGGAAACAGCGACCAAGCCCTTGTTATTGCTAGATTTGACAACCTTGGAAAAGGTGCTTCGGGAGCGGCTGTCCAATGCCTCAACATAATGATGGGAATTGACGAAAGGACGGGTCTTGAGTAATGCCTTGTTTACATAATTTTGGTATAGTTAAAAATATTGACAAAAATCATATTTACAACAAATTTCAACTTGACGTAGCTGAAAATGTTATCCCCGTTGAAGATGACGTTGTGAGTGCGTGGTACTTTGAGAGCATGAATATGGTATGTTATTCTGATGAAATTAGCAAACTTTCTAAAGGTTTTAATATGGTAGGAGTTACTATAATTCCACCAAGTTCCCTATATAGATTTATTGAAATTGTTGAAAAAAAGACTCCGAAAGACAAGCAATATGAGATTATGGAGCTAATTGATCTCATAAGTTTAGCCATAAGAACAGACAAATATATGATACATTTTGGGGTTTAGTATTGTAATTTATTTTAATTTATTAATAATTATTTTAGAAAGGACTGAAAAAAATGGAAATCAAAACCATTGATGGTTATAAAATTGTTGACGGTGGGGTTTGTGCTCCTTTAGGGTTCACTGCTTCGGGAATTCACTGCGGACTAGGAAAAGACCCTAACAAAAAGGATTTAGGACTGATTTTTGCAGAGAAAAAATGTACTGCTGTTGCCGTTTACACGCAAAACAAAGTAAAAGGTGCTCCGATAATTGTTACTAAGAAAAATTTGAGAAACGCATCGGCTCGCGCTGTTATAGTTAACTCAAAAAATGCCAATACTTGCAATGCGGACGGTGAAGAAAAGGCTAAAGAAATGTGTTTTCTTGCTGCAAACGCTCTAAATATCAAGGAAAATGACGTGATTGTTGCTTCAACTGGAGTCATTGGGCAAGTTTTAGACATAAACCCAATCAAATCAAAAATTGACGAATTAGCTAAAAATTTATCAGAATCAGGTAGTAACGATTGTGCAAATGCTATAATGACAACAGACACTTTTTCTAAAGAAATCGCTTTAGAATTTTATATAGGTGATAAATTAGTTCGTATTGGAGGTATTGCTAAAGGTAGCGGAATGATACATCCAAATATGGCAACTACACTAAATTTCATCACCACAGATGTTGCTATTTCGTCAAAAATGCTCAAAAAAGCATTAGTAGAAGTTACAAATGTAACATATAACAGACTGTCCGTTGACGGTGATACTTCGACAAATGACATGGTTAGTTTAATGGCTTCTGGGTTGTCAAAGAGCGTGGAAATATCCATGCCTGATGAAAATTTCCAGAAGTTCAAGACTGGTTTGTACGTTGTTATGATGAATTTGACAAAAATGCTTGCGCGTGACGGCGAAGGCGCTACAAAAATTATTGAGTGCCGTTGTGTTAATGCGAAAAGTGAAATTGTTGCCGAAAAAATTGCCAAATCCGTCATTACTTCAAGCCTTTTTAAGGCTGCGATGTTTGGCGCTGATGCAAATTGGGGGCGAATTTTGTGTGCAATCGGCTACACAGATGCTCGGTTTGACATTGAAAAAGTTGACGTGTATATTTCTTCTTCTAGTGGTAAAATTAAAGTTTGTGAAAATGGAGCAGGAGTTTTGTTTTCTGAAGAATATGCTAAAAAAATCTTATTACAAGAAGAAATTTTTATTGAAATTGACTTAAATAGTGGAACAGAGGAAGCTACTGCTTGGGGTTGTGATTTGACCTATGATTACGTGAAAATTAATGGGGATTATCGTTCTTAGTTTAGTAAATTTAAATAATTTTTAATGAAAGGATTGTACAATATGATGAACATGAGTTTTAATTTTAACCGAGTTTTGTCACCTGGTGAGCGATTAGTTTGGGTTGGAAAACAAAAGAAAACACACCTTAATCCTATTCCAAAAATATTGATGATTGTTCTGCCAATTGTATCGATTTTTGCATTGACTTTACTTGTGCATTATTATTCATATTTTTTCATCGCAATTGCGCTTCCACTGGCTATTTTAGAGGCTTTTCTCATAGAAAAAGTTCAATTCGATGGTTTTAAGGAAGAATATGCAGTTTCTAATAAAAGGTTATTTATTAAAGGCAGAAAATCTCTGCAAACCCGCAATATAATTGAAATAAAAGAGATTACTATGAACAAAACCACTGATAAAACTGGAACTTTAATTTTCGAGCCTATTTCCTTAATGGAAAGCATAATTTTAATGGAAAACTCTCCTATTAATAACACAAAAAATGATAGATTTTCCTTCTTAGGAATTAAAGATTATGTCAATGTTTATGGTTTGATTAACAAGACTCGAGATAATGCTAAAAATAGTAAATAGTTATTTAATTTAATCTTTATTTTTCATATATTCAAGTAATTTTATAGTTAAATATTATTATTTATATTTAATTTATTCATAAAAGGGGTATTTATAATGAACATTGAGGCAAATATTCGTTCTCAGGTACTAATTGACGCGCTTCCACACATTCAATTTTACGAAAATAAAATCGTTGTTGTAAAATATGGCGGAAACGCAATGACAAATGAGGATTTGAAGCAAGCAGTTATGAGTGACATCGTTCTGCTAAGACAAGTTGGCATTAAGGTAGTTTTGGTTCACGGTGGAGGTCCCGAAATCAGCGAAATGCTCAAAAAATTGAACATTAAAAGTCGATTTATTGGTGGATTACGATATACTGACCAAGATACAATTGAAGTTGTAAAAATGGTGCTTTCAGGAAAAATCAATAAGGAATTGGTGGCTCATTTAAGAAGTCACAAAGGTTCTGCCATTGGTTTGTCGGGCGCTGATGGGGGCATGTTAATTGCTGAAAAAATGCAGTCTGATGTGGATTTAGGTTTCGTTGGCGAGATAAAAAAAGTTGACACAAAAATCATTAACGACACCCTTGAAAATGGCTATATTCCTGTAATTGCAACTGTTGCAAACGATGAAAATGGGCAGTCTTACAACGTGAATGCTGACACTGCAGCAGCGAAAATTGCAGCCGCTTTAGGTGCGGAAAAATTGATTTTGATGACTGATATCGTTGGACTATTGGAGGACAAAGATGACCCATCGACCCTTATACCTCAAGTTCACGTAAGCGAAGTTCCTTCTATGAAAAATCGAGGTATTATTTCAGGTGGAATGATTCCAAAAATCGACTGTTGTGTTGAAGCAATACGACGTGGGGTTAAGCGAACTTCCATAATAGACGGAAGAATTAAGCACTCAATTTTGGTGGAATTGCTAACTAGTGATGGTAGCGGAACACAATTTTCATAGAAATGTTTTAGATAAATTAAACAAATAATTTCGAGGTATGTATGCATTTTGAACAATTAAAATTAGGTGCAACTCTCTCTATTGGAGAGGTTAAAATTGAACCTGATAAACTTAAATCTTTTGCTTTAGAGTATGACTACATTCCTCTTCACACTGATGAGGAATATGCAAAAACTACCCGTTTCAAAGGCATTATTGCGCCAGGAATTTTTACTTATGCAACTTTATGGGGCAAATATTTAGAAAATAACTTTTGCGAAGACGCGGTAATAGCAGGTATGTCAACAAATATTTCATGGTCTGCACCCGTATATCCAAATGATGTTTTAAGTGGTGAGGCGAAAATAATTGATTTGATTGACAGAGATTTGACAACTGGAATAGTTGAAATTTCCATTGAAGGATTTAACCAAGAAGGAAGAAAAGTCATTTCTGCGGTCACAAAAGCGCTAGTGAAGAAAGAGAAATTTTAGTTATTAATATTTACCAATTAATAAAAATTACACTTTAAGGGGTTGATTAATATTTCAACAGAGTTAATTAATATATTTAACGATAATGTCATGGGAACATATGGGCGATATGACGTAGTAATGGAATGTGGCGAAAATCAATTTATTTCTGACGATTCTGGCAAAACTTACATTGATTTTGGTAGCGGAATTGGCACAAATTCACTAGGATTTTGCAATGAAGATTGGGTTGCTGCTGTATGTGCTCAAGCGCAGACTTTACAACATACATCTAATTACTATTACACAAAAATTCAAGCTGATTTTGCTGCTAAATTGTGTAAATTGACTGGTTATTCTAACGTTTTCTTCGGAAATAGCGGCGCAGAAGCCAATGAGGGAGCAATTAAGTTGGCTCGAAAGTACTCCTTTGACAAGTACGGACGTGGCAGACACAAAATTTTCACCCTTGAAAATTCGTTTCACGGACGTACGCTTTGTACACTTTCTGCCACTGGTCAAGACGTATTTCACAACTATTTTTTCCCATTTGCAGAGGGGTTTGAACACGTTGAAATCAACAATTTTGAAGCAATAAAAGCAAAGCTTGATGGGACAGTTTGCGCTGTGATGATTGAATTTGTACAGGGCGAAGGAGGAGTTATACCTCTTGAAAGCGGCTATGTTAAAGACCTTTTTGCACTTTGCGCTGAAAAAGACATACTTGTAATTGCCGACGAAGTGCAAACTGGTGTGGGCAGAACGGGAAAATTCCTTGCAAGCGAGCATTTTGGAGTCAAACCCAACATCACAACTCTTGCAAAAGGGCTTGCTGGCGGGCTTCCAATGGGAGCGGTTTTGGCTGACGAATTGACAAAGGACGTTTTGGGAAAAGGAACTCACGGATCTACTTTCGGTGGAAATCCAATTTGCTGTGCTGGCGGAAATGTTGTAATTAACAAAGTTTCCAACTCTGCTTTTTTAGATGAAGTTAATAAAAAAGGTGCTTATATTAAAGGTAAAATATTGCAATTTGACGGAGTGAAATCTGTTGAAGGTCTTGGATTAATGCTTGGAATTACTCTTGAAAATGAAGGAATTTCTGCAGCTGATATTGCAAAAATGGCTCTTGACAATGGTCTATTAATATTAACTGCAAAGGAAAAAGTGAGGTTTTTACCGCCTTTGACCATCACTTACGAGGAAATTGACAAAGGCTTAAAAATTTTAGAAAAAATATTTAACCAAAAATAGAAAGGACGATTTGACATGAAACATTTGTTAAAACTTTTAGATTTATCCAAGGAAGAAATCATTGGGATTTTGAACCTTGCAGACCAATTAAAATACGAACTAAAGCACGGAATTCCCCACCCACACCTAGAGGGAAAAACTCTTGGAATGATTTTCCAAAAAGCGTCAACTAGAACTAGGGTTTCCTTTGAAACTGGAATGCACCAACTTGGTGGTCACCCACTTTTCTTGTCCTCAAACGACTTGCAAATTGGACGTGGTGAGCCTGTTCAGGACACTGCGAGAGTTCTTTCTCGTTACATTGACGGAATTATGATTAGAACTTTTGAACAAAAAGAGGTTGAAGATTTGGCTGAATTTGGTAATATTCCCGTAATCAACGGACTTACTGACCAATTCCACCCTTGCCAAGTGTTAGCTGATTTAATGACAATTCGCGAGTTCAAAGGTAGCTTTGATGGACTAAAAATGTGCTACGTTGGGGACGGAAATAATATGGCTAACTCCTTAATTATCGGCTGTTTGAAGGTTGGAATGGAAGTTGCAATCGCTTGCCCTAAAGGATATGAGCCAGACCCGATTGTGCTAGAATTTGTAAAGGATTTCGACGGAAAATTCTCAATGACTGACCAACCAAAAGTTGCTGCGACTAATGCAGATGTGCTAATCACCGACGTTTGGGCTTCCATGGGACAAGAAAGTGAAGCGCAAAAACGTATGGCTGATTTCGCTGGATTCCAAATTAACAGCGAATTGCTTTCAGTTGCAAACGCTGACGCAATGGTTCTTCACTGCTTGCCAGCTCACCGTGAGGAAGAAATTACTGGTGAAGTTTTCGAAGCTCATGCAAAGGAAATTTTCGAGGAAGCTGAAAATAGATTGCATGCACAAAAGGCTGTTTTAGTAAAATTAATGGGCTAAAATTTAATTATTGAATAAAAATAGACCGAACATTTATGGTGAAATTACCAAAAATGTTCGGTTGTTTTTGTTTATATTTACGCAGAAAGTACGATGAAACCAATGTATGCAGCTATCAACATTACCCCAATTACAAAGTAAACTGGGTTCAATTTAACAACTTTTTCATAGGATAACTCTTGAGTTCTGTTTTTCAAAAGTAGAGTTACAGTAACCAAAACAGCTGAAATTAAGCCAAAAACTGCAAGAATTTGTGTTTGAGTTTCCCCTTTGTAAACTGAACCGCTAAAGTAAAGCACGTCAGCAATCATTAAAATGAAGAAGTTGAAAATTCCACTTCCCATAATATTTCCCACACAAGCATTGAAATTTCCCTTTTTTGCCAGTGCAAAGCAAGAAGTAAGCTCAGGCAGTGAAGTAGCAATTCCAAGGAATAACGCACCCGCAAGAGTTGCGCCAAGGTTCAATTCCGTCGCCAAAACGTCAGTTACATAAGTTACAGCGATGGAACAACCCACCAAAATCAGCGCTAAAATTGTGAAACGCACTGCGATTTGCTTGATTGTAAGCGGAGAAGTATCTTCACCATCGCCTTCAGCAGAGTCGCCAGCCATAAATCTAATGGAAACGACATATAATGCTAAAATGATAATACTGTAAATTGAAACATTGATGCCAGGGATTGTATCATTAAATCCTTTTGCAAAGAGGGCTATTATCACTAAAACAAATAATAATACAGAAAAAATTGTTGTCACAAAATGGCTTTTCCCCACCCTTGAAGATGAGAATTTCTTAGTGAAAATTACCATCAAAGCACCCAAAACTGTCATATTAAAAATGTTGCTTCCAAGGACGTTTCCAAGCACTAAGTTGGCTTCATTAACGATTGTCACAGCAGAAATACTTGTGAAAAGTTCGGGCAAACTGGTTACAGCAGCCAAAATTACACCACCGATGAATGCTCCAGAAAGGTTGGTTTTTTTGTCGATTAAGTCAACGTAATCCGCCAATTTAATTGAACAAAAGACTACAGCAGTTGCCAAAACCACGTACAATACGATATACAATACCATTTTTATTTCCTCTTTTTTATACAAATTTTTATCACAAAGTACATTATATTCCTATTTTTTTAAAAAGTCAATGTAAATAATAGCTAATTTTGAACCCAAATTTACTGTTTTTTGATACCAAATATCAATCTCATGATTCCTGCAAGCGGTTGTTTCGGTTTAATTACGACAATTTTCATATGTAGAACCCCTTTCAAAATGTTTATAAGTCATAATATGCATTTTTGAAAAAAGTGCCACTTCGAATTATTGATACCTTGATTGAACAATTAGCAATTTGCCGTTTTTAACAGAAATAATCGCAATATCATCTACTATTTCGTTAGAAATACCCAAAGGGAAAGTTGAGGATAACTCGGCATCTTCTACTAAATATTTAGTTCCAACTTCCCTAACGCCAACGCTTTTATCGCTGTAAGAAAACACTGAAAGTGAATAACCTTCAATGCGATTTAGGGTTATTTCTTCATTCACAATTAGTTGAATTATTTCATTTTCAGATATTAGTTTTCCATTGCAATTATACTCTTTTAAGTAAGCTAAAACTTGCAAGTTCCCAAAGGAATGGTCAAATCTTTTGCCTAATGCGCCATATATTTCAAAGTCAGTAAAACCCTTTTCTATAGCCATTTTCACAGCAATCATAGTGTCAGTATCGTCCTTTTCAGGAGGAAATTTTACTACTTCAACATCCGTAGGAATTCTCTCAATGGAGTCAAAATCTCCCACAACTAAATCAGGTTTAGCCCCTGCTTTTTCTACTATATTATAACCCGAATCAGCACAAATTATAAAGCTGTCGGAGAAATTAATTTGCTCAAAAAATTCCTTTGAACAAATCTCTCCGCCAGCAAAAATTACACATTTTTTCACTTGCTTTATCCTCCAAAATATGTTAAAACTTTTATTTTATTTATATTCCCACTCTTTTAACAATTTTGCTTCTTCAAACATTTGTATGTAGCTGTTATGACGAGATTTTGAAATTTTTCCCTCTTCAACAGCGGACAAAATCGCACAACCCATCTCTTTTGTATGTGTGCAACCCAAAAATTTGCACTTGCCTAAATATTGTTCAAATTCAACAAAACAATCGGGCAAATCATCTTTAAAAATAACGTCATATTTTATGGTTTCAAGGGAAGAAAATCCAGGAGTATCGGCAATATAAGTATTTTCGTCAAGCTTAAAAAGTTCGCAATGCCTAGTTGTATGCTTCCCACGACCTAGTTTCTTACTAATTTCATTGGTTTTTAAGGCAAGTTCAGGTGCAATGTTGTTTAGCAAAGAGCTTTTCCCAACACCCGTATTCCCCGCAAAAGCAGAGATTTTCCCTTTTAAAACTTCCATAATTTCCGTTGCGCCAGTGCCTTTTTCGTTATCGATGTCAATAATTTTCATTCCAGTGTTTTTGTAAATTTTGCATATAGTGTCACTGGTTTTTTTGTCTATTTTAGTTATCGCTAAAACAGGGTTTATACCTTTAAAGCTAGAAATCGCAAGCAATTTGTCTAGCACTAAAAAGTTTGGAGAGGGTTCACAAGTTGAAATAACAAAAACTAAGCAATCAATGTTAGCAAGGGGAGGTCTAGTCAGAAGATTTTTTCTTTCCTCGCACTGAGAAATGACGTATTCATCGCCTTCTTGCTCTAAAACTACTTTGTCACCACAGACCAAGGATATTCTTTTTTGACGGAAAATTCCTCTAGCTTTACAGTCAAAAACTCTACCATCGTCTAGTTCCACAGTAAACAATCCGCTTAAAACTTTGATAATTATACCCTTAGTCATAAAAACTTGTACCCTCTCTCATTAAAAATTCTAAAATTTAATCGTTAAAACAAAATATTAATTAATATATTATTCGTCTTTTTCAGCATTGAAAAGTGCATTCGGGAAGAAGTCAAGTTCAGCCAACTGAACACCTTCCTCAAAGTCAACTTCAAAAACTCCTAAAACTTCAGTATTGTAAGTTGCAAGGCTGGTCACGCGGATTTCAACTTCTTTCACGCCCTCACCCTCAACCTCTAAAATAAAGGAAGAAATGTCATTTATATTATCGATTGTTCGTGAACCTCTCAAGCTTCCTTCAACGTACGCATCGATGATAAATCCAGCATTATAGTCCTCTCCTGAGAGGAGTTTTGGCACTTTTATTGTCAGAGCAGCCGCACCGTCACGAACCTCCCCAGTGCTGATTGCGATTTGGACTTCGTCACCACGTTTTACAATTGTACCCGCCAAAAATTCTTGTGAAATTACCGTTCCAGCTGGTTCAACGCTGTTTTTTGGCACGAAAATTGGTGTCAGTTTCGCCTCTTGCATAACTGTTCTAGCTTCTTCTTCCATTAGCCCCAAAACGTTTGGCACAGTCACTTCTTGGTCAATAGGCCCAACGCTCACTGAAACGGTTACTTGGGAGCCAAGAGTAAGCAATTCCATAGCTACAGGGTTGGTTGAAACAACAAATTCATTTATAATTGTATCGTGGAATTCGTCCACTCTAACCACGGTAAAACCTAAGTTTTCAAGGGTTTCGCTTGCAGTTTCATAGGACAAATTTGTCACGTTTGGAACAGCAACAAGCTCAGGTCCAAGGCTTACAACTACGTCAATTTTTTCCTTATCAGCAATAGTTCGCCCAGGATTTTTTTCCTGGTCAATAATATATCCAGCAGGATATTCGTCCGAGTAATCTTGGTCAATTACAAAGCGTATAAAATCGTAATTTTCCTGTGCAATTGTGAACTCCATTCCGATTAAATTCGGCATAACTCTGTCCGTTTTTTGTATGTTTAAGTTGTCAAAAATCATAATTGTTATAAAAACTGCCGCCGCTATAACAAATGCAACTGTGACACCTAAAAGCATTGACACAATAAATGAAGGTTTTCGAGTGTATTCAATAACCTCATCTTCTTGTTCTTCCTCAATTTCGTCGGCTAATTCAGCCACTGTTTTCGGCTTCTTTATAATAGGAAAACTTGCGCTAATAGACTTTTTAATGATGTTTTCCTTTTTTTCAGGTGCAGGTTTTTGAACAGGGTTCATAATGACTGTGTCCTCGGTTACAACAGGCTTTCTAACAAAAACATATCCAAAAGTAACCTCAGGATTTTTCTTTACAGCGTCAAAATCTCGTATCATTGAAGCTGCGGATTGATAGCGTTTCTCTGGATTTTTTTCCATTGCTTTCAAGATAATTTCGTCAAAACCCTTTGGAATATCCCCCATTATTTCGGAAGGAATTGGAGGCAAAGAACTGATGTGACATAGGGCAATTTCCACAGGAGTATCCCCGTCAAAAGGCTTTTCACCCGTCACCATTTCAAAGAACATCGCCCCAATTGAGTAAATGTCACTTTTATCGTCAGTAAGCCCGCCACTAGCCTGTTCTGGGCTAATATAATGCACTGAACCCACAGTTTTCTCCGACATATTTTTCCCGTCTTGACGAGCAAAACGAGCTATCCCGAAGTCCATTACCTTAATACTTCCGTTTGTGAAAAGCATTATATTTTGTGGCTTAATATCACGGTGCACAATCCCCTTATCGTGAGCATGTTGCACAGCTTTTAAAATTTGATTTATAAAATAAATTGCTTCTTTCCACTTCAAAAATTTTTGATGCTCAAGATACTCTTTTAAAGTTATACCGTCGATATATTCCATAACAATATACTGTAAATTCGCAGTAAATCCAACGTCATAAACCTTAACGATATTTGGATGAGAAAGCACAGCAATCGCCTTAGATTCATTTCTAAAACGTCTCAAAAATTCTTCATTTTTAGCAAATTCTGTCTTTAGAATTTTTACAGCAACCGTTTTATTTTCCATAATGTCGGTAGCCTTGTAAACATCAGCCATTCCGCCAATTCCAATAAGCTCAACAATCTCATATCTACTGTCTAAAACCAGTCCTAAATTGCGGTCCATTTATCGAACATTCCTCTCTATTATTTCTGTTTTATGAATAGGTAAAATTAGTTAACATTTAAGTAATTATTGGTCATTTCCAATAAGTGCAACTGTAATATTGTCTTTTCCACCTTCAGAAAGTGCAAAATCTATGCATTTTTTGACAGCTTCCTCAAGAGTATTGTCCTTAATCATGCTATAAATACATTCATTTGAACAATATTGAGAAAGTCCATCGGTGCAAAGCAAAATTTTAGCATTTTCCTCAAGGTCAACCTCGTAATAATCAATTTCAAGGTTACTTTCAATGCCAATTGCACGGGTGATAATGTTGCGGTGCGGGTGCATGTAAACCTCATCATCAGTGATTTTCCCTTGATCTTTAAGCATTTCAACAATGGTGTGGTCCTTTGTGATTTGAGTAACTTCCTCGCCCTCAATCAAATAAGCACGGCTGTCCCCAATATTCACGAACAAAGCCACGTCATTTTTGACAATTGACGCTACACAAGTTGTGCCCATTCCCTCCGTGTCAGTGCTGTCGCAACTCCTTTGATAAACAATTGCATTTGCAGCGTTCAAAGCAGAAAGCATAAGATTTCTAAGGCTGTTAAAGTTGGCTTCACTGCGATATCCAGTGGCAATTCTGTTAAAAATTTCGTTACAAGCAAGTTCGCTTGCCTCGCCACCTGAGCTCATTCCGCCCATTCCGTCGCAAATTACAGCTACAACTGCCCCATCGTTCATTTTTTTAACAATTACAGCATCTTGGTTTTCTTTACGAATATGTCCAATTTCAGTCTTTGCAAAAACCTGCATTAAGTTTTCAGTCCTTTCAATTTCCCCACTGTTTACGCGATTTGGGGAGAAAATTAATCTATATTAAAAAGTAAAAATTTCTTAAGTTTTACCCTCGTTTTCACGTCTTAATTGTCCACAAGCAGCTTCAATATCTGAACCTAAAGTTCGTCTAATTGTCGCATTAATATGAAACTCTTCCAAGTATTTTTGGAACTTTTGTGCAGAACTTCTGCTTGAAGAAAAATTCCGCTCTGATATTTTGTTGACAGGTATTATGTTAACGTGACAAAGCATTCCTTTTAGCAATTTAGCAAGGGCAAAAGCCTGGTCTTTGCTATCATTTAATCCGTCAATCAAAGCATATTCAAATGAAATTCGCCTTTTTGTTGATTTCAAGTAGTTTTTACAAGAATTAATCAAGGCATTTATGTCATATTTATTGTTAATCGGCATAATTTCGCTACGTTTTTCGTTTGTAACAGCGTGCAATGACACCGAAAGTGTGAGTGGAAATCCAAGTTTCGCAAGCTCATCAATTCGAGGAACAATGCCACAAGTTGACAAAGAAACATGACGCAGACTCATATTCATACCTTTTTCGCTGGACAAAATTTGTAGAAATTTCACTACGTTATCGAAGTTGTCAAGTGGCTCGCCAATGCCCATCAATACTACCGATGACACCTTTTTCCCTGAATTTTTTTCACTTTCATAAATCTGTGCTAACATCTCAGAAGGCAACAAATTTCGCACAAATCCAGCCACAGCAGAGGCGCAGAATTTACAGCCCATTTTGCACCCAACTTGAGTAGAAATGCAAATGCTGTTGCCATGCTCATACTCCATCAAAACTGTTTCAAGCCTGTTCCCGTCGGAAAGCTCATAAAGATATTTTACAGTATTATCAAGTGAAGATTCAAGTTTTTTCACAACAAATAGTTGTTTTAACCAAAATTTTTCTTCTAAAAGCTCTCTAAATTGTGCAGAAAGATTAGTCATTTCAGTAAAAGAGCTAACTTTTTTTTCGTGCAACCAAGAATAAATCTGTCCTGCACGGAATTTTTTTTCGCCAAGCAAAAGAATTTGTTGAGTCAATTCCTCCAAATTCAATGAGCGAATATCTATTTTATTGTTAATTGTTTTAATTTGTTCCATTTTAACCCTTCTCAAATACAATTAATCAGAAATTTTTCTTATCTTAGCGAGGAAAAAACCGTCGCTGTTAAATGCTTCGGGAGTAATCGTAACTTTAAAATCTCCGAATGGTTTCCCTCTTTCGGGGAAAATTTTTACACCCTCAAAATTTGGATTTTCAGCTAAAAATCTGTCAATAACTTCATCATTTTCAGCTCGACTTAATGTGCAAGTTGAATAAATTAACTCACCGCCAACTTTTAAATATTTAGCAGAAGTAGACAAAATTTCATACTGAATTTCAGGCAATCCAGCAAAGTCATCAGGATTTTTATACTTGATTTCGGGCTTTCTACGGATAACGCCAAGTCCAGAACAAGGTACGTCACACAAAATTTTGTCCGCCTTTGGTATCTGTTCGTTGAAAATTTTTCCGTTATTCGCGCTTCCTTTTATACAAGAAATTCCTAATCTTTTGCACCCTGTAAGGACAAGTTTTACTCTTTTTTCGTGCAAATCGAAAGCAAAAATTTCGCCCTCGTTATCCATCAACTCCGCTATAGTAAAGGTTTTTCCGCCAGGTGCAGAGCATATATCCAAGACAGTTTCGCCAGCACTTGGTTCAAGGGCAAGGCATGTCAATTGAGAGGACAAATCCTGTACATGAAATAGTCCTTTTTTGTGGGCTTCACTCTGGATAAAAGAGCTTCCAGACACAATTTCCAGCGCATTGTCAGCAAATTTACTCTTTACAGCCACAACATCTTCTTGGGCAAGTTTGCCAATTAATTCATCATCGTTAGTCAATAAATTGTTTACTTTAACAGTAATAGGTGCTCTCCCAACTGAAGTTTCTAGCATTGAAACAGCAACATTTTTCCCATATTCGGCAAGCCATTTTTCAACAAGCCACACTGGACAAGAATATTGAAAAGACAAATTTTCGGCAAAATTTCTACCTGTTGGAATTTGCAAATTGTCACGTAAAAAACTGCGCAATAAACCGTTTACAAATCCCGAAATTGCAGGGTTTTTATTAGTTTTTGCAAGGTTTACCGACTCATTCACAGCCGCACTTTCGGGCACAGAATCCATATATAAAAGCTGGTAAATACCCATTCTTAAAATCTGCCTAACTGGCACAGAAAGGGTGGAAATATGCTTGTTTGAATACTTTTTTATAACTTCATCAAGTGTAATTTTCCGCTCTATTACACCATAAAAAAGTGCCGAAGCAAACTTTTTATCTTGATGAGAGAAAGCAGACTTTGACAGCTTTTCATCTAACAAAATGTTTGAATAAGCACTATTATTTTCCATTTTTATTAATAATTCCAACACGAAACTTCGTGCATTTTTTGTGTTATTTGACAAAACATCAAATCCTTTCTCCATCAGTAAAACTAAGTGAATATATCTATAAAATTTAAATTAATTAACTTAAAATCGTTCCCTTTTCAATTGGTTTACCACGCAAAAAATCTTTGCTTAACATACGTTTTGAGCCTTCAGCTTGAATTTCAACAAACTCAACAGCCCCAGTTCCGCAAGCAACAACCAAGTCTTTTTCACCAACAACTTCGCCTTCACAACCAATTTTTTTGTCAAATTCTACAATTCTAGATTGATATACTTTCAATCTTTTCCCATCAAGTTGACAAGTTGCACATGGCCAATCAGAAAGCCCTCGAATTTGATTGTGAACTTCCTGTGCAGTTCTAGTAAAATCAATAGCACATTGCTCTTTTGAAAGCATAGAAGCATAGGTAGCCAAAGTTTCATCTTGTTTTCGCGCCTTAATATTTGTGAATTCGTTCAATGTTTGAACTAATAACTCTGAACCTAAAGTAGATAAACGGTCAAATAGCATTGCAGATGTTTCATTTTCACCAATTTTTGTAGTAGAAATTTGTAAAATATCACCAGTGTCAAGCCCTTCTGCCATAACCATAGTTGTAACACCAGTTTCTTCATCGCCGTTTAAAACACTCCACTGAATTGGAGCTGCACCACGATATTTGGGCAAAATTGAGCCATGGACATTGATGCAACAAAACTTTGGTATATCTAAAACCTCTTTTGGCAAGATTTTTCCATAAGCGACAACTATAATAAAATCGGGAGATAATTCATTTAACAAATTCACACATTCCACAGCATCCTCACCCTTCTTCAAGCTGGCTGGCTGATACACAGGTGTGTTATGCTCGTTTGCAAGCACTTTCACAGGGGGAGGAGTAAGCTTGTAACCTCGACCTTTTGGCTTGTCAGGCTGAGTAAACACAGCTAAAACTTCATGATTATTATCATAAAGAGCTTGTAAAGATGGAACAGCAAAGTCGGGAGTTCCCATAAAAACCAATCTCATATTAAAAATTCCCTTCAAATTTTTTTGGTTAAATCAACCGAAACACTAATCTATTTTTCTAAAATATTGCTTATTTTCTAAGTTTTTCTAATTCATTTGGATCAATCATTTCTTCCACCAAATCAACGAACAATTTTCCATTTAAGTGGTCATTTTCATGAAAAGCACATCTTGCACCTAAAGCAGTCAAATCAATTGAAAATGGCTCTCCATGACGATTTTGAGCGGTTAAAGTACAATTCAACGGCCTTGTAACATACCCAAATTCCTCAGGAAAAGAAAGGCAACCTTCTACATCTCGTTGCTCCCCCGAAAAGTTTGATAGTTCAGGATTTATAGCCTCAATCAGTCCTTCGCCGATGTCCATAATAAACACGCGTTTTAGCACTCCTACTTGCGGAGCCGCCAAACCTACTCCGTCAGAAGCATTCATCGTTTCTTTCATATCATCAAGCAAAGTAGCTAATTTTCCATCGAAAACTTCTACAGTTTTGCACTTTTTTCTTAAAATATCTTGATTTTTTTTAACAATCGCTCTCATAGCCATTAAAAACCGCCCTTTCAAATTTGGTTAATTTTACAAAACATCTCCGTTAATATCAACAGAAATTGTTACATTTGCAAAATAATTGTTAAAAGATGTACTTATTAACAATTCTGAAATAAATTTCCTAAAATCTTTAGTATTTTTGCATTTTAGAATAATTCTATGTTTAAATTTATTGTTAATCCTCTCGTGAAGGCACTTTGAAGGGCCGAGCACACGAAGGGGAAAATCTATTTTTTCTTTATGAATTTTTTGCTTAATCAACGAATAAAATTCATTGGCAGCTCTCTCCACGCTATTTAATGTAGTGGCAGAAAAAATAATGACGCAAAGGTCGCAAAAAGGTGGATAAATCAACACTTTTCGCAACGCAATCTCCTCATTATAAAAGGAAATATAGTCTTGATTTGCTGCTAAATTTAGCACATAATGTTCTGGCACAAAGGTTTGCACAATGGCTAAACCTTCTTTTTCAGCTCGTCCACTTCGCCCTACAACTTGGGTAATTAATGAAAAAGTTCGCTCATAACTACGAAAATCTCCCATAAAAAGTGCCTTGTCGAGGGACAAAATTCCTACCAAAGTTACATTAGGGAAATCCAATCCTTTAGCTATCATTTGAGTTCCAACCATTATATCATATTTCTGATTTTTGAATTGGTTAAAACTTTTTTCATAAGCATATCTTGAATAAGTTGTATCAGCGTCCATTCTAAGCACCCTTGCCTCGGGAAAAATCGCTGAAATTTCCTCCTCAAGCTTCTGAGTGCCAAGACCAGATGGTTTAATTTTCTTAGAGCCACAAGAAGGACAACTTTTGTCCAGCTCTTTTTGATATGTGCAATAGTGACAAATTAACAAGTCATTTTGCTTGTGATATGTCAAAGGTATACTACAATTTGGACAAACCAAGGGCTTTCTACAATCAACACAACTTATATAAGTGTGAAAACCTCGTCTATTTAAAAGCAAAATCACCTGTTCTTTTTTTGCAATTTTATCTTTAATTTTATTGATTAATTCGCCGCTAAATGTGCCTGTAAAGCCATTTTCAGCTTCAATTTGCATATCCACAGTCAAGACTTTTGGTAACGGAGTACCAGAATATCTTTCAGTTAAATTAAATAACTTAAACCGCTCATTTTTAGCATAAAAATAAGTTTCAATGGAAGGTGTTGCGGACGCCATTAAAAGCACGGATTTATGTTTTCCACAGCGAAAAATGGCAACATCTCGGGCGTGATAACGTGGCGAGCCCTCGGATTTATAGCTCCGCTCGCCCTCCTCGTCCATAATTATTAGCCCAATGTTCGAAAGTGGCGCAAAAATTGCACTTCGGGTGCCGATAACAATTTTCACTTCTCCGCTTTTTATCCTTTTGAACTCATCAAGTCGCTGTCCAGCAGACAAATTACTGTGAATTACAGCCACAGTATCTCCAAAAATCCCCTTGAATTTTTCCACCATTTGAGGTGTCAAAGATATCTCAGGAACAAGCATTATAGCGGATTTTCCGCCATTTATGACATACTCAATTAGCTTGATAAACACAGAAGTTTTACCGCTTCCGGTCACTCCATGAAGAACCGCTCCATGAGGTTTTTCGCTATCAATCAACTCTTTAATTCCAGCAAAAACTTCACTTTGCTTTTGTGATAATTCAATAGAATTAACGTCAATATTTTGCACAATATCACTATTTGGCTTACGAAATACTTCCATTTCGTATTCAATCAAAACTTTTTTTTCAATCAATTTATTTACAACAACAGTTGTCACACCAGCAAGATAACAAAGTTCCTTTACAGATGCGGTTTCCCTGTCAGCCATTTTTTCAAGAGTAAGTTTCTGCTTTTCTGTAAGTTTAATTTCTTGGTTAAAATCAATAAATTCATCATTCAATTTAACCATTCTTATGGTTTCATTGCCAACTTTAGTTTTGTAACTAGTATCAACAATTAACGCATTTTTTTCAAGCAAACCCTTGAAAATAGCGAATTGTGACTTTGTAAGGTTTGAAATTACTTGCTGTAACTTGTCCACTTTAACGTGTGAAAATTCATTAAATAATTTAGCATATTCACTATTTAAAGTGTTTCCATCAAAATCAGGGTTTACCTTATACTTTTCATCAAAAGAAATCCCCATTCCAGTGGGAATTATCGCTTTTAACGCGTCAAAATATGTGCAAAAAGTGTTTTCTTTTAAATAGTATATCAATTCCAGCATTTCAGAATTTACACAAGGTTCTTTGTCTAAAACGTAAAAAATCTCCTTAATTTTGCTGTCAAATTCAGTTTTATTATATAACCTAGTAATTAATCCAACCCTTTTCTTATTCCCCTTACCAAAAGGGACTAAAACCCGCATGCCAACAGCTGTTGAGCTATGCAAATCCGCTGGAATATAGTAAGTATACTCCTTATCAAAACTATAAGAGGTGTTACTTAATGCAACTTTTGCCGCCAAAAAAACCTCGTGCATTAACTTCACCTCTTAAAAATAATATGAATTAGTTAAAAAATTAAATTTCAACCTTAGGAACAATTTTGTACATACCGTCGTGGTATTCTTCCACAGCAGTTTTAACAGGTTTTTCCTCTAAAATTTCCTTTTTTTCTATCAATTCATCAGAAATTTCTCTCGCTCTTTTAGCGATTCCTACCACTAAAGAGTAGCAGCTCTCATTTTCGTTTAATAATTGTGAAGCAGATGGTCTAAGCATTGTTTCAATCCTTTCTATAATAGGGTTTTAGCCCTGTAAAATATCTCTAATTTTATCGGAAAACTTGTGAGATTTCAGCTTCGAAGCAGTGATAATCGCACTAAGGTCTTTGATTGCTTTGTCAACAGAATCGTTTATCATAACGTAATCGTAATAAACCGCGTCAGCGATTTCCTCACGGGCTTGAGCCAAACGGGCATCAACAATATCTTTTTTCTCAGTTCCACGCTTAACAAGGCGCTTTTCAAGCTCGCTCATAGAAGGCGGAAGAATGAAAATCATCACACAATCGGGCATAGCATCGTTTACAAGCTTCGCTCCGTGGGTTTCAATTTCCAAAATTACGTCAATTCCCTGAGCCAATTTTTCCTCAACAACCTTGCGTGGAGTGCCATAATAATTGCCGCAATATTCAGCAAATTCAAGCATTCCACCCTCAGCAATAAGGGTTTCAAACTCATCTTTTGTATGGAAAAAATAATTTACACCGTCACGTTCACCTTCTCGAGGAGCCCTCGTTGTAGCGGACACCGAGTAGTGAATTTTCGGATTATTTTTAATAACTTCTTGGATTACAGTGCCTTTTCCGCAACCAGATGGCGCAGAAATCACAAATAATTTACCTTTACTCAATTTCATCATCCTCCTGTTTAATTCTGCCAGAAACGGTGTCGGGAGTGAGGGCAGAAAGCACCACATGACCGCTGTCCATAACAACAACAGCCCTAGTTTTTCGCCCATAAGTCGCATCAATTAGCAAGCCTTTTTCCCGTGACTCCTGAATAATTCGCTTAATAGGAGCAGATTCGGGGCTAATAATCGAAACTAACCTCAATGAAGATACAACGTTACCAAAACCTATATTAATAAGTTGCACAAAAACACCGCCTTTAAAACATGTATATTTGAACAAAAATGCCGAAATTTTATTCGATATTTTGTATTTGTTCTCTAATTTTCTCTAATTCAGATTTTAAGTCAACAACAATTTTTGTAACCTCAATATCTTGAATTTTCGAGCCAATTGTATTAATTTCACGATTAATTTCTTGCACCAAAAAGTCCAACTTTCGACCCACTGGTTCATCAAGGGAAATCAGCTCCCTAAACTGCCCAATATGGCTTTTCAATCGCACAGTTTCCTCATCAACAGCAGTTTTTTCAGAGAAAACAGCAGCTTCAAACAAAATCCTTTGTTCCTCAACATTTTTGTCATCTAAAATGTCTTTTAAACGCGTGAACAAGCGAGTTTTGTACTTTTCAGTAAGCACATCTGACTGTGATTCAATGAAGGAATTTTTCTCCTCAATGAAAGAAATTCGGTTGTTAAAATCCTCAAGCATACGTTCGCCCTCACTAGCTCGCATCTCCACAAACTTAGTAACAGCGCCATCTGCGACGATTTTCACATCTGCCCAAACAACTTCCTCGTCCTCAATTTTTCTCTTTACAGAAAAAACATCAGGAAGCCTAGAAATTTTTGAAATTGACAAATCTTTTTTTAGTTTCAAAGTCTTATTCGCCTCGGTCAAAGCCTCAATATAACTGCTTACAACGGGCAAATTAACTTCAATTTTGTCAGAAACTTCATCAAAATTGAAAAAGGAAACAAAGACCTCAACCTTTCCCCTTCCAACCTTGGAACTTATATATTTTTTCAATTTTTCCTCTAAATAACCATATCCTCTTGGTAATTTCGCCGAAAAATCGAAATATCTATGGTTAACAGACTTAATTTCAACAAGAACATCGCGCCCATTAAGATGAGAAATATTTCTGCCATAACCAGTCATACTTTTAATCATACAAAACCTTTCCTTATGCTACAAATATATTTTTTTTGAATATTTAGATAATTATAGCATTTTTTCAGCAAAAAAGCAAGAGTATTTTCCACTTTTTTACTTAAAGGCAAAACCGTTTAGATTTTAATGACTAAAGCTTCACAAAAGATGAAAATTCCTAAGAATAATTCTAGAATTATGAATTTAATAGTAAATTCTTTTATATAATTAACAAAAAATTTGTATTTTTTCTCAAGAAATATAGTGGAGTAAATTCTAAATGACAGCGACAAACTCCACTTTGTAATTAAAATTATTGAAACAGATGTAACAACTACAGCTGGGAGCAATGACCAAACCGAAATTCCATCTTCCATTGAAATAGCCATAAACCCGCCTAATGAAAAGCCTTTTATCAAAGGTAAAAAAAGTAAAACTGGCTGAGAAATAGGGGAAAATCCAAGTAAAAATGCTACTAAAATCAAAATTGAACGCTTAAAAAAAGTAGTAAAAATATCTTTTGTACTTGGCAATACATCTGAAGAAAAATTAGTTAAAATAATATTTTCATTAACTAAAAATTCATTTTTAAGCAAAATCCCAAAGATACCTCCAACAATTATAACAATTGCAAGCAGTGCATATGGCTTAAAATGTGTGTCAAAATCCTTAAAAGTTCTCTGTTTACCCGTCAAATTTCCACTTAAATGCTGACTAACAATAATTTTGTTCATAAAAATCCTCCATTTTCTCTATACTATTAAAATGCAAACCATTTATTCACTCTATGATAAAAAGTTTTGATTTATGAAAAAAACACTTGCATTTTTCGGCGAAATGTGTTATACTATTTAAGATTTCAAAAATATGAAGTTATGTATATCCAATTTGCACAATTTTTATATAAAATTATTGCAAATTTAACCATTTTATCCAACTTCGGAAAGGTATAGGTATTTTAAATGAGTGTAATTCAAATTGTTGCAGGTGCACTTTTGTTGCTAGCTTGCATTTTCATCGTTTTAGTTGTCTTGGTTCAAGAGCCTAAAGACCCTGGAATGACTTCAGCAATTTCTGGTGGTTCAAATGACTCTTTCTACAACAAAAATACTGGTAGAACTAGAGAAGCTCAATTAAATCGTCTAGCAAAAGTTTCTGCGATTTTGTTTTTCGTTGTAACTCTTGCAGTAAACGTTTTTGCAGCTTACACAATCTAGGTTTTATACTTATGCCCTACGTTTTGCGTGGGGTATTTTTATTTATTCTTTTAAAGTAATTTGGTTATTTATCATAAATTTTAACATATATTTTGTACAATACGACTTGTACAATTGTAATAGTTTGAATTAAATTTTCAAACTAGCGGAAAGGGATGACAATTTTATGTCAAAAAGCTATAGAGAGCAAATTTTGCTACAAATCAAAAAAAATAGGGGTCAACCGATCCCCTTTAAAAAACTAATTAGACAGTGTAAAGTGCCGAAAAATAATACTAAATTGTTTGCAGATTTAGTCGAAAAAATGAAAGCCAATGGAATTATTTTTGAGGACAAAACTGGCTTCACACTTGCTTCTCAAGTAGGCGGAAAGAAAGCAATTATCACTCGATTGAACAAAACTTTTGGCTTTGCAAAACTTGTTGATGAGGACATGGAATTTTTTATTCCAGGGAAGTTTATGAAGGGTGCAATGCCAGGCGACACAGTAATTATCCGCCAAATTAAGGGCAGAGGCGAACGTCCTGAAGCTGAAGTTATGACAATTTCTTCTGTCAATTTCACAAATTTCACAGGAACAATCGCCTTAAACTACGGTTATTTCGTCTTAATTCCTGACAGAATGCCGCAGTATGAACTAGAAATCACAAATCCTTTGGACTTTGATCTAAAAGAGGGCGACAAGGTAATCGCAGAAATTGACAGCCGAGGAAAAAGGCACTCTGACCATACTTGCTTTATCGTTTCAAATCTTGGCGACTCCACACAAGCTTCGGTTTGCGCAAAAGCTATCGTTGAATTGAGTGGTGCAAGCGTGATTTTTCCAGATGAAGTTCTGGCAGAAGCTGCGGAGGTTTCAGATTACTCTGCAATTCAAAATGAAGCGAAAAACCGCCTAGACTTGCGACATTTGGACATTTTTACCATTGATGGTGCTGCAACGAAAGACATTGACGATGCTGTTCATTTAATTTATGAAAACGGTGTTTATCACCTTGGAGTGCACATTGCCGACGTTTCCTTTTACGTTAAAGGAAAATCTAATTTAGACAACGAAGCACTAGAACGTGGAACGAGCATTTATTACGCAAATAAAGTTGTGCCTATGCTCCCAAAAGAGCTTTCTAACGGCATATGTTCTTTGAACGAAAAAGAGGATAGACTTGCATTTTCAGCTTTAATGACAATTAGCGAAGATGGAGATTTATTAGACTTTGAATTTAAAAAAACTGTTATTAATTCACGAGTAAAAGGTGTTTATTCAGAATTGAACAGTATTCTCAAGGGCGATAAAGATGAAATTTTAGCCAATAAATATTGCAAAGTATTAGATCAAATTTTCTTAATGGAAAAATTAGCTTTAGTTCTAGACAAGAAAAAAACTTCTCGCGGTGCACCTCAACTCGAAACTGTTGAGAGCAAATTAGTCCTTGATGAAAACGATTACTGTATCGATGTAATGCCCTATGCTAGAGGGTTTTCAGAAGAAATTATAGAGAATTTTATGTTGTTAGCCAATGAGTCAGCAGCAAAATTTGCTATGAAACACGAATTGCCTTTTGTTTACAGAGTTCACGAAAATCCATCTCCAACCAAGATTGCAGAAACTAGTGAAATTCTACGAAAATTGGGAGTTAATTTTGTTAAAAGTGACAAGGTAAGTCCAACACAATTAGCAGAAATTTTGAATAAAACCAAGGGAACGGACATTGCTTTGGTGGTAAACAACCTAGTACTTCGCTCGATGGCAAAAGCGAAATATTCACCCGAACCACTAGGTCATTTCGGGCTAGTTTTAGCAGATTATGCTCACTTTACATCCCCTATTAGACGTTACCCTGACCTTGCAATTCATCGAATTTTGACAGATTTCGTCACTGGAACTTCTACCAAAAAAATCAGTTCGATATACAATAAATTTGTTTATAACGCCTCACAAAAAAGCAGTGAAGCTGAACTTACAGCAATGAGAATTGAGCGAGAATGTATGGATTGCTATAAAGCTGAATTTATGAAACAACATATCGGCGAAGAATTTGAGGGCAAGATAATTTCAGTTACTCCAAACGGTTTTTTTGTAACATTACAGAATTCATGTGACGGTTTTGTACCAATTAGCGAGCTTACCGACGGAGAATATCAACTTGAAGAAGCAATCTCAATCAAGCGAACTACAGGAGGAAAAGCTTTCAGAATTGGCGACAAAGTTAAAATTCGTGTTGCAAAAGTTAATGTAAACAGTGGTAAAATTGATTTTTCTTTATGTTAAATTATATTTTTTATTAAAAATTAATTCAAAATTATTTTTCAGTTAAACTGTCAATCCTTCTGTGTGCTTGTTTTGCACTTTCTTCGACTTTGATAATTCTTTCACGATTTTCTTTTATGTCAGATTTTATCCCCGTCATTTCCGTTTTAATTTCAACAATTCCAATATTAATCGACTCCAATCGCACCAATAAAGTTGTGATTGAAGCCGAATCTTCTCTAGTATCAATGTGCCTGTTGCGGTTTAGACTTGACAGGCCTGTGTAAGCGGCAAGCAAGAGCGAAATCGCAGAAATAATTAACGCCAAAATTGTAGCAAAATCCATATTTTATTCATTCCTTTTTGTTTAATTTGACGAAATTACACCGTCACTCATTTGCTTCCAAGCAGCTTCTAGAGCAGCTCTAAGGTCATCTTCGCTAAATTCTAAGCCTAATTCCTCAGCTTTTCTACGCAAATCTTCCAGAACTTTTTCCCTTTTAACAAGTCCCATTTCGCTGCCAGAAATCATAACTTCAGCTGCATTTACAAAGACAACTGCCCATTCTACAAGGATATTCCAGTTTTCACTGCCAGTTTTCGACTTTAAAAATGGGATTAAATATCGCATAATAACAGCGCTCAAAACTCCAATTAGAGCTACAATTAGCTCAGTAATATCAATATTTTCAAACATTTTATCACCTCATATTTTAAATTTGCAATTGACTACCCGAAAAGGATAGTCAATTGCTTTTTCTATTTTGACTCAGTTACTTCAACATTAAAGCTCATGTCTTCCAAGTCTTTTTTCAACTCATAAGCACGTTCTTTTTCTAAAGAAAATGCAGTTGCAACAATGTCATATTTTTTCTCAACACCCGCATCAACACTTGGTTTCAGGTTGTTTCTACCTGCTGCACGAATCATTTTCGGATAGTCTACATAACAATAATCTGTGTCTGTTTCGGTAGAAATTCCGTCAATTCTAGCAGTCCAACTATTCTGCCAAACTTGATAAATTTTGCACTGTGTGGGCTTGATATTTTCAACTCTTGCACAAGCGATTGCAAATCTACTTTGAACTTTTTCGTCCAAATGAGTAGCAAAAAAGCTGTCAAAAGAGTAAATTCCTGCCCAAAAGCCTGCTTTTTCAAGAGTTTCGCAAAAAGCATAAGTGATATCAGTACATTCCTGTTTCGATAAAGGAACGTGAACTTTATCCTCAATATCAAAATATATCGGATATTCAAACTGCCTATCACCTAGTATTTTTATACAAAAATTTGCTTCTCTCACAGCGTCTTCAGGCGTAATTGCATAAGAATAATGATACGCTCCTAAAGGCATTCCAGCAGCAGTTGCATTTTCATAGTTGTTATAAAATTGGCTGTCAATCTGATTTGGAGTTTCACGACCGTAACCGTCACGAATTATCGCGAACTCAATACCAGCATTTTTCACCTTTGCCCAATCTATAACACCGTTGTGTTTTGATACATCTATGCCAAATCTTTCCATAATAAGGCTCGTAGTTTTGTATAATCTAACAAAACATGAGCTTTTCACCTCACTTAAATAAACTTAGCTTCCCTACTGTAGCATATGTTTCACAAAGGAAAATGTTACAACCTATTCCCCACGATGACTTCTTTGCTGAGTACTTTTTTCTTCTGTTTCACTTTTGACTTTTTCCCGTTTTATCATCGCTAAAGCAACCAATTCTGAAGCAAAAAAGGTAAAAAAACAGGCTGTCAAAGTTGACGAAATCTCATAAAAGCCCATAAATTGCAATAAAAAAGCACCGCTTGTGTACAAAATTACGCAGGTAAGCGAAATAAAAACAACATAATCAGAAAAATGCTTTTTCCTCTTTGTTTTCTTTACTTTTGTAGCAACTAATTTGTATTTCCTTTCCATATAAACTCCTATTATGTATTTTTCATGAATTAAATAAATAATAATTCTTTTACAAGTTCTGAATCTTCCATAGCATTAATCTGAATTTTCAATGAATTAAACTTCGACATTTGTTCAGCAATATAGCTAAAACAAGCATTATAAATTTCAATAAATTCGTTAGATGTTAACATAGCAAAATACTCACCATCTGCCTGAAAATATACATCTAAACCAATTTGAGCAAGCCCAAAATTCCTAATTAAATTCATTTGATTATCCGAAGTTAGGCTATAATGCTTTCCTTTGAAATCAATCCCTAAAGCAATTTTCTCATTACAAGCAGCGTAAAGCTCGTCAATTTTAAGCTTTTTCAATTCATCTAACGGCAATTTTGCTTCTTGAATATCGATTAGATTACCATTTTCATCTTCAATATAAACAATATTACTGTTTAATGAATTAGTTATTTTATTTGCTAAAAAACTTCCGTCAGGAATTACATATTTTGCAACTCCTGTCCAGTCAGTTTTCGGAAAATCGCTGTTACTTAAAATCGTATAGTCACTGGTAATTATCATAATTTCACACTCTCTTTCTTTTAAAAAATTGGTTATTTATACCGAACCAATAATATTCATACTAAAATCCATGTATGTATCTCCGCCAGTACTCGCACTCATTTTTAATTGTCCGTTAGTTGGAACAGTTAGGTGACAAAGATAGAGATATAACGTTGTGGTCGATATGGCAACACAGTCGGAACTAGCATTTCTACTTGAATTTATTACAGTTTTATTATTAAAACTAATATTGCAACCTTTACGCAAGTTTATCAAAATTAGGACTGGTTTTCCCCAAAATTTCGAATTAACAGTGTAAGTTGTGGTGTATGAAGATGAAGATGTGTAGCAGTTTAAAGTTTGGAGATAATACTCAGAAGCTGACGGAATCCAGCTTGCCCCGTTAAACTTTAACGATGCACCTGTCGATACAGCTGACTCTGCTATAGGAAATCCAAGTATTTTATTGGCTTGTATGTCAAAATCAGCTGTTCCAAGCTCATTTTTCATATCTTCAAGCATCTGTGAAACTTCCACAACATCTGCTTTTTCTGCCCACATAAATTCGTCAGAGCTTAAAGCTCCAGCATAGCCACAAATGGTTGTATCACCTCTAGTGTCAACAATTATTAAGTCAGTAATTTCAGTTAAACCGTTTGTTACTGGGACTTTTGCAATGATTATGTCATAAATATTACCATCACGCATAGGCTCTGTGAAAGACTGTCCAAGCTGCCCTACTACGTTAAAACACTGAATTTTTTCCTCCCCAACAGTGAGGTCTAACCGAATGATTATGGTATCAACTCTGTCCAAAATTCCGTCTGCTTGTGGCAACTCAAAGGTTAAAGTATTTTCAATTTGGAAGGAATGTCCGTTTATCCAACCTCTACCAGGGCTAACTGCGACTGACATATTTCCGTTAGCGGTTACCTTGCAGAAATTTTTGTCAGCAATTACCCCGTTTCTCATAATGTTTTTGTTAGTTTCGACGAAATCGATTGCAGAATAACTTTTTCCGTCGAAGAATTGGCTTCTTAATTCAGCCATAATTTCTCACGCCTTTCTTAATTTAAATTTTCAGCAGTAAAAGTAGGAACTAAAGTATTATTTTCATTATCATAATATTCAGTTAACTTTGAAACCCGCATAGATAAAGACTTTTTCCACTTTTTATTTTCAACAGTAACAATATCACCTAAAGAACATTTCAAGTTATTAATTTGAAAAATTGGAACATCGCCAAAGAATTTTTCAGTTGGAACACTATATTTTTCATATATTTTATTTTTTAATTTATTCATAGATAAAACATAATTTAAATAAGTAACCCCATCAACCCTGTAAGTTTCATCAGTAACAGAAACAAACTCCTCAAATCTCCTCAAACCGCTTCCGTTTTCAATGGAAAAAACAGGAACTTCGCTGTAGGTAACATTCGCACCAATTTCAACTCTCCCATAAACAGTGTTTTTGCTTCCTCCGACGTCGAAATCATAGCGAGCGTTATGCAAGTTTTCAAAATTATCCGAAAAAATCACCATGCCACCGCTTCCGCTCAACTTACTTTTGTCAGCTCCCTCATAGCAGGATAAAAGTATTTTTCTTGAAGCCTTATCAATTTCAGTCTTAATTCCAAATCCGTTTACCTTCCCCAAATTCAGTATATTTTCACCAAGATTATCCCCATAATTAACAGTTGAACTATCTATTTCAACCATTTTCTCATCAACAATTAAATTAGAAATCCCTCTTAAATTTCCTTCGATAAGGTCCTTCAAATTCGATGCAGTGGAATTTGCAACCCTTTGTCCTAAAAATCCTTGAAATAACTTTCCTGAAACTTGAATAACATCACCATTTTTCTTATCGTTTTCAACAGTAATTTTAGTAATATAGCCAATTTCATTGGTATCACCTTTAACGATGCAATTATACAATTCTAGCAACTTTAAGTTGTTTTCAGTTCCAGGTGCATTAAGTTTAAACTCACCAAAATCATCAAAAGCGCTCTCCCAAATCAACCATTCAAACTGGTCAACAATTCCAAGTGCAACGAGATTTTCATTGTAAATTGTTAAATACAAAGCATCACCTCTTTTGTAAATTTAATTAAATTATTAACTTTTGATTAATAATTATAATCCTGTGAATACATTTTCCCATTTTAAGGTTGTCTTTAACCCACCAACATTCATATCAGCATCATATTTCAAGTAATTATCTCCGTTGTAAAGGCCAAAAAATACGAATTCAGGGTCAATCAAATCGAATATATCACTTTCCAAATTTCCGCTAATTTTTTTAATAGATTTCTGTCCAATTCCAGTGTTTATGACAACCTTTTCACCCGCATTAATCCTAACATTCACCTTCATTTTTTCATAAGTGTTAACGTTCATAATCGACGGATTTTCCAAGGTAGAAATTGCTGTAAATTCGATTATTGGATAGACTGTAACCGCCGCACTGTTCACAAAATTTTCCACAGCAACGTTATTTCTTTCACCAAATTTAAACTCTCCATGAAATGTAAAAGGAAAGGAAAATCTTGGCATAACAGCAGCAATAACCTGTTGAGAAGATTGAATTTTCTTGAAATATGGGTCAGGACACACTATTTCAACTTGTATATTATCACTATTTTCAACAGTATAATTATAGGATATTTTGTTAATATGTCCATATATTTTCACTTCATCTTTATAAAGTGTCCCTGACGAACCAAGGGAAAATACTAACCTTTCACGCTCACTTTCATTGCTGGAAAACAACTTCAAATTCAACTTAATTACCCTCTGAGGAATTTGTGAAGAAATGTAAGTAGCACCATCGTAACCAGCAGTAGAAAGAGTATTAATTTTCCTATTGAAATCAAACCCCTCCACAGAAACAGTTTTTGTATTGGTTAAAAAATCAAACATATTCCCCGCATCACTAATCCAATATAGTTTCAAATTGTCACCACCTTTTGTATTTTGTTAATTAATTATTTGTTTTAATAAAAAATATATTAAAACTTTGCTTGTAAATGTAAAAATCATCTTGAAAACTATCAAAAAATGGAGCTTTTTTCTGTGTAATTTTCACCGCAAATTCGAAATAATTTTCTATGGAAGTAGCATTCTCTGAAATTAAAATCATAGCTTCAAACAGTTCCTTTTGAGCAACATTTTTACCAAGAATTTCAATTTCAAGATTAATTAATTCTTCTCCATTTATATATTTTTCAGCTACTTCACTGTTCACGATTTTAGCAGAAAACCCTGCATTTAAAGGTAATTTGGGAGTAGTTTTAACTCCACAAATTTCAATAAATTTTTCAAAAACTTCAACCTGATTAATATAAATCACCTCGTCTTTCATGATAAAATTTACATCTGCCTCATTGTCCAATTTGACAGCCCAATTTCATAATGATGAATCGAATGTTCCGACAAAAGTGGCTTAATTGAGCTAACATAAAAATTCGTATTGTTGTAAACGACCCTATCGCCAATTTCAAATTTAAAGTTTAGCGGAACACTATTCGAACAGTCATAATAAACAATTGCACCAGGTGAAATTTGTCTATTATCACTGTTTTCACTAAATCTATCCAGTTGCTGAACTCGAACATTTTCTACTTCAACACCTTGATAATAATGAACCTCACCCCAAATATCCTCAAAAAGAACTTTGTAAACTGTAATACTTTCTTGGAGCAAATTTAATGGAATTGCTGACAAAACAATCCCTCCTTTTGATATTATTTTTAATTATTTCATTTTTCAGAAACAATTCTACTGTAAAGCCCAGCACTCTCTAAATATGAGTAAATCATATAAGAAACATCCCCAACTACAGTACTAACTTCGCTGGTTTCAGAGCTGTCTTTTGTATAGTTAAATTCACCAATTTTCATAGTTGAAAAGCTTGTAGATGTGTCAATTTTACTACCTCCACCTGCCATAAAATCCACTTGGCAAGCAGTAGCCAAACGTACATATTCCCTCTGCCAATCTTCAACATTTTCAATTTTGTGTCCAATTTTATTCCCAGCAATGCTGTTAACAGCATAGGATGCAAACAGTGCAAGCCTTGCAAAATCGCCCTCTTGAACGCTTTCACCACGATATGTATTAACGTAATAATCGTAATCAATATAAGGATTCAAATTAATTTTCTCCTCTCAAAAATAGTTAAAAAATCATTCGGGCAGAATTAACTACCCGAATTAAATTTTTATAAATTAAGTAAATTATTTACCAATATAATAGCCTACACAATTTACTTTTCCAGACACAATTCCAACTACCTCAACAATTTCTCCAAGGTGTAATTCTACCTCTGAACCTGAAGTTATTGCAGTACCATCACTGTAACTTTCACCAAAAATAGCCGATGTACTTGGGTTAATTTTGTACTTATATGTCATACCAGAAGTTCCACCAGAAATTGTAAGTGCAACTTTGTCATCTGCCCCCTTAACACCCGTTAAAGCAAGTGCTGAAGGCGAGTAAACCGCACGAATTGCCTGTGAACGAAGGACTTTATGATCGTAAACTGAACGTCCTTGAACAGCAGAAGCCCCAATAAATTTACCTGAAGATGACAAATCTTGTAAATGAACAGGAACTTTGAACTCAGAAGCCCTAGTTGCAAAGCGTGGGTGCCCAGCAATCATCACAAGGTTCGCAGTTTCATCGTTCCATTCGATAACCTTAAATCCAGCGATTTTACCCAAAACGCCTTCGCTGATTACCTCGTCCCCAAGCTCAGAAGCCTTGATAAATTCAGGCGCAGACAGGATTAGAGCCATGGTGTCAGCAGTCACGAGCAAAAATCTTTTTCCGTCATTTGGCACGTTCAATTTTGACATTTGAGTGCGAAGTTCAACAATTTTTGAGTAAATATTGTCCTTGTCAAGAGTGGAAACGTTAGTAGTTTCAGCCCCAGCAAGCAGAGTAATTCCACCGTCTTTATCAATTTCCCTCGCTAAAGAATATGACGCCGACTCAAGTCTTTCCGCCACAATTGAGTCAGGAACAACGCTAGCCTCATACCCGTCAATAATCTCGTTAACCGCTTTATCCTTAGAGATAATCATGGTTTCGTAAGCAGTTGTAGAAGCCCCGGCAGTGATTCCATTTGCAATATCGTAGTCAGAAACTTCCACTTCTACATCACGAACAGGAATTTTTACCGACCCATTCGCCGCAAGCCCCTCATAGTCATTGTTAAAAACAACGCCGTCCTTTAAAACAAGCTCTTTTCGTAATTTCGCCATTACAAGTTGTGAATATTTTTCATTTTCGTAGTTATACATATTAAATTTTCCTTTCAGTTTCAAATAATAATTTTTTGTTAATTGGTTCGCATAAATAATTTAACTAGTAGTTCTTAATTTCAGGATTTCTTTTTAAAAATTCTTCTTCCACCCCACTAAGATCTAGCTTTACGCTTTGAGATTTTCGCCCAGTGTTTCTAGCAATTTTTGGCTTAGAAACAAAATTTGGATACTTTTCGATGACAGTTTCAAATGCTTTTTCAACATCAAAACCTAAAGAGCAATAATGCTTAACAAGCACAGCAACATCAGCTTCAACCCTTGCTGAAACCGCATTAACTCGAGAAAGTTCAGCAATTTTCTCCTCAACAGTTTCAATTTCAAAAGGCGGTTCATCATCAAAATCTTCACCATTTTCTTCAGAATAATCTAAAACTTCACCTCCCCCATCTTCAGAAAAATCTGGAATATCTTCCTCGTAAAGAATTTCATCGGAGGAGATATTTTCTTGATTTTCAAAATTTTCAAGCTTTTCATCAGAAATAATCTCATTCTCGTCCATTAAAATCTTCCTTTCTCAAAGTTTATATGTAAGAACAAAAAGTTCCAACTTTGTTAATTTTGCACAATTAATACACTAATTT
The DNA here is from genome assembly GCA_964370845.1 of uncultured Oscillospiraceae bacterium. GTDB lineage: Bacteria > Bacillota > Clostridia > Oscillospirales > Ruminococcaceae > CAYJLB01. The sequence goes on from CAYJLB010000006.1 coordinate 50,863, forward strand.
TCAGTGATAATTTTCGATAATTCACTTTCAGCAAAATCAGAATTACACTTTTCAATGTTTCGAATAGCAGAAGTTTTTGACCTCAAACCCGCCTGAACTAAGCGAATATTGTTTGTAATGTTAGTGTTATCGTCAACAATGATATTGTCAAAAAAGTTAACTGAAACGGAATATTCCCTGTTTTCAAGATAATTAAGCCCAATTCCAAGTTTTATAAGGCCATTAATGACATTTTTTAGGGATTTTTCAAATGTGTTTTTGTACATTTTAACAGTGCGCATTGTCTTGTGGTCAGCCGAAATTATTTCAGTAGCAGTCTTAATTGACCTGCTGTCATCAATCGAAAAAGCAGCAGGAGAAATCCCAACTTGAAAAGCCAAAATTTTCAAAAGTGCAGTAATCGCCTTAATATGCTCGTCAATTCTCAACTCAGTGGTGTTGTCTTTGATGTTCAAATCGTTGTCCTCATCGCATTTTAAAGCCACATAAACTTCATCATCAGGGTCAAAATATCGTGTTGTAACTCCACTTTCAGGGTCAACAACCGTCCTAACACAAGCGGAAGGAACAATAATTCGCTTTTTCCCCAAAACAAATTCTCTTGTCAAACTGTCGAAAGCTATATCAAGTGCTTGCAATGTATCTTTTGCAGCAGAAAAAATTGAAATCCCCAAAGGACAATCATAGTCCAAGAAATTTCCCCCATTAGTGGAAAAGCAGGTAAACATTGAAATTTTGTCGCCAAAATCATAAGCAACACTTTCAGGCAATTCCCCATAAAATTGTGATAAAGGAATTTCCTTTCCTAAAGCGAATTTGCTGTCACTCTTGTGTAATTTGAAAGCAACTTTAGGCACATTTTCCTCGTAATAATGGTGCTCAACAAGGGTAAAAAAGTTGTCATTTACAAAGGTCCTAGCGAGAAAAACTCCCTCAAAAACTCCCCCCGAATTCCAAGCGAGAGGGATAAAATTCCCGCCCTCAACGTAATCAATTGAAGGAAATCCGTCCTCAGCATAAACTTTTAAAACCCCATTTCCCATTGCAAAAACCTGTGTCAAGAACCGTGGAAACTGCTCCCAAAAAGAGTTTTCCTCAAGCACTTGTGTAACAAAAGCCTCTGCTAAAGGGTCGTCAACGGAAATTTTCAACCCCTCCGAAAAAATCAAAGCTGAAAATTCTTCAGCAAGAACTTTTCCAGCGTTCATAAGAAACATTTTTCGTTTCCCACCGCCCGAATAAAGCCCACCTTTTTTAACCTGTCGCCAAGGAGGATTTCCAGCAAAAATTTCTCTACAAACCTCCATTTCACCCTGTTGATTTTTCAGATTTTCGTAAGCATTTTCAGAATAATTTTCTAAAACTTCCCGAAAAAAACTTTTCATAATAACCATTCCTTTCTGTATTTATTGTTAAACAATATACTCATTTAACTGTTTGGTAATATTTTCAGTTGAGTACTCCTGAGCGTCCAAAGTGTCAATATTACAAGACCCATCATCAACCCTTTTGTCAGTAGCGGACTTCTCATCAAAAACTGCCTCCATGAAGGCGGAAATTGTCTTTTTACAATGCTCCATAATAAAAAATCGACCCTGTGAAAAGAGTCGATTATAAAGACGAATTCTGTCACGAATTTCACCTTTTTTAGCATTATGAATGTCCACCGCAACGGAATTTTTCAAAGCACAAACTTTAAGTCCAGCAATCAAAGTTTGTTCAGCAGAGTCCGCAAAAACGTCTATAATAGGGAACTTGTACTTACTTTTGCACATCTCCACAAAGTCCACAAAACAATCCTCCAGCTCCTTCGGAGATAGCACACCACCCTCTTTGTTGGAGTGGTAAAACTCCTCAAGAGTGACAATTTTTTCAAACTTTTTAGTAACACCAGTAAGCTGAAACGAGTGCGCCGAACCATACCCTCCAAAGTCAATTCCAATCTGTCCAAAAATGATGTTATCAGGCACTTTGTCAACAATAAAAGCCGACGAATTATCAGCAAATTTAGGGTAACAAACCCCCTCAGCACGCCTCCATTCTCCTAAAACATACCTGTCATAATAAACAGTACCAAGGTATTCCTTACACAAATTTTTGACAAATTTGTCATCAAGAAAAGGGTTGTCAAAAAGCGTGTACTTCTGACAATAAACATCAGCATCAGAGTCAAAAAACTGCTTCAACCAATGTGTAGGCTGTTCCGGGTTACAAGTCCCATCAAAAATACTGTGTGGCTTGTCCAAACGAGTCTTGAGAAAATTAAAAACCTCAGGGGACCACTTAGCAACCTCATCACCGTAACAATATTTCACCCCCATTCCTTGAATTTTGGCTACCTGACTGGCTTTTTCCGCCCCAAGACAGTAAACCCACTCCCCAAACATAAAACATTTGTTCATCGAATTTATATTACCAACAAGTGCCCGCCCCCAAATTTTCTGCATAGGCTCAAGCAGATTTCTCTGCAAAGTCGCCTTAGAAACACCCAAAATCATCACAGCGCCCTCTTTGTCTTTAAGGCTACGAATTCGCCTGGGAATAAGAAAATAATCTAGATAAGTTTTCCCCGCCCGAGTCGCCCCCGTCTTAAAATTCCAGCGATGATTAGCCATTTTAAGATATTCTTCCTGCATTTTACTAAACATTTGTTTCTTTCACCTCGTAAAAAATTAGCCGAAGTTACTCCGACTAAAATTTTATTTTTATTTAATTTAAAAGCTAATTTTTCCCCATTCTACCAACAATTTGGTCTAACAAATCAATCTGCTGCTCAAATTCCTCTTTGTTTTTATTTTTGTCAGCATTAAATTTTTCTTGATCAAGTTTCAACTTTGACCCAGAGAAAAAGTCCTCACCAATGACCGCCCGAACTTCTTTAATGGCGGACAGCTCGCCTTTTTTCGCCCTTTCCAGAAGAACCGCATTAAGCAACAGCATGTTGTTAAGACCGTTGGCAGGAATTTTCTCAGTATCAACCCCTAATTTTTTAAGCAAAGAAAAATCCTCCTCGTCCACAATCGGACAGGAAAGCAAATAAAGCATACACTGCCGAAGCTTCCGAAAAACTGGAATATTTTTTTTAGAATTTTTTTCAACGGACAAAACCCCCACCTCCTTTCGGGCAATAAAAAACGCCGAACCCAAAAGTTCAGCGTAAATATTTCAATTCCAAATTCTCTATCATAACTATATCACACTTGGACAGTGACATTCAATGACATTTGGAAAAAAAGTTTAATTTTGTTTATTTTGCACAATTTTTATCAACAAAAATGCTATAAAATAATTTTTATTACAAATTAAGCAAATGTCATTGAATGTCACTAAGGCTTTGTGATATATTGGGAGAGGGGGAAGGGGGCGAGGGTGGCTCCGGCGGTCCGAAGGAACCGAGAAACCAAATAACCAAATAACAAATAACTAAGTTGCTTATAAAAACTAAAGTTAAACTATGTAATAAAGTTAAAGGCGGAGCGAGCGAAGCGAGTGAACGCAATTAAGCGAAGCGAAAGTGCGTAGCAAAAAAAGCAAAGCTTTAAAAAAAGATTTGCGCAGCAAATTTGATAAAAAAAGATTAAAAAAAGGCGTAAAAAGGGAAAAATAGAAAAAGAATAAATAGAGCAATGAAGATTGCAATGAGCCTTGCAACATGTTTAGAATTGAATTTTTTCATAAATACCTCACAAAAAAAGATTATTTTTAATTATAACAAATTAAAGTTACAAATCGGTTACATATTCATGAAAATTCAATGAAAAATAAATTTATGAAATTTATGTGAAAACACTTGCAATTTTCTTTTGAAAGTGTTATAATATATCTATCATATAACTTTATTGCAGAAATGCAACATAAACGAAAAATATATAACATTGTGAGGTATAGTATGGAGAATAAAAAATATAACGGAAATAAATTTTCAGCATTTTTGTCAGCTTTAGCAGTTGCAGCAATAGCATTTCAAGGCACAGCATACGCAAGCGACCTAACTGGCTACAACGAAATCCAAGAACCACCCGTGACATCAGTTCAAAATAAACAAACCGAAGAATTCGCGCAATTTAATTTGGAAATTACAAACGAAATTCCGCCACTTGAAGTGACATTTGACGAGGAAGAAGAAATTCCAGCAACTGTCCTAGCCACCATGATGATGACAACAATGGCAGTAATCGCAACAAAAAATAACGAAGATGTCGAAAAAGCATAGTTTGCATTTTAAAAAAATAGATGAATTCACAATTTCATCTATTTTTTTTTGCATATTTTCACTATTTTACACAAACATACAAAAATGCATTAGTTAAAATGTACAAAAATCGAAACTTATATTCTACTTGACAATATTAGCTTATAATGTTAAAATAAAGTGAATTCATTTAAATATAATTTGAATTCATAAATTAATATTATCGAGTAATTTTATCTTTATATTGTAAAATTACACAAAAATGCGAGGAGGAAATGCTTTGTTATCAGCAAATAATTCAGAAAATGTATATTACAGAGCGAGAGAAATAATTTTATCAGGAGAGTACAATGAGGTAGTAAAAATAAATCAAGTTGAGCTTGCACAAAAACTAAATGTTAGCAGAACCCCTGTAATCAAGGCACTTTACCGCCTGACTTCCGAGGGTGTAATCGAAAATATCCCCAATAAAGGCTTTTATGTGATAAATTACACAGTGTCCGAAATGGTGGATTTATTGAAAATTAGATTGGCACTTGACCAAGTTCTTGCGGAAAATATTATGTTAAATATAACCGAAAAGGACATTGAAAAATTGTACAAAATGTTCGCTCCATTTGAAAATTGCAATTGGACTGAAGAAGACAATCTGCACTATTTGGACATAGATAAAAAGTTCCACGAAACACTAATTCAATACTGTTCAAATCAGTGGGTAAAGAAAATTAATGATAGCCTTCACATCTATGGAAGAGTAAGTAGAGTAGGGCTTGTTAGACCAGCAAAACAAACCTATGGCGAGCATTTAAACATTATAAAAGCTATAGAAAACCGAGATGTAAAACAGCTAATTAAGGAGTTAAATTTGCACATTCAGGCTTCCATTGACGTGTTCCAAAATACAATTAAAGCAGGCGGAAGTTTAGGTATTTAATGCAACAAATTTCCATATTTTAAAAGGAGTTTTAGTTAAATGAAAAAACTATACACAATAAATACAGTAAATAATTTTATGGATATAATTTTCAATCCATTTGGAAAACCCTTCGCTGAAAGTCACAGCGACCTAGAAATATATAACATTTTGGACGATAGTCTACTAAAAGATACAATTTCTGCAGGAGAAATGACACCAGAAATCGCAACACGAATGATGGCATATGCTAAAGCGGCAGAAACCAGTGGTGCGGACGCAGTTTTGGTTACTTGCACTTCAGTAAACGCTGCAACTGCAATGATTAAGCCATTTTTGTCAATTCCAATCCTAAATATCGAGGAACCAGCAGCAATTGCAGCAGTAGAAAACGGCAAAAAAATCGGAGTTTTAGCAACTTTACCAACAAGCCCAGCAGCAATTGGCAGAGTTATCAGGGCAAAAGCTGAAGAACTCGGCAAAGAAATCCAAATCATTAACAGAGTTGCCGAAGGTGCTTTTGATGTGCTTTGCACTGGCGATAGAGCTAAACATGACGAAATGGTGAACGCAGAATTGTACAATTTAGCCAAAGAAGTAGACGTAATCGTCTTTGCGCAAATTTCTATGAGCCTACTAAAACATGACGAAGTAGGAGTTCCAGTGTTCAAAATCGGCACTTCAGGCTTCGAAAAAATCTATAATCAAATGAAATAATTTGCTGCAGAGCATAAAAATAGACATATAAAAATTACCATTGCGGAGAAATCTGACAATGGTAATTGTTTTTTATTTTACTTTATTAATATAAACGTAATATGCACCTATAGAAGTCAAATCTTCCATCAAAAATCGTGTGCGCAAATTGTACTCCCCAACAGGCATTTCAACTTTCAAAACAGCAGCTTTTTCACCACTTGATACCGCGGTTTCATAACGTTTTCCTAGGATTTGAACGCTAGCCGATTTCACTTCGTATACCTTTCCGACAGACTTTCCGCCAGGTACTTTTTCAGTAGGATTTTCACCCTCACAAGAAGCATTTATAGCAAGATCTGCCTCTCTAGGATATCGTCGCAATTCACAAATATACTCGCCATCTTCAAGAACTTTTAGTGCAAAAAAACCATTTCCGTCAACGCCTTTTCTAATATGTTCTTGTGAAAAACACATCTCATAACAATCGTGCCAAGCATGACAAGTAATAGAAGTTTCAGAATTCGGGTCAATGTAAATCGGACTGTACTTCATGGCATAATCAACGCGAGAATCGTACCAATCCTCATAAAATAAGGTCAATTCATTTGCCAAAAGCACATTTTCAGAGTAAATATCATTTGTTTGGGCAAAATCTGAATTCAAATCATAAATTTCCGGGTTCAATTTCTTAGGAGCAGCAAAATTTTCCATAGCCAAAGGATTACTTTCCACAGTCAAAGGCCTAACTAAACGGAAATCATCACGCAAAACCGAATAATCCTTAAACTTTTGAGGAATATCTCGCTGCATGTTGTGAACAACCATGGTTCGACCTGGATTTAGGTGATTTTCGCCATTTTTCAACGGCTCATAAAAAGAAATTCCGTCAAGTTGCTCATATTGTTCACCTTTATTTAATCCACAAACATCAATATAAGTAGCTAACAAATCAAATTGCGCTGTCAAACCAGTAACACTTCGAGGCTGTCCAAAAACACCATTTGGTGAAGTTATGAAACAGGAATTTCGGTGAGCACCTTCGTAAGTTGTCCCCTTTTTCCCTCTCATTCCAGCATTGTAACCATCAACAACATGACCAAATTTATCAGTTGAACAACCTAATGTTGTGCCATTATCACCCATAAAAGTTATAATAGTATTGTCATAAACGCCTTTTTCTTTTAATAATTTAACTAAAAGTCCGATGTTTTCATCAATATTTTCAATCATTCCAAAATATCTCGAACGTTCCTCAGGCAACCCCATATCCAAATATTTTTGAAAGTAATCGCGAGTAATATTATGTGGACCGTGCGGAGCATTTGTAGGAATAAAAGCAAAAAAGTTTTCGTCATTATCAACAGAATTTTCTATAAATTCAGTTGCAAAATTAAACCAATTGTCAGTACAGTAACCGCTAAATTTAGTTACAACACCATTCACAGTGTAACTATCATCGTAATAATCATTATTCCAATAGTCAGGAGCCTCACCAATTACGCCACCACCAAAGGAATAAGCAACATCAAACCCTCGCTCGTGCGGACGATAAGGATAAGTATCACCCAAGTGCCACTTCCCAAACATACCTGTTCGATAGCCACTTTCCTTAAAATAATCAGCCATAGTCTTAATTTCTGGCTTCATGTAATAGCGTCCTGTCAAAGTTGAATAAACCCCAGAGCCAAAAGAATATCTCCCCGACATCAATCCACCACGTGTAGGAGCACATAATGGGTCAGTGTGAAAACTTTCCAAACTCACAGAATTATTATGCAACTCATCTAAATTTGGAGTGCACAACCAAGGATTTTTATGAATTCCCACATCGCCATAACCTTGGTCATCGGTGACAATAAGTATAACATTTGGCCTTGAATTTTGCATTTGAAACACTCACTTTCAACTATTGATTTTTTATTAATAAATTAAAATATTAATTTAATTTAGAGATACTATTTCTATATAGTCGTTTGAAGAAGAAAACAGCAAGCGCTATCGCCAAAAATTCAGCAATAAACATAGCAAACCAAACCGCGTCCAGCCCAAAAATTTGCCCTAAAGCAAAAGCAACTGGCAAAATCACCAAAAGTTGACGCCCAATACTCATCCAAAGGCTGTACATGCCTTTGCCGAGAGCCTGAAAAAGGCTAGAAAAAACAATACAAACACCCGCAATTGGGAAGGCAAGAGAAAGCACTCTAAGTGCAGGAATTCCAATTTCATAAAGCTCCTCAGTAGGGTTAAAAAATGAAATTAGTTGGGCAGGGAATATCATAAAAATGCAAGTTCCAGCTGTCATAATTGCAAAAGCTGAAATCGCAACTACTTTTAAAGCTTCAATAATCCTATCCTTGTTTCCGGCTCCAAAATTATATCCAACGATAGGAATAAATGCACTTGTAAGACCAAAAACTGGCATAAAAACAAAGGAAATTAACTTGAAATAAATACCAAAAACATTGACTGCAACCTCAGTAAAACCGCCAAGAATTTGGTTCATACCGAACACCATCACACTACCGATACTCTGCATAATAATGCTAGGAAAACCCACCCTGTAAATATCCACAACAGCCTTAGAATCCAACCGCATTTTCTTAAATGAAACCCTAACTTCGCGGTTAAATTTCTGATTTAGCACAACACAAACAATCATTCCAGACCACTGTCCAATGACGGTAGCCACCGCCGCTCCTGCAACTCCAAGCTCAGGTGCTCCCAAATATCCAAAGATAAATATTGGGTCAAGAGCAATGTTTATAATGGCGCCAGTCAGCTGTGCAGCCATCTGATAAGTTGTTTTTCCGGTAACTTGAACAATTCTTTCGAAAGTAATTTGCATAAAAATTCCCAGAGAAAAAATTGTGCAAATTTGCATGTAAGAAGTCCCCGCAGCGATAACTTCTGGCACATCTGAAGAAATTTCAAGGAAAATTCTACTTCCAAAAATTCCCAATAAAGCGAAAACTATTGAGCTAAAAAAAGCTAAAATTACGCCATTGTTAGCAACAGAATTGGCTTCTTCTTGCTTTTTTTCACCCAATCTTTTGGACAAAATCGCGTTCATTCCGATGGCAGTACCCACCGCAACAGCGATCATTAAATTCTGTATAGGAAAGACCAAACTAACAGCAGTTAGTGCATTTTGACTAACTTCCGACACAAAAATGCTGTCAACTATGTTATAAAGTGCCTGAATTAGCATAGAAAAAATTATGGGCAACCCCATGCTAAACACAAGACTTCTGATACTTTTGGTTCCTAAAATATTTTCGTTTTTATTCATTTTTAATTCCTTTAATTTTAATTAATAATTCTAACTTATTCCCCGTAATTGTACATTTTTAACAAATGGTTTCACAATCTCAACAATTTTATCAAGTTCTTCTTTAGAAAAACTTGCAAGATTAGTATTCAACTTCAATCTTTCGCAAAGCAAGTCCCCAGATGGCGTAAAATTTTGTATAAAGTACTTATAATCACCATTTATTAGCTGTGCAATTTCACCAAATTCTTCAATTTTGTGCAAATTTTTAACTGCAGTAGTCCTAAACTCAAAATCAAGATTACCCTCACGAAGAAAATTCACACTCTCCAATACATTTTCAACAGGAAAATCCTTAATTCCAACTGCAGAAGAATAGTTGCTCGGAGCACTTTTAATGTCCATTGCAACGTAATCAATAAAAGGCGCAACCTCTGATAAAACCTTAGGAAAATGACCATTAGTGTCAAGTTTAACAAGAAATCCCATCGCCTTAATTTCCTTAATAAAAGGCAAAATTTCACTCTGCAAAAGTGGCTCACCACCAGTAATGCAAACCCCGTCCAAAATCCCTTGCCGTTTTTTTAAAAAATCAAAAAAATGCTTAAAGGCAACATTGTCCTCGGCATTTTCACCAAATACCAAGGACGAATTATAGCAAAATGGACAACGAAAATTACAATTTGGAGTAAAAACCGTACAAGCAGTTTTACCAGGAAAATCAAGCAAAGTAAGCTTCAATAAAGCAGCAATTTTCATTTCAAACACCTTTCAAAACCTATCTAACCTCTGTGCCAACGTAAAAATGTTCCAAAATTTGCACATAATCATACCCGCCATAAACAGCGTAAAAATTTGCTCCATTTTGCGGCATTCCTACCCCATGCCCATAGCCATAAGTTGTAATCACGAACTCACTTCCGTTAAAAGATATATCAAAAGAGCTAGAACGTATACCAAATTTCATTATTTTTTCCCTAAAATTACGTCCAGTAATCTCATAACTTTTACCATTTTGCACAAAAGTTGAATTCCCATCAATAGTCATAGAACCAACCATATTTCCACTCAAATAGCTGTGAATTGAGAACCAATTCTCTGGAGAAGAACTTAAAACTATGTCAGTATTATTCTCAATTTGCGAGCGCATTTCATCAATAGAATATACTTTAGTAACCCCATAATTCGGGTCATAAAGCTCATCATAAACGGACTCAACCTCAACTAAATAAGGATAATTCGTCTTGTAAACGTCATAACACCAAGCCGTGCTACCAGCCGAAGACGCATAATAAGGTGTAAGTGCAACTTTACCATTGTAATATACAGCAACACCAAGAACTTCATTTACACAATTTTGAATTTTTAAGGACGCACTACTCCTCAAACCAACTTGCGGAGAACTACCTAATTCGTTATAAAATTTAACATAAGAATAAGCCGCAACAGCCTGCGCTTTTATAGCTTCTTCGTTCATGGAATCATTAATTTCATTTGCAACAATTTGACAAACGATGTCATAAGCAGAGCCAGAAACAATCCTTCCCGTGCTCAAATCTGTAACAGATAAAATCTCCCCCGAAACGTCAGGAACTTGAATATCTTCGCTCTGTTCAGTTTCGCTAGAAGTGGCTTCACTGCTTGATTCAGTAGTAGTTTCCGTGGTACTCTCAGTGGTAGATTCGGTTGTGGGTTCTGTGGTACTTTCGGTGGTAGATTCCGTTGTAGTTTCAGTAGTCGTCACCGTCGTGCTCTCAGTTGTCGTCACCGTTGTGGTGGCAACTGTGGTACTTTGAGCAGTGGTTTCAACCGAAGTAGTTGACACAATTTCACTCTGCACAGGCACAGTTTCAGGTAACCGCGAAGGCATTTCAACCTCGTCAGTTTCAACAACTGAGCTATCTACATTTTGTACAACATTAACAATTTCGTATTCTGAAATTCCAGCCTTCCAAGAAATCAATTCGGGTGTAATTTCAACAGTATTTTCAGTAAAATATGTACTTTCTGAAGGCAAGTCACCAGTAGAGTCAGATGTATTTTCAAAAGTTTCTGCCTCAGTAGTGATGTACATTTCTTCAGGAATTTCCGCCACAACAATGTCGGTGCAATCTCTCAAAACCGCGAAACAAAAGGCGTAAACAAAGGTAATAGAAAGTATAAAAGCCAACCGAACAAGGGGCAATCGCTTATTTTTCAAGATTTCACCTACCTTAAACAACAAAAGTTAAAACAATTAAGTATTTTTATCAAGCCATTCTTGAGTCATATATTTGTCAGTATTAGCCTCAGTTTTGGAGGTGTCAACAGCCGCACTTTCCCCGTCACGAACTTTTCTCGCAACAACCACAAAACGCGCGTCATAATACTCGCTAAACAAGCAAGTCGAAAGGGTCAAAAGCTCGTCACCAAACTCAACATCCACCTCAGTATTGTAATAAGTTCGCTTCATAACCTCGTTATAATACTCGTCAAACTCCTCTTGAGTGTCAAAAAATTGGGTGCTGTGATACTCAAAAAAGTTCCCATTATCCATATAAGTGCTTCCGCCCGTCAAGAAACAAGCAAAAACCTTCCATTCGCTTTCCTCATATAAAGTGTCAAAGCGAATAACTTGATGCTCTTTAAAATAATCGATGTAACGATAGTTAGCCGCATCGGCAAAAAACTCACCCGAAGCCATGTTGTGGGCATACAAAACGATGTTGTCAGGTGTTTCAGTTGCAGTCAAAGGCCCTCTGTAGTCAACAAAAACAGTTCCGGCGTCACTAGGGTTTTTGTTATAATCATGCTCCAAATAGTATGAATTATCGTCATTTTGCACAACCGGATAAGAAATATTCGTGCCCGCAACTTCAATCCAGCCCACCAAATCGTTGTTCATCTCGTACAATTCGTTAAATTTCGACAACATAATAGGCTCAACATCTTCATCAACCGCAGTTGTAGCGCTAGTTTCAACATCCTCAGTAGTCGCCGTTGCCTCCTCATACATAGAGGCCAAACTATCATTCAATTTATCAACATTAGGATCACCAAAAAGGTAAATATACAGCTGATAAGTTGAAAAAATCAGCCCAATAATAGCAATATAAAGGAAAATTTTACGAAAAACTTCCTTCGGGCTGTCCCCTTTTTTAGGAATATATTTGTCAGAAAATGAAAATTTCTGCTCCTCAGTTTTGTTATAATTGTTCATTTCGTCCATTAAACCCATGAAAAGTGTCAATCCTTTCTAAATCTCAAGTGTAAATGAAATAATGTTTTAACAAAAATCATTTCATTACAAAACCTTTGCCACACTATTTTAAAATAAATCTTTTAACAAGATGTAAAGTTTCGAAAACAGTAAATTTCCGTACAAAATCTCTGTCAAGTTGTGAAAATTTATTAAAAATTTCTAAATTTTCACAAAACAAAACTTCCTTATTATTTTTGGAAACAATTGCAACAAACACAGTACCTACGCGGTTTTGTGGCAAGTCATCAACATAAGAAGCAACCCCAGTAACACCAATTCCAATATCAGAATTAGACTTTTCCATAACCCCAAAAGCCATCTCTATTGCAACTTCTTTAGAGTAAATCCCCTTTGTGGAAATTGTCGTTTTATCGACATCTAACATAGAAATTTTTGTGCATTCAGAATAAGAAACAACGCCAAGCTGAAACACTCTAGAAGCCCCCGAAACGCTAGTTAAATACTGTGCAAGCATTCCACCAGTGCAACTTTCCGCAACTGCAATTTGCAATTTTTCCATATCAAGTAATTGTACCACATCAAAGGCAATTTTGTCAAGTTTTTCGCCAAATTCAAAGGATTTACAAGGCAAAATTTCACCCAAATCCCCCTCAAAAAAGCAAGAATTTAAACCGTCCATTGAGTCTTACCATCAATATAAAAAGGCACAGTCCCCGCAATCGCCTCATCAATCAACTCAGTGAAATCGAAATGACTTTCCCCCTCCAAAACCGCTTTAATGCTAGGTTTCGTGCGTGGATGCTTAGGAGTAAACACAGTGCAACAATCCTCATAAGGCAAAATTGAAGTCTCAAAAGTGTCAATTCGACGCGCAATTTCGATGATTTCCGTCTTGTCCATACCAATTAAAGGGCGGAAAATCGGCATTCTCGCAATTTCATCGGTGCAAACCACCGCCTGAATGGTCTGTGAAGCCACTTGCCCAATGCTCTCACCAGTGATAAGGCACTGAATTCCCTCTTTTTCAGCGATTTTTTGAGCAATTTCAATCATAAGCCTACGCATGATAATTGTAAACAAATCTTCTGGGCATTTTTCACGAATTTTCTCTTGAATTTTAGTGAAAGGTACTGAAAAAAAGTTAATTCTGCCACAATAAGCGGACATTTTTCCCGCCAATTGCTCAACTTTCATTCGCGCCCTCTCCGACGTGTAAGGCGGACTCTCAAAGTGAATTGCGGACACCGACATGCCCCTTTTCGACATCATGAACCCAGCCACAGGGCTGTCAATCCCGCCCGAAAGCATCAAAAATCCCTTTCCAGCAGTGCCAATAGGCATTCCTCCCGCCCCAGGTAGGGAATTTGCATGTAAAAACGCATTTTTTTCACGAATTTCGATAGTAACAGTAACGTCAGGATTGTGCACATCTACCAAAAGATGTGGGAATTTTTTGAGCAAAACGCCACCTAATTCAGTGCAAAGTTGAGGCGAATTCATCGGGAATTTTTTGTCAGCTCTTTTTGCCACAACCTTAAAAGACCTAGCAACCATGAGGTTTTCCTCAAGATAATCGGGAGCTTTTAAAGCAATATCCTCCCAATCTTTTTCCAAAATCAAAGCCTTAGCAACTTTAGAAAAACCAAAAACTTTTCGTGTCAAGTCAAAAGCTTCCTCTACGTCAATTTTTTCATCAACAGGTTTAATGTATACAATAGATTGAGCCTTAGTAATTTGGAATTTCCCCAAATGTTCAAGCCTTCTTCGCAAATTTTTTATAAGAACATCTTCAAAAGTCCTTTTGTTAAGCCCTTTTAGAGCAATTTCTCCATATTTTCCAAGCAACATTTCATTCATAAAATCAGTCTTTCCTTTCGTCAAAAGCAACAAAATCTACATTTTAACTTTAGCTAAAGTGTCAATACCCTCCGCTAAAGCAACACACAATTTTTCCACATCATCTTGAGTGGTATTTTCATTAATACTCACCCGAAGCACAAATTTATTTTCAGCAAAACTACCATTTTTCTTAGCATTTTTTGAGCAAGCTGACCCACTAGATAGGTAAATTCCCCTATTTTCAAGGAAATGCAACATGGTTTCAGGCATTATATTGTCCAAAGAAATGGCAATTATGTATGGTGAAAATTGGTTATTATTCACAGAAAGTGTGGAAACTCCCTGAATTTGTTCAAGCCTGCTAAAAATCAAATCTTTGGTATGAGCAACTTTCACAAAATTGTCATCTAGGGCAGAATTTTTGACTTTAACAGCAGCAGAAAAAGCCGCAATCAAAGGCACAGCCTCAGTCCCAGCCCGCGAACCTTTTTCCTGTCCGCCCCCCAAAATCAAAGGTGCGACACGAATTCCTTTTTTGATAAAAACTGCTCCAACCCCTTTAATACCGCCAATTTTGTGTGCAGAGAGAGTTAAAATATCGCAGTTTAATTTTTTCAAACTAAGGGGAATTTTCATAAAAGCTTGCACCCCGTCGCAGTGAACAACAACCTCAGGAAAAGCTCTTTTTATCATAGAAAACTGCTTTTCAAGGGGAAAAATCTCCCCATTTTGGTTGTTCACAAGCATAGCGGAAACCATGCAAGTTTCAGCATCAACAGCTGAAAAAAGCTCCTCTGTCTCAACTTTCACAATAGTGAACCCATTTTTTTCAAGTTCAAGCAAAGGGTTTAAAACAGAAGGGTGTTCGTAATTTGTAGTGACAATTTTTTTCTTTCGCTTGCCGTAATTTTTGGCAATTCCAAAAAGTGAAAAATTGTTACTTTCAGTAGCACCCGAGTTAAAGTATATGAGATTAGGGTCGCAAGAAATGGCATCAGCAATGGTTTTGCGAGCCTCGTTCAAAATTTTTTCCGAAGCAACACCAAGTCCATGCAAGCTAGACGGGTTGCCGAAATAAGTTTCGCAACATTCTAAAAAGGCAGAAATCGCCTGTTCAATAGGGCGAGTAGTCGCCGCATTATCAAAATAAATCAAAAAAATCCCTCACAAAAATAGTATTCTAAACTAATATTATAACATACAAATTCAAAATTTACTAGAGGTAAAAATATTTTTTATAGTTTTATTACAAAAAGGCTTGACATATGAGTATATTTATGATATTATTATTTAGCACCAAAGAGCGCAGTAAAATTTTGGTGAGTAAATAATGTGTGTGCCTGTAGCTCAGCTGGATAGAGTGTTTGGCTACGAACCAAAAGGTCAGGGGTTCGAATCCCTTCAGGCACGCCACCTACTTTTGTAGGGAATAATAAAATTAATAATATACATTAAAAGGTCTATCGTTCTTGTGGAATGATAGACTTTTTCTTTTTTTATGTTTTTGTGATAAAATATAAAGAAATATAAAAAAGGAGCTTATGTAATGAATAATGACACAAACAATTTAGAGCAAGTGATAATTTCTCTTACTCTAGAAAACACAAATTTAAAGGCAAAACTTGAACAACAGAACCACATATCACAAATTTATTTTCACGAATACGTTGAAAAATGGCTACTTTCTCATGAAAACCGAGTTCGTAAAAACTCATTTCTTGCGTATCAGTCACAAGTAAACAAGCACATCATTCCTTACTTTAGAGTAAGGAATTTTTTATTGAAAGACATAACTTGTGAAGTTTTGGAAGAATATTATAAGTACAAAATGGAGAATGATAATCTGTCAGCATCAACCGTTGGAAGACATCATTCAAATATTCAAGGTGCTTTAAAAATGGCTATACGAAACAATTTGATTGACAAAAACCCTGCCGATTATGTATTTAAACCAAAAGTTACAAAATATAAATCTAGATATTTAGACGCAACTGAACTAACAAAAATAATTCTACTTTTCAAAAATCATCGTATGTACATTCCAATATTACTAGCAGCCACTTTAGGCTTAAGGCGAAGCGATGAATGTGTAATAATAACACAAACTTAAAAAAAGCTGATAAACACTAGGTT
>CAYJLB010000007.1:0-66156 GCA_964370845.1 uncultured Oscillospiraceae bacterium
TCCAAAGCTAGTAAGGCGACTTTCGGTAGTTCTCACAGTTCTAATCACCCTTACAGCCATAACTTTACTTATTGTAGTAACAGCACCCGAAATTTCCGATAGTGTACAAGCAATTCCCGACAGTATACAACCCGGAATAGAAAATATTCAAACTTTTTTAATTGATTTTTTTGAAAATTCTCCCGAAGCTACCGAATTTTTAAATGAAGCAATTTCCGCCTTAAATGCAAACCTTACAAATATTGCAACCACAATCACAAGCACTGTTACCGACTATTTTCCTGAAGTTTCACAAAGCATTTTAGATGTATTTTCTTCTTTTGGAGATTTTATTTTAGGTTTCATTATTTCAATTTATATGTTAGTTAGCAAGGACACTCTTTTAGCACAAGCCAAAAAAATAATGTTTGCTTTATTTAGACCAAGAACTTGTCAAAAAACAATTCTAATTTACAGAAGTGCAAACAAAATGTTTAGTGGGTTTATTACTGGGAAAATTATTGACTCAATCATAATTGGAATTTTAGCATTTATTACTTTAAATATATTAAATATGCCTTATGCGACTTTAATAAGTCTAATTATCGGTGTTACAAATGTTATTCCATTCTTTGGTCCATTTATTGGTGCAATTCCAAGTGGTTTGTTAATTTTAATTGCTTCACCTGGGCAAACTATTCCTTTTATAATTTTCGTTCTTGCACTACAACAATTTGACGGAAATATTTTAGGACCAAGGATTTTAGGGGACTCAACAGGACTTCCAGCTTTCTGGGTTCTTTTTGCAATTTTAGTCGGTGGAGGATTATTCGGCTTTGTGGGAATGTTACTTGGTGTGCCTACTTTCGCTGTTATTTACGCTTTAGTTAGAGCTTATGTTGAAACAAAACTTAAATATAAGAAACTTCCTACTAAAACAGGGGAATATATGGGCGATGTTGTCCATCTCACTGTACCGAAACGATTTAAAGACAAACAAGTTGAAAAAGATGGGGTTTTGGAAGCTCTTGAAGAATATGACGAAGAAGACGAATATGATTTAGATACTACTTTTGAAGAAATTTTAGAAGACGCAGCGAATTTAAAAAAGAAAAAAGGGAAGTAGATACTTTATTTCAAAAGATATAGCCGTCCCAAACCAAGTTTTGAAAGGAAAATAAATATAATTTATGATATTAATTGATGATATTAAATTTGAATTTGAAGGGTATTCCCCTATGGTAAAAGAACTTTACGAAGTTCTTGAAATAAAAACTCTTGAGGAGAAAATAATTACTCTTGAAGAAAAATCAGCCTCACCAAATTTTTGGAATGATGCTGAGGAAGCAAATATAATTATAAAAGAAATGCAAGGCTATAAAAATAAAGTTGCTAGCTTTTCTTCTGTGAAAAATTCTTTTGACGATATTTCAACTTTAATTGAAATGGCTGTGGAAGAAGATGATGACAGCTTAATCCCTGAAATAAAATCCGAGTTTGAAAGCTTTAAAATTAATATTGAAGCATTAAAATTGACAACACTTTTAACGGGGGAATATGATAATTTAAATGCAATTATTTCCTTCCATTCGGGTGCAGGTGGAACAGAAGCGCAAGACTGGGCTGAAATGCTATTTAGAATGTACACACGCTGGGCGGAGAGAAAAGGTTACAAGGTGACTACCCTTGATTATCTCGACGGTGATGAGGCTGGTTTGAAAAGTGCGTCTATTTTAATTGAGGGCGAAAATGCTTATGGTTACTTAAAATCTGAATCAGGTGTTCATCGACTAGTTCGAATTTCACCTTTTGATTCCTCAGGAAGAAGACATACTTCTTTCGCTTCCCTTGAAGTAATGCCCGAAATTACTGATGATACTGAAATTGAAATAAGGGCGGAAGATTTGAAAGTTGACACTTATCGTGCAAGCGGTGCTGGTGGGCAACACGTTAACAAAACGGACTCCGCAGTGCGAATGACTCACCTTCCTACTGGTGTAGTTGTAGCCTGTCAAACTCAACGTAGCCAGCATCAAAACAGAGATTTCGCAATGAAAATGCTAAAGGCAAAGCTTGCTGAAATAAAAGAGAGAGAACATCTTGAAAAAATTGATGATATAAAAGGTGTGCAAAAAGAAATCGCTTGGGGCGCACAAATTCGTTCCTATGTTTTTATGCCTTATACACTTGTAAAAGACCATCGTTCTTCTTTTGAAAATGGAAATGTTAACGCAGTAATGGACGGAGATTTAGACGGATTTATCAATGCTTATTTAAAAGGACTTAGCCTTGGAACATTAAAATAAGTTTTATATTGTTAACTTTTTCTAAAAAAATACAAAAAAATTCAAAAAGCCTCTTGACAAAAGGTAATAAAAAGTATATAATCAGTTATTGTAAAGTTCATAAGCTTTACAATAACTGATTTTTTGAGGTGGTTTAGTGGCAAAAAATTTGAATATATCTGTGCTTCTTGATTTTTACGCTCCTATGCTTACTGATAAACAAAGAGAAGTTGTTGAGTTTTATTATAACGAAGACCTTTCACTTTCTGAAATTGCTGAACATTCTAATATTTCAAGGCAAGGTGTTCGCGATAGCATTAAAAGAGGGGAAGATTCTCTTAATGATCTCGAAAGTAAACTTCATTTTGCTGAGAGGATTGTGAAATTGTCCGAGCAGCTTGATGAAATTAGAAAGCTTGCGGAATTGATAAATGAAAAAAGTTCTCAAAACAAATCTTCAAACTCAATTACTGAAAATTCTAAGCATATTTTAGATATTATTAATGTTTGTGACGTTTTATTATAAAAATTTAATTGAAAGAGGGGAAAGTTAATGGCTTTTGAAGGATTGTCGGAAAAACTCGGTTCTGTCTTTAAAAAATTAAAAGCTAGAGGTCGCCTTAACGAAAGCGATGTTAAAGAGGCAATGCGTGAAGTTAAACTTGCCCTACTTGAAGCTGATGTTAGCTATAAAGTTGTAAAAGATTTTATTGCTAAGGTAACTGAACGTTCTGTTGGTATTGACGTGCTTGAAAGTTTAACGCCCGGACAACAGGTTATTAAAATTGTTAATGAGGAATTAGTTGCACTTATGGGTGAGGCTAATTCAAAAATAAATTTCCCATCAAAACCGCCTTGTGTAATAATGATGTGCGGTTTGCAAGGTTCGGGTAAGACTACTCATAGTGCGAAACTTGCTAAATATTTCAAAGCGCAAGGTAAACGTCCTTTGCTTATCGCTTGTGACATTTATCGTCCTGCCGCTATTAACCAACTTCAAATAGTAGGTGAAACTGCTGGAGTTCACGTTTTTGAAATGGGGCAACAAGACCCTGTGAAAATTGCAAAAGAGGGTATTAAACACGCAAAAGACCACGGAAATGACCTTGTTATTATCGATACTGCTGGACGACTTCATATTGATGAGGAATTAATGGGCGAACTTAAAAATGTTAAGTCGGCTGTTGAACCTAATGAAATTATCCTTGTTGTTGACGCAATGACTGGGCAAGATGCTGTTAATGTTGCAAAATCTTTTGATGAAGCTTTGGAAATTGATAGTGTTTTACTTACAAAACTTGACTCAGACACTCGTGGTGGTGCGGCTTTGTCCGTTCTTGCGGTTACTGGTAAACCTATTAAATTTGTTGGGCTTGGTGAAAAATTAGACGAATTTGAAATGTTCCACCCTGAAAGAATGGCATCTCGTATCCTTGGAATGGGTGACGTTTTAACTTTAATCGAAAAAGCTCAAACTGCTGTTGATGAAAAAGAAGCTGAGAAATTAGCTGAAAAGTTAAAGAAAAACAGTTTTGACCTTGAAGATTTACTTGCTCAAATGAAACAAATTCAAAAACTTGGTTCATTAAAAAGCATTATTGGAATGATTCCTGGCGCAAATAAAATTAGTGATGATGACATTGAAAAAGGTCAAAGTCAACTTAAATATACCGAAGCTATCATATTTTCTATGACAAAGGCGGAGAGGGAAAAACCTTCTATTATAAGTCCGCAAAGAAAGAGAAGAATTGCCGCTGGTAGTGGAACTAAGGTTGAAGATGTAAATCGCTTGTTAAAACAATTTGAACAAATGCAAGCAATGATGAAACAATTCAATCAAAAAGGCAAAAAGAAAAGAAAAGGTTTACCTTTTGGCGGAATGCCAGGTGGAGGAATGCCAGGTGGCGGCTTCCCAGGTTTATAGGCTTTTATCTTGAAACAATTTTTGTTTTAGGTTAAAATACAATTAGTTAATAACATTGAGAAAGGAATGAAATTAATATGGCAGTTAAAATCAGACTAAGAAGAATGGGTGCTAAAAAAGCTCCTTTTTATCGTATAGTTGTTGCAGATTCAAGATTCCCAAGAGATGGAAGATTTATCGAAGAAATCGGTTACTATGACCCAACTAAAGAACCATCAGTAGTAAAAGTTGATGCTGATAAAGCTAAATCTTGGATTGCAAACGGTGCTCAACCAACTGACACTGTAAAAGCTCTATTTAAGAAAAACAACGTACTATAATTTATTGGATTGGAGGTAAATTCTTATGAAAGACTTACTGAAAACCATTGTGATTGAACTTGTTGAAGAAAAAGACAAGGTTGACATCACTGTCGATGAAGCTAATGATGAAGGTGTAATTGTGTACCATGTGCACGTTGCTCCTGATGATATGGGTAGAGTAATCGGAAAGCAAGGTCGTATTGCAAAAGCTATTAGGACTGTAATGCGTGCTGGAGCTTCTCGTCTTAACCAAAAAATAATGGTTGAAATTGACTAAAAATATTGAGTGAGATTAACTTTTTTCCTTTTGGATACTTTAGTAGACTTTGGATACTTTAGTAGACTTTGGGATAAGGTTCTTCTCCTCATTTTTTGTTTATAAACAATTTCCTGAAAGGACTACTATATATGAAAAAATTTCTTGAAATAGGAAAAATTGTTTCTACACACGGAGTAAAAGGGGAAGTAAAGGTTCAACCTTGGTGCGATTATCCCGAATTTTTCCTTGATGTAGACACTTTTTATGATAAAAATGGAAGCGAGGTTGATATTGCATCCCTTCGTGTCCATAAAAATATGATTGTAATGAAAATTAACGGAATAAATAATCCGCAAGAAGCTGTTTCTGTGCGAAATAAAGTTCTGTTTATAAATAGAGATGATTATGAACTTCCAGAAGGTAGCTATTTTGTGCAAGATTTAATCGGTTTAACTGTAAAAAATACTGCTACAGGGCAAGTTTATGGTGAGATTGTTGACGTTACCGAAACTGGTGCAAATGATATTTACCACGTTAAATCTAAAGAGGGTAAAATGTGCTATATTCCTGCAATTCCGCAAGTAGTTGACGAAACTAATGTGGAAGGTGGATTTATGAATATTACCCCGTTGAAAGGGTTAATTGACGATGAGGATTGATATTGCAACACTTTTTCCTGAAATGTGCGAAAACTATCTTTCTGAAAGTATAGTCGGCAGGGCGAGAAAAAAGAATATTTTCACTGTAAATTGTCATAATATCCGTGATTACACTGAGGATAAGCACCGCCGTGTTGATGATACTCCATACAGCGAGCGACAAGGTATGCTTATGCAAGCTCAACCTATTTATAATTGTTTTACTGAAGTTACAAAGGATATACCTCGCCCACACACAATTTTTATGTCACCTAAAGGTAAGACTTTGACGCAGAAAAGAGCTATCGAACTTTCAAAAATGGATAATATTTTTATCCTTTGTGGGCATTACGAGGGTGTTGACCATCGTATAATTGAAGAAATTGTTGATGAGGAAATTTCTATTGGTGATTATGTCTTAACAGGGGGAGAGTTGCCAGCTTTAGTCCTTGTTGACACAGTTGTACGAATGATTGAAGGTGTGCTTTCTAAACCAGATTGCTATCAAGATGAAAGTCATTACGCAGGATTGCTTGAATATCCTCAGTATACAAGACCAGAGATATGGCATGACAAAAAAGTTCCCGAAGTTTTACTTTCAGGGCATCATGCAAACATAAAAAAATGGCGAAAATCCAAGTCTTTAGAGGAAACTTTAGAGAAACGCCCCGACCTTTTAGAGAAAATCGATTTGACGGAAGAAGAAAAAATACTTTTAAAAAATATTTTACAAAATAGTAATACATTTAACAATTGTTAACAAAACATTAATTCTTCTTGCTAACATATTAGTGTATATGACACTCATATTTATAGTAATAATATACAAAGGACTTATACTCTATAGCCTTATTGATAATCAAATAGCAGAAATTATGTATAACTTGCATTAAATTGTTGACTAAATATGGTTATATAGTATATAATATCAGTAACGAAGTATAACAGATGCCTTTGCAAGGGAGGGGAATTAGATGTACGTTAAAGATGTAAAAGTTGAAAAACAAGTTGGTTTACACGCACGTCCTGCAACTTTTTTTATCCAAAAAGCAAATGAATTCAAATCTTCAATTTGGATTGAAAAAGAAGAAAGACGAGTTAATGCAAAAAGCCTTTTAGGAATTCTTTCACTAGGGATTGTTGGTGGAACTGCTATTAGAATTATTGCTGATGGAGCTGATGAGAAAACAGCGGTAGACGGGCTTGTTGAGCTTGTTGAAAGTGGATTTTCTGAAGGCGCAAGATAGTAAAAATTAGCCATTCGTTTAACGGGTGGCTTTTATTTTTTATATTTTTTGATAAATTTTAAAAAAGGTATTGACAAAACCAATTCATTGTGATAAAATAATGCTAAACCGAAGACAGGGAAGTAAAACCATTGACTGCATTCACAGAGAGCCGAGCATTTGCTGTAAGTTTGGCATTGTAAAAATGGATAAGTGGACCCTGGAGGGCGAAGTGAAATCAGTTTTCTGAGAGTATCCAAGACGTAATGCCTACGTTATAAGGCGAGAGATATGATTGTATCTTATAAAGTGGGTGTATTATATTTATACACCAATCAAGGTGGCACCGCAGGTGGATTTTTTCACACTTGTCCTTGGAATTATTCGTTCCAAAGACAGGTGTTTTTTATTTGTCTTTGGGTTTAACAAAACCACACAAAACATCAAGAAAGGAATGGTAACTATTATGAACTTTAACACTTACTTCAAAAACTACCCAACACAAGACGGTTATTTCGGCGAGTACGGAGGTGCTTTTCTTCCTCCAGAATTAGTGGAAGCTTTCAAGGAAATTGACCACGCATATAAAACAATTTGTTCTTCCTCAAAATTTATCAGCGAATTAAGACGAATTAGAAAAGAGTTCCAAGGTCGTCCGACTCCAGTTTATCATTGTGAACGCCTCTCAAATTTACTAGGAACAACTCAAATTTACCTAAAACGTGAAGACTTAAACCACACAGGAGCACATAAATTAAACCATTGTATGGGGGAAGGGCTTTTAGCTAAATTTATGGGTAAAAAAAGACTTATCGCTGAAACTGGTGCTGGACAACACGGCGTTGCTCTTGCTACTGCTGCTGCATTTTTTGGACTTGAATGCGAAATTCATATGGGCACAGTTGACATAGAAAAACAAATGCCAAACGTTAATCGTATGAAAATTTTAGGTGCAACTGTAGTTCCAGTTACCCACGGATTACAAACTTTAAAAGAAGCTGTTGACTCCGCTTTTGAGTCTTATATGAAGAATTATAAGGATTCTATTTACTGTATAGGTTCAACAGTTGGTCCTCACCCATTTCCAATGATGGTTAGAGATTTCCAAAGATGTGTTGGAATTGAGGCACATGAGCAATTTTTCGAAATGACAGGAAATATGCCTGACATAGTAGCTGCTTGTGTTGGTGGAGGAAGCAACGCAATGGGACTATTTTCAGGATTTTTAGCAGAAGAAGTTGAAATTGTTGGCGTAGAACCTCACGGTAGAGGGACAGAACTAGGTGACCACGCCGCTTCTCTAACTTATGGCGAAAAAGGCGTTATGCACGGTTTTGAATCAATTATGCTTAAAGATGAAAATAATGAACCAGCACCAGTTTACTCTATCGCAAGCGGATTAGATTACCCTTCTGTAGGACCTGAACATGCATTTTTACGAGATACTGGCAGAGTGAAATATGATTCTGTATCTGATGATGAAGCTATTGAAGCTTTCTTTATGCTTTCAAAATATGAGGGTATTATCCCAGCAATTGAAAGTTCCCACGCAGTAGCTTATGCAATTAAAAAAGCAAGAGAAAACATTGGTGGTTCAATTTTAATTTCTTTAAGTGGACGTGGGGATAAAGACCTCGACTATGTAATTGAAAATTACGGATTTGGAAATATCGAATAAAATATTAAACTTTAATGAATTAATTTAACGAATGGCAAAATTTCAAATCAACGGTTGCAATCTTTTTTGCAACCGTTGTTTTTTAGTTAAAAGGAACAACTTTCAAATATTTTTTCAAATGGTATTTAAGCAATAAAACAATAAAAATATGTATTTTGTGTAAAAATATAGCAAAAAATTTGTAAAAATATAATATTTTTCAGAAAAATCCAAATTGCAGTAAAATTCAGCATTTTGACAATTTTTTTCAACTTTTAACCATACATTTTATAAGTGTTTACAAAAAATTAACACTATTTAACTTTTTTAGTGTTATAATCTATATTGTAAAGGAGTTTTTTTGTAATATTGCACAAACTTTTTTAGTGTGCGTAAAAAAAAATACAATAAAACCCTTGCAAAATTGTATAAAATTGTGTATTATTATGATAATGGTGTTGTTTGCAATAATCTAACGCTCAATTTATATCAGAAAAGGAGACTTTATTATGTCCAACAGATTATTCCAAGGTGTTGTTCAACAAATGCGAGATACTATTGATGGGGTTATAGGTGTAATTGACGAAAGTGCAACTATTATAGCTAGTAGCGACCTGTCTAAGATAGGGGTTTCTAACGAATTTGTTTTTATGGATTTAAATGATTCACACGATATTTTCGTAAGAGATGGTTTCACTTATAAGCCTTTTGGCTCTCATATTAAACCTGATTATGCTGTATTTGTAGAGGGAACTGACGAAGTTGCTGCTAAATACGCATCAATTCTTGCTGTAACTTTATCTAGTATCAAACAATACTATGACGAAAAATATGACAAAAATAACTTTATTAAAAATGTTATCCTTGATAACGTTCTACCTGGCGACGTTTCCGTTAAAGCTAGAGAGCTTCACTTTGCAGCGGATATTAGCCGTGTAATTCTATTAATTAGAAGCATTTCTTCAAACGATGTTTCTGCTTTTGATGTTATTCAAAACTTGTTCCCTGATAAAAATAAAGATTTTATCTTCAACATTACTGAAACTGATATTGTTTTGGTTAAAGAAATTAAGCCTGACACTGTGCTTAAAGACTTAGAAAAACTTGCTCGTTCAATCTCTGATACTCTAAGTAGTGAATTCTACACAAGAGTTAATGTTGGTATTGGTACAGTTGTTGACAATATTAAGGAACTTGCACGTTCATTCAAAGAGGCTCAAATTGCTCTTGAAGTAGGTAAAGTTTTCGATACGGACAAGGTTATCGTTTCTTACGAAAATCTAGGTATTGCAAGACTTATTTACCATCTTCCAACAACTTTATGTGAAACTTTCCTTAAAGAAGTGTTCAAAAAAGGTTCAATTGAAACTCTTGACCATGAAACATTGTTCACTATTCAAAGATTTTTTGACAATAGCTTAAACGTTTCTGAAACATCAAGAAAACTTTTCGTTCACAGAAACACTTTGGTGTATAGACTTGAAAAAATTAAAAAGCTTACAGGACTTGACCTTAGAGAATTTGACCACGCTATTATATTCAAAATTGCACTTATGGTTAAAAAATATCTATCTTCAAACCCAGTTAAATTCTAATTTTATTAATCTTAATACCGCCTGTGGCATGCGGTTAAATTAAAAAGGCGGTGTAAAAAAAGTTGATCGAATTCAAAAACACTTCCGTTGTTTACCCTTCGGGAAGTGACGCACTTAATAATGTAAATTTAAAAATAAACGATGGAGATTTCGCCTTTGTAGTCGGCCCTTCGGGAGCGGGCAAAAGTACAATGATTAAACTTTTGCTTAAAGAAGTAGAAGCTACAGAGGGGAATGTCTATGTAAACGGCTTTAACCTTAAAAAGCTTAGAAGGCGAAATATTCCTAAACTTAGAAGAACTATTGGGGTAGTTTTTCAGGATTTTAGGCTTATTTCAAATATGACTGTATACGACAACGTGGCTTTTGTTTTGCGTGTTATTGATGCACCGCTAAAATATATCAGAAGCCGTGTTCCGTATGTTATAAGCCTTGTAGGGCTTACAGAAAAAGCGAAATCTTATCCACACGAACTTTCCGGTGGTGAACAACAACGTGTTGCTCTTGCAAGAGCACTTGTAAATGACCCGTCCCTTATTATTGCGGACGAGCCTACAGGAAACGTTGACCCTGCTCTTTCTTATGAAATTGTAGAGCTTTTAAAGGGGATAAATGCTTGCGGAACTACTGTTTTAATGGTTACCCACGAGCATGATTTGGTTAGATATTTCGGGGGACGAATAATAAATATCGATTCGGGACAAATTGTCTTCGACGAGGTGGTAGGAGGCAGTAATGAGAATTAGTAGCTTTAATTACCTTATGAAACAAGGTGTTTCCGCAATTTGGACAAACTGGTTATTATCTTTCGCCTCTTTTTGTATTATGTTAGTTTCACTTTTATTAGTGGGACTTTCCTTTCTTATGACAATTAACATTGGGAATATGATTTCTAATGTAGCAGAACAAAATGAAGTTGTTGCTGTTATTGCCGACGGGGTAAGTTATGAGCATATTATTAATATGGAAACTATCCTTGATGACATTGACAACACAGCGGAAGTTGTTTTATATTCAAAAGATGAGGCTTGGGAATCTTTAAAGTCCGAGCTTACTGAAGAAGAACAAGCGTTATTCCAATACGCTGACACAAACCCACTACCTGATACATATAGAATACAAGTTGATGACATTACTCTTTTAGATGAAACGGCAAGCGAAATTGCTGGAATTACTGGAATTGAGGAAGTTATGTTGCCTTCTGCTTTTGTTGACATACTTTTAAGTCTACAAAGCATAGTAAATATTGTGTCCTCAGTGCTAATTTTAGCCCTTGTGGTAGTTTCTTTAGTAATTATTTCCAACGCAACAAGAGCAAGTGTTTACGCAAGGCGAAAAGAAATCAACATTATGAAATATGTTGGCGCAAGCAATGCTTTTATTAGAATTCCTTTCTTTATTGAGGGAATGTTCATAGGTCTTTTTGCTTCTGCTGGAGCATTTGGACTTACTTATTTGTGTTATGATGCATTTTTCGAACTTTTCAGAGATAGTGATTTAATCGCTAGTATTTTGGGGACAGATGGAATTATTCCGTTTAATAGCATTATGATTCCAATTGCAATTGGATATGTTGCAGTAGGTATGACTATAGGCGCATTTGGAACTGTATTTAGCACAAGAAAACACCTTAAAGTATAATCTTAATCAGAAAAAAACTGTTGATTTGATAAATTTGAAAGGGACTATTGATTATGTCAAAAGTAAGTAAATACATAAAAAAATCAATTGCAATACTTCTTGTTTGTTTTGCTTGCGTTATGATTTTTTCTCAAAGCAATGACAATGTATTAGTAGTTGAAGCTAAAACTGAGGCTGAACTTCAAGATGAAATTGAAGCAAGTAAAGATAAGATTGAACAATATAATGCTGAAATTGACGCATTAAAAGATGATATTAATAAACAACAAGAATATCAAAACACTCTTTCTGCAAAAATCTCCACCGTTGAAGGATTAATTCAAGAACTTAATGAAAAGATTGCTGTTTTGGAGGAAAACATTGCCCAAACAGAAGCTCAATTAATTCTACAAGAAGCTGAAATTATTCAAGGGGTTGAGGATTTTAAAGAAAGATTGCGAGTTTTATATTTAAGTGGTTCTGATTCTTATGCCGAATTACTTGTGGGTACAGCGGATTTTTATGACTTGTTAATGAAAATGGAGCTTATCACCGAAGTAGCTGAACATGATGATAAAGAAATTACTGCTTTAATTGACCTTAAAAATGATTTTGAACTTACAAAATTACAACTTGAAGAAACAAAACGTGAAACGGAAGCAACAAAGGACGAAAATCAAGCTAATAAAGATGAACTAACTGAACTTTATAGTGATAGTGTTGCTATGCAAGCGGAGTTTCAAACTCAACAAAATGCATATCAAAATATGACTGCTGCTGAACAAGCTGATATGGAAGCTGCACAACAAGAACTTGATAGACTGATTGAAGAAAGACGTCTAAAAGAAAAAGTTTATGTTGGCGGAACGTTCACATGGCCTGTACCTACACATTATTATATTTCATCATATTATGGACCTCGTTGGGGCGGGTACCACTATGGTATCGATATAGCTGGTGCTGGAATTGCTGGGCAACCAATTGTTGCTGCTAATGCTGGTGAAGTTATTATTGCTTTTAATGACGATATACCTGGATATAGCTATGGTAAATATGTTGCAATCGACCACGGTGGTGGATATGTAACTGTTTATGGACATGCTTCAAAGCTTGCTGTTAGTGTTGGTGAC
This sequence comes from uncultured Oscillospiraceae bacterium, assembly GCA_964370845.1. Lineage (GTDB taxonomy): Bacteria > Bacillota > Clostridia > Oscillospirales > Ruminococcaceae > CAYJLB01. Next base: position 12,616 of record CAYJLB010000007.1, read on the forward strand.
ACAGTATCAAAGGGCGAAACTATTGCTTATGTAGGGACAACAGGTAACTCTACAGGTTATCACTTGCATTTTGAAATTAGAGAAAATAATGTTAAGAAAGACCCTATGCTTTGGTTTACAAATAGCTAAATACTAAAATTTAGTTATAATCTGTGGGAAAAAGGTAAAAATAAATATAAATGCTTTTAACTCCTATCAAAATTGATAGGAGTTAAAAATTTTAGTTGATAACAAAAAGAAAGGATATACTAAATAATGAATAAAAAAATATCGGTGGGCATTTGCCTTAGTTTAATGATTATTGCTTCTGCTATTACTTTTATTTTGACTAGTAACTTTACTTTAAGTACAATTAATAGTACGGTTACAAATTTTGACGAAAAAGAAGAAATTTATAATAAAATCATTGAAATCGACTCAACGTTAAAAGATAATTTTTATGGAGAAATAAATCAAGATGAGGTTTTAGATGCCCTTGCAAAAGGTTATGTGACCGTGCTTAATGATCCGTATGCGTCTTATAACACTCTTGAGGAAAATGAGCAAAATATTCTTAATAATTCGGGGAAAACTGTAGGTATTGGAGTAACTTCCAAACCTGACCAAAGCGGATATATTTACATTGAAAGTGTCCTTGCAAATTCTCCCGCTGAAAAAGCTGGAATTCTCCCTGGAAGCTTAATTGTTGAAGTAGATGGAGAATCGGTAATTTCCCTTGGTTATACCGAAGCTGTGAACAGAATTCTTGGTGTAACAGGAACAAATGTTACTCTTACAATAAGAGAAGAAGGTGTTGACGAAGAAATCGTTTTAACCCGTGAAGAAATTGATATAATCAGTGTTAAAAGTAGATTAATCGAGGAAATTGGTTATGTTCAAATTACTCAATTTAACGATACTACTGATGACCAATTTAAAATTGCAGTTGACGACCTTATGGCACAAGGGGCAACAGGGCTTATTTTCGACGTTAGAAACAATTTAGGCGGAACTTTGGATTCTACCCTTGAAATACTTGATTATTTACTACCAACTGGGGCAATAGCTTATTCTATTGATAAAGATGGAAATGAAACTTTACTTGGAACTTCTGATGCAAATGAAATTGCACTTCCAATGATTATTTTAGTCAATTCCAATAGCGCAAGTGCTTCCGAACTTTTTTCCTCAGCTTTAAGAGATTACAGCAAAGCTGAATTAGTAGGCGTTCCAACTTATGGTAAAGGTATAATGCAATCAACTTATCAACTTTCGGACGGTAGTTCAATTACTTTTACTACTGCAACTTATCGAACTGCTTTATCGGAAAATTTTGACGGCGTTGGGCTTAACCCTGACTATACTGTAGTTATGGAAAATGATAGTTCTGCTGACATTGCTCGACTTGACGAAACTTCCGATATTCAATTAGCAACCGCTTTACAAATTTTAAGGGGAGAATACACTGGGGAATAACCTCTTAAAATTTAAATAAAATAAACTATAACAAATTTTGACCATCAAGAAAGGATGACATTTTTATGACAAACAGTTATGAAAGTCCATTTTGCACGCGATACGCAAGCAAAGAAATGCAGTATATTTTTTCTGCTGATATGAAATTTACTACTTGGAGAAAACTTTGGGTGGCTCTTGCTAGAGCTGAGATGAAATTAGGACTTCCTGTAACAAAGGAACAAGTTGAAGAACTTGAAGCTAACATCGAAAATATCGACTATGAAGTAGCGGCTGCTAGAGAAGCTCTTGTAAGACATGACGTTATGGCTCACGTTCATGCTTATGGTGAAGTTTGTCCAAATGCAAAAGGGATTATCCACTTAGGTGCAACTTCTTGTTATGTTGGTGATAACACTGATATTATTATTATGAAAGAGGGCTTAAAAGTTGTAAGAAGAAAACTTATCAACGTAATAAACCAACTTTCAAATTTTGCAATGGAATATAAAGATATGCCTTGCCTTGCATACACACACTTGCAACCTGCACAGCTTACTACTGTAGGGAAAAGAGCAACTTTGTGGTGTTATGAACTTCTTCTTGACCTTGAAGAACTTGAGTATAGAATTAATTCCCTTAAACTTTTAGGACAAAAAGGTACAACAGGAACTCAAGCTTCTTTCGTTGAACTTTTAGGTGAAGAAAATAAAGATAAAGCTAAAGACCTTGAAAAAATGATTTGTGAAGAAATGGGATTTGCTGACAGTGTTCCTGTTTCGGGGCAAACTTATTCAAGAAAAGTTGATGCAAATGTACTTTCAACTTTATCTGGAATTGCTCAATCCGCAAGTAAATTTTCAAACGATTTAAGAATTCTTGCTAACTTTAAAGAAATGGAAGAACCATTTGAAAAAAATCAAATCGGCTCCTCCGCAATGCCTTATAAGAGAAATCCTATGAGAAGTGAGAGAATTACTTCTTTAGCAAGATATGTTATGATTGACCAATTAAATCCAGCTTTCACAACTGCAACTCAATGGTTTGAAAGAACTCTTGATGACTCCGCAAATAAGAGAATTGCTGTGGCTGAGGCTTTCCTTGGCATTGATGCAATATTAAACCTACTTATGAACATTACTGACGGACTTGTAGTTTATCCTAAAGTTGTTCGTCAAAGAGTTATGAGAGAGCTTCCTTTTATGGCAACTGAAAACATTATGATGAATGCTGTTAAAAAGGGTGGAGATAGACAAGAATTACACGAAAAACTAAGAACTCACTCAATTGCTGCTGCAAAAGTTGTAAAAGAAGAAGGCCTTGAAAATGACTTAGTTGAAAGAATTGCAAATGACCCATCTTTCTTGACTTCAAAAGAAGAAATTATGGCAATTCTACAACCAGAAAACTTTACTGGAAGAAGTTCTGATCAAGTTGTTGAGTTTGTAAACGACCATGTAAAACCAATTATTGAAGCAAATAAAGACATTCTTTCCGAAAAAAGCGAACTAAAAGTTTAGAAAGTTTAAAAAATAAGCAATACTTCGCCAAAAAGTTAATTTAATATTGACTTTTTGGCGAAAAAGCTATATAATAATAAAGTTAATGCTGTCATAATATGTAATTTTTATGAACAGCAAAATTATTAGTAGGAGGACATTTTTGTGCGTAGAGTAAAAAGATCGATGTTTTTTATTGTTTTAATTGCAATCGCAGTGTTTACAGTATTAAATATTACGGGAATTAAAGTACAACGTGGCGACTTTTTAGACACTTATATTAAGAGTATCGATGATATTCGTTGGGGTATTGATATTAGAGGTGGTGTTGATGTAACATTTGCACCTGCTGACGGATATGATGCTTCGGATTTGGAGCTTGACAGAACGCAAGCTAAGATGGAAGAAAGATTGGCTTCATTAAACATCACTGATAGTGAAGTTTATGTTGACTATTCAAACGACCGTGTAATCGTTCGTTTCCCTTGGAAAGAAGGGGAAGCTGACTTTAACCCTGAACAAGCTGTTCAAGAACTTGGTGAAACGGCATTTCTAACTTTTAGAGAAGGTTATGAACTTGACGAAGAAACAGGGGAAAGAACAGGAGTTACTGAGGAAAATATTATCTTAGTTGGTGAAGATGTAAAACTTGCTGCACCATCTTTTGATAGTAACACTGATGAATATTATGTTGCACTTGAACTTTCTGACGAAGGTGCACAAAAATTCTCAGATGCAACTGAAAAATTAGCAGAAGAACAAGGTTCTATCTCAATTTGGATGGACAATGTTGTAATTTCAAACGCTACAGTAAATGAACATATCACTGGTGGAAGCGTTCAAATTACAGGTAACTTCACTGCTGAAGAAGCAACTGACCTTGCTAATAAAATTAACTCAGGTGCTTTGCCTTTTGGCTTAGACACTGTTGGATTAAACATTTTATCACCTACTGACGGTGAAAATGCAAGAGATTCAATGATTTTATCAGGTGCAATTGCATTTATTGCTATTGCGGTTATCATGATTATTCTTTATAGATTACCTGGTTTTGTAGCTATGATTGCTCTTTTCGGACAATTAGTAGGTACAATTGCTTGTCTAACAGGATTCTTTGGATTCTTTGACAGCTTTACTTTAACAATTCCTGGTATTGCGGGTATTATCTTGGCGCTAGGTATTGGTGTTGACGCAAATATCATCACTGCTGAACGTATTAGAGAGGAACTTAGAAAAGGCAAGTCCCTTGACGGTTCACTTCACTTAGGTTTCAGCAAAGCATTTACTGCAATTTTTGACGGTAACATTACTGTTGTATTAATCGCATTAATTCTAATGGGTTCATTTGGCCCTCCAACAAATATTATGTCAACTATTCTAAGCCCACTATTCTTTATGTTTGGTCCATCAACTACTGGTGAGATTTACTCATTTGGATTTACTTTATTAGTTGGTGTAATTATGAACTTTGTTTTTGGAGTATTCGCTTCAAGACTAATGCTTTCATCATTATCTAAATTTAAAGGCTTAAGAAAAATCAATCTTTATGATAGAACTCGCAAAAACACTGAAGAAAAAGTTTACAATTTTGTAGGCAAAAAGAAAACTTTCTTCTCAATATCTTCAGCTATTATTGTTGTAACTTTAATTGTTAGCTTAATCGCAGGTGTGGTTGTTTCTATCGAATTTAAAGGTGGTTCAATCATTTCCTACTCTTACACAGGTTCAGTTTCAGCTGATGAAATTGATACAATTGCTTCTGAAGTAGTTGGTGCTGATGTAACTGTAAATCAAGGTGAAAACTTCGCTGATGGTTCTGATTACTTTGAAATTTCATTTACTGCTGATGAAGGTTTAACTGCTGAAAAGCAAGAAACTTTGACTACAAAAATCACTGAAAAATACCCTGAAGGAAATATTTCATTACTAAATACAAGTGATGTAAATTCTACTTTAGGTAACGAATTCTTCCAAAAATGCTTAGTTGCTGTAGCTTTTGCATTCTTAGTTCTTGTACTTTACATTGCATTTAGATTTAAGAGAATTAGCGGTTGGTCAGCGGGTGCGATGGCACTAGTTGCACTGCTACATGACGTAATTATCGTTTATGCTGCATTTGTAATTTTCAGAATGCCAATCGATGCAAACTTTATGGCTGTTGTTCTTACAATTCTTGGTTATTCTATCAATGACACGATTGTTATTTACGATAGAATTCGTGAAAATAAGAAGCTTATGCCTAAAAACACTCCTGTTGCAATGCTAGTTAATACAAGTGTTAGCCAAACTTTAACACGTTCAGTAACTACTACTGTAACAACTGTGATTGCTTTATTAATTATCACAATTGTCGCTTTATTGACAGGTGTAAATTCAATCATTAGTTTCTCACTTCCATTGATAGTAGGTCTAATTTCAGGTACCTATTCTTCAATTTGCATTGCGACACCATTATGGGTTATGTGGCAAGAGCATAAAGAGAAAAAACAAACTAACGATTATGCAAAAAAATAATTAAAATCTTAAATTTAGATTAAATAAAAACTGTGGCGGAACAATTACTGTTTCGTCACAGCTATTTTTTGTGAATTTTCATAAAATACACTTGAAATATTCTTTCAATAGGTGTATAATTTTTTTAATAGATATTACTTTTTATAAAGCAAAACTTGTCCAAAAAGGAAAGGAACTTACTTTTTATGCTTAAAGGTAAACTCGGAAATAGCTCAAAATATGAAATCAATGCAACTTCAGGACCTCTTTTTAAACAGATATTGCAATTTGTAATTCCACTGATTATAAGCAGTAATTTACAACTTTTATACAACGCTGTAGACGTAATTGTAATTGGTCAATTTGAGGGGGAAGAAGCCCTTGCAGCTGTTGGCTCAACAGGAGCCTTAACACATTTAATAGTAACAATTTTCCTTGGGCTTTCAATTGGTACAAGTGTTATTATGTCGAAATATTATGGGCAAAATGACCCTGAGGGAATGTATAGAACCACACATACTTCAATTGCTGTTTCTTTCCTAGGTGGTGCAATTGTAACTATAGTGGGTGTATTTGCTTCAAAACCGTTACTACAACTTATGGGAAGTCCAGAGAATGTAATTGGTCTTTCCACAACATATATGCAAATTATTTTCTTAGGAATGATTCCAAACCTTGTTTACAACTTCGGAAGTGCTTTAATGCGTGCTTTAGGCGACACAAGACGCCCCCTTTACTTCCTTATGATTTCTGGTGTGGTAAACGTTGTTTTAAACTTGCTTTTTGTAATTGTATTCAAACTAGGGGTAGCTGGAGTTGCACTTGGAACAATTATTTCTCAAACTTGTTCTATGACTTTAGTTCTCATTGCCCTAAAAGGAAATTCAAATTATTGGAGTTTACGTTTTAAAGAACTCAAAATTTATAAAGATGAACTTATTCAAATTGCAAAAATTGGAATACCAGCAGGAATTCAAGGCATGATGTTCTCAATTGCAAACGTTATGATTCAATCTTCAATTAACTCTTTCCAATCAGCTGTAATGGCTGGTACAGCGGCATCAAACAGTATTGAAAGTTTTATTTATGTTTCAATGAACTCTTTCCACCAAGCTGCAGTAACTTTTACAAGCCAAAATATGGGTGTTAAAAATTATGATAGAGTTAAAAAAGTATTGAAATATTGCCTTTTATTAGTAATTGCCGTTTGTGCTATAATGGGAAGCATCGCAATGATTTTCGGAAAAGAATTGATTTCATTATACAACGATGATCCTCAAGTTGTGGAATATGGTTTGATTAAACTTTCCATAATTGCCTCAACATACTTTATGTGCGGAATAATGGACGTTTTCGCAGGACAACTTCGTGGAATGGGATATGGTTTTTCCACTATGATTATTGTTGTTTGTGGAGTTTGTGTTGCTAGAATTATATGGATTTATACAGTTTTTGCTCATTTTAACACTCTTGAAGTTTTATTCTATTCATATCCAATCACTTGGACATTAACCGCATTTGCTTACTTAATTTTCTATCTTATTGTAATAAGAAAGTACAAAAACCAACCTATCCAGCCTTTGTAGAAAGGAACGGTATTTTTATGAAAAAATTGTCATTATTTTTAATTTTAATTTTAGTTTTTACAGCTTGTGCAAGTGATAAAACTACTACTCAACCCAGTGAAACAACTAAGGCGGAAGCAACTATTGCTCAAGAAAATGAGAATTCTTTAATAAATTCACTTTCCTCTCAAGAAATTGAAGCAAATGTACAAGGAATTATAACGGAAGTTTTAGATGGACAAATCAAAGTAGAAGCATGGCAAATTGTAAATATAACAAATGAAACTACTTTCATAGATAACAATAATGTTGTTGTTAGCAATGAATTTGAGGTAGGAAATTTTGTAGAAATTTACACTTCAGATTTTTACTTAGCAGAAGAAATCACTGCAAATGCTGTTTTAAGGAATGACCTTAGACTTGATGTACCTAGCGGTTGTATTCCCGACGGCGAGTCACCTTATGCTTGTAACCCAATAACAGGGGATTTTACTGGTACAATTATCGATGTTGACGGAAATTTTTTAATAGTTGAACCTAATGAAATCTATGAAGAATTTGAAGGTTTTGAAAGTGTAAAAGTTTTAGTTTTAACAGATGAAACTTTTGAAATTGGTACAAAACTTGAAATTTCTTACAATAACTTAGCTGTTGGAACACAGGTTTTTGTGGACGGAATTTTCTTTGAAAAATTATAAATTATAGGGGAAAAGTATGGAATTTAAAGATAAAGTAGCTGTAGTAACAGGCGGGGCGAGGGGAATTGGAAAAATAATCGCTGATGAATTTTCTAAACAAGGCGCAAGAGTATGTATAATTGACCTTTTGCCAAACGATTATTTTGTTGGAGATATTTCAAAAGAGGAAACTTTGATTGAATTCACAGCGAAAGTAATTTCCGACTATGGGAAAGTTGATTTTTTAGTAAACAATGCAATTCCTGCAACAAAAGGACTTGACGAATGTACTTTTGAGGAGTTTAACTATGCACTTAAAGTCGGAGTTACTGCACCATTTTATCTTACTAAACTTTTTGCTCCTCACTTTACTGAAAATGCTGTAATAACAAACATTTCTTCCTCAAGAGATAGAATGAGTCAGGCTCAAACTGAAAGTTATACCGCTGCTAAAGGTGGAATTGCCGCCCTAACTCACGCACTAGCGGTAACTCTTAGCGGAAAGGTTAGAGTTAATTCGATTTCTCCAGGGTGGATAGACACTGATTTTACAAAGTATGAGGGGGCAGATGCCACTCAGCACCCAGCTGGCAGGGTAGGAAATCCTCTTGATATTGCGAATATGGTATTGTTTTTATCCTCGGAAAAAGCTGGATTTATCACTGGTGAAAATATTTGCATTGACGGCGGAATGACTAAACAAATGATTTATCACAATGATTTAGGTTGGACTTATAATAAATAAATGAATTAATATATCATTTTCGAATTTAATATTACAAAACGGGTGTAACGAAACTTTTTCTTCGTTACACCCATTTTTATTGTATAGTAAATTAAGTTAGAAAACACACCAGAAATCAAGCAAAAAAGCTTTGATTTATGCGGTTTTTTGCTTGAGAGTTGTTATTGTTTTCAGCTTAATTTACTATATTTTATTTTTTATCTTTTAGCATATTTTTTTGAATAAATTTTAACTGGTTCATTTTTATTTGTAATGGCAATTCCATTTTCAGTAAAATCATATTTCTCATAAAAATTTATCAATGAAGTAGTGGCAAGTAGTCCTTCAAATCCGCTCTTTTTCAAAGATTTTTCACTGCTGAAAATTAAAAACTGTGATAATTTTTTTCCACGAAATTCTTTTGTTACAAAAAGATAATCTATCCAAAGGAATTTTTCATTTTCCTTAGAAAAATCTTTTTTTACATCGCCTTTTTTTAGGAAAACTATCATTGCAACTGCTTTTTCTTCATGAGTTGCAACAAAAATATCCTCAACATTTCCGCTTGCAAGGTCATTTTTAAACCTTTCTAATTGGTTTTCATTTTGCTCCGCTAATAATTTTTCAGCTAAAGCTTTCACATTTTCCTGTTCTTTAAGAGAAACTACTGTGTAATCTTTATAGTTGTTCAAGTTAATTTCCGCTTTATCGCGATATCCCCAGCCGTCAATTCCACTTCTCCTCAAGGCGCCAAACATTCTATATGTAAAACCGTTGTCCTCTTTTTCTTTATCTCGAAGATAAACTTTCGTTTTTTCACGAGTTGTAATTCCGTCAACAGGACATACTGATTTAACAATTTTAAATTCCTCAGGTTTTTTATTACAAACTTTTCTAACTTCGCTTTCTGGAGTTAAAACTAAAGGTCTAATTAAAGTCAAATCTTTTCTTGAAAGATAACTTTTAGGGGAAAAACAGCCAATTCTACCTTCAATATACAAATTCATCATAAAGGTTTCTACAGCGTCATTATAATGATGTCCTAGGGCAATTTTGTTGCAATTATACTCTTTCGCAAGGTCGTGAAGTGCTCCTCTCCTCATTCTTGCACAAAGGCTACATGGGTGTTCTTCCTTCCTTACTCCAAATACGATTTCCCCTATCTGTGTACGCTTAATCACATATTCAATATCATATTTATCACATAATTCTTGCACAGAAGAAAAATCTGTTTGTTGCCCCTCAAATTGGGGGTCTAGCGTCACTGCTACCACTGTATAATCTATTCCGATAAATCTTTTTAACATAGCAAGTCCAACTAATAAAACTAAGCTATCTTTTCCTCCCGAAACTCCTACTGCAATTCTATCTCCATCTTGAATTAAATCAAATTCATAAATTGCTTTTCGCATATGTCCTAATATTTTTTGCATAATAATGCCAATCCCTTTCTTTTAATAAACTTTCACCATAATAAAATTCATCTAAAACGAATTTGTGCCTTTCGGAAATAACCGAAAAGCACAAATTTATTATTTTTAATCCTTACAAATCGTCAACATCTTGTACCGGCATATCCATTGGGTCAGTAGGAACTCCTGTATAACTTCCATTTGGGTCGCAAGCTAAATCACGCATAGAAACGATTTCTTCAACTTTTTTCTTAATTCGCTTAGCTTTTTTTCCAATATCTAAAGAATTGTTTAGACTTGTATTATCAATTTTATCCATTTTGTTTTTTCTCCTTTTTAATGATAAGATTTATCATTTATTTATAGAGTTATTTTAACAAAACGAATAGATTTTATACCTTAACTTCTAAGATAATTTAGAGTTAGTTTTTACCATAAATTTTTCTGCATTTAAAACAAATCTTGTGTGAGTAGCTTCGCCGATTTTTCCAACTTTATCAAAAGCCTCTACTTCAAAACAAACTTGTTTGCCCTCAACTTTAACTACTTTCGCAATAGCATAAACTTCAATACCATTTGGAGAAGCAGAAAGATGTTTTGCATTCATTTCAGTTCCTACAGAAGTTTCTCCATCTTCAAGCGCTTCAGCAATACAATTCATTGCTGCATTTTCCATTAAAGAAATCATCATAGGAGTGGAAAAAACTTCTAGCGTTCCACTTCCAACAGTGCAAGCAAGCATCTCCTTAGTAACAACCCACTTAGTTTCATATGTTTTTCCAAGTTCTATATTTTTCATAAAAATGTAAACCTCTCTTAAAATAACTATTTTATTTCTAACGTGTATTTTGCACCTAAAACAATGTCATATGTAATAGTGTCAAGAATGTCATCTCTACCCTTTGAAACTTTACTGTGGTTTGAGGTGTAAACTGGGGCATAATCAATTCTTTCTAAAACAGAAGTTGAAACTTCATTAGTTTCAAGTCCCGCTGTTTCAAGCAATAAATGTGGCAAGTAGAAAGAAGATACTGTTTCCTCAGGCATATTTGAATAATCTAATCCCATATTATCCCAAATGAAATATGTTTGATTATAAAGTTTGTCAGAATTGTTTCCGTATAAATTTATATTATCATAAACTGAATCTATTCCTCCCATAGAAGGGAAGTGGTCACCCACAAACAATACAATTGTTGGTTCATCAATTTTTTCAAGTTCTTCTAAAAAAGCCTTTAAATCAGCTAACATTAGCTCTACACCTTCAAAATAAATATCGATTTGTGGTCGCATTTCATCTTGATAAGGCTGATGATTTTGCATTGTAGTAGTATGTACAAAAACAGGCTCATCTGTATTTGTAATAAGCTCGTTAACTTGATTAAAAATAGTTTTATCAGAAATATAATCTCTATAATATTCCAATTCAACAGTCATATTATCTTCGAAAATCATATTATCAAAACCAAAGTTTGAATAAATTTCATCTCTCTCATAAAAATATCTATCAAAAGTATGTATATAATTTGTGTTGTAGCCTAAATCGTTATACTGTGAAACTATGGTAGTTTGCTGTTGTTCAAGTAGAATGTTTTGAGGCATATTTACGTCGTTTAATGACCTTATTGGAAGTCCAAATAATAATTCAAACTCAGTTTTTACAGTAAATCCGGCAAAGGTAGGCACAACGGTTTCCCCATAAAAACTATCCTCTAAAATTGTATCGAAATCCGCATAAATATCACCATCAATATATAATTCCTCAAAAACTCTAAAGTCAGCAAATGCTTCTGACATAATTGTTATCACGTTAGGTTTTACTTGTGCTACTTCAGTTGGAACTTCTTCATCAGCAACATCCACAAGAGTTTGAATTGAATATCTAGAGTAATTATCAGGTTCCTCAATATCGTGTCCAAGTTGTTCAGTAGTAGTTTGAGTTAAAAAAGCTAAAAAGCTATTATTTTCAAACTTATCATTCATATCAACGTAGTTTGCACCCGAAGTAGTGTCGATTTCAAAGAAAGAATAAACAGGAGTAGCTATCATAGGCGACAATAAAAATGTTACGAACAAAGCAAATATAGCCACAGAACCAGTAATTCTTTTTGCAATTTTTACCTTTATCTCATAATTGAAATAAAAAACTGCAAAAATATAACCAAGAACTAATAACACACAAAAAACTAACAGAGGACTTATATTTATATAAGCCATAAACCCTTGCATATCCCCAGCCGCTTTAGTATTTGTTGCAATAATTAAGTCAGTAATAGTAAAGTGCACTCCGCTTGTACCGAATTTAAAGAGTTCCACTATAGAGAGAATGGTTAAAAAAACACCCTCCACAAAAACTGCGATGTACGATTTCTTGAATAAGAGAAGAAATCCAAATAAAATAATTGTAGCTATTATTACATTAAATACCACAATCGTAGGTTTTTCTATTGCAAAAAGAAGATATTCCATCGCCGATTGCATTTGAATTATTTCTATAACACTTGTAATAAACAAAGGAAACATTACCAATAGTATAATTCCAGCCATGCTGTACTTTTCTTTATTTTTTTCGCGAATAACATTCAAAGCTTTAATTTTTTCTTTAAATTTGCTAAGAAATTTACTGTTCTGCATTTTCATCTCACCTTTCTAGGAAATTTATATATAAAAATAAATAAAAATTTTACATGGTGAATTATTTATCAAAAATATAAACTAAAATTTATTTAATTTTAACATAAATACAGATTTTTTTCAATAATATTTTAACCAAATAAAAACACAAATACTACGGTAAAATTATCTATATTTGTATATTTGCACAATTTAATATACAAATTGTATTATAACTCCTAAATACTACATATTATCGGCGATGTATTTTGTATAAAGTTCGCCTTTTGAAAAATTTGTTCCCTTTGCAATTTGCTTACAAGCATCAACGGGACGCATTCCCTTGTCAACCAAAATCATTACTTGTTCCATTGCACTTTCAAGGGTTAATTCTTCGCTGTTTTCACTTTCTTTATAGCCCTCTAAGACAAGGACAAATTCGCCTTTTGGAGTTTTTTCTTTATAATACTCCAAAGCCTTTGAAAGAGTAATTCTTATTGCCTGTTCAAAAACTTTTGTCAATTCTCTACATAAAGAAATTTTCCTGTCCCCAAAAAACTTGTAAAAATCTTCTAAAGTGTTGACCAATTTATGCGGTGCTTCGTAGAAAATTAAGGTTTCAGTGTGCCTTTCAATTGACGCTAAATGTTCATAACGATTTTTTTTATTTGTTGATAAAAATCCTTGAAAAGAAAATCTTGAGGTCGCAAGTCCGCTAATTGCAAGGGCAGAAACTACCGCCGACGGTCCTGGAATAACCACAACTTCAATATTATTTTCAACGCAAAGTTTTACTAAATCTTCCCCTGGGTCGCTTATGCAGGGCATTCCTGCATCGGTTACAATTGCACAATTTTCCCCCGAAATTAGCCTTGAAACAATCATTTCTCCACTTTGTTTTGCATTATGTTCATAATAACTTACCAAAGGCTTTTTTATCTCAAGATAGTTCAAGAGTTTACCCGTTACCCTTGTATCCTCGGCGGCAACAAAGTCTACCTCCCTTAAAGTTTCCACCGCCCTATATGTTAAATCGGATAAGTTTCCAATAGGAGTTCCTACTACAAAAAGTTTTCCTGACGACATCTTAATCACTTTCCTCTCTTGGTTTTCCATAAATTCGCATTAATTCATCAGAAAATCCATTTTCCCCTTGAACATAAAGCTGATTTTCCACAGTCATAAATGGTTTTGCTCCCTTTTTGCCTTCGATTAAAAATAACCACGGTGCTGTTTGTGGTGTTTTGCTTACAAAGCGAATTTTTTTCGGTTCAATGTTAAATTTTTTCATTGCAACAATAACATCTGAAAGCCTTTCTGGACGGTTGCAAATACAAAGTTTTCCACCAAATTTTAACATTTTGCTTGCTGTTTCACATACATCATCAATGTTACAAAGAACTTCGTGGCGGGCGATAGAAACTGCATCGGTATCATTTTTTGCCCCTGTTCCACTAATTTTATAAGGCGGATTACAAGTAACAACATCAAGTTCATCTTTAGGAAATCCCTCAAAAACTTCTTTTAAGTCAGCACATTTTGCAGTTATTCCCGAAATACCAGATTTTTCAAAAGATAAAAGTTGTTGTTTAACCGCTTTTTCTTGAATTTCCACCGTCAAAATGCTTTTGGGTTCAAAGTTTTTCTTCATTAAAATTGCAACAATTCCATTTCCGCTACAAAGGTCACAAACTTTGTCTTTATGCCTTGGTTTAGCAAAATCAGCGAGCAAAAAAGCATCTGTACCAAACCGATGTTCCTCACTTACACAAATTTCAAAACCTTTTCCTAAATCTTCAAAAGTAAAATCTTCCGACATTTTTATCCTCCATTGAAACTAATTTTCCTCAAGTTTAATTTTCACAACTAAATTTTCAATATCTTCCATAGTATTCAAGCTTGCACAAGAATTTCTATAAGCCGCAGCATTTTTCATTCCCTTTAAGTACCAAGCAAGGTGCTTTCTAGCCTCACGGATACCAATATGTTCACCTTTGTATTCAACAATTTTCCTAGCATGAGAAAGCATTATGTCAAATCTTTCCTCTAAATCAGGTTCTTTTGTTAAAGGCAAACCTGCAAAATGCTCATATATATTTTGAAAAATCCACGGTTTTCCATAAGTTCCTCGACCAATCATAACTAGGTCACAACCCGTTTCTTCATACATTTTTATACAAGAATTTAAATCTACAACATCACCGCTCCCAATAACAGGGATTGAAACTGCTTCTTTTACATCTTTTATAATACTCCAATTAGCTTTTCCGTTATACATTTGAACTCTTGTCCGTGGGTGAACAGTTAATGCCGCCGCACCACTTTCTTCCATTATTTTTGCAAATTCCACAGCGTTAATGTTATTATCGTCCCAACCTGAACGAAATTTTACTGTAACAGGACAAGGGGACACCTCCACCGCCGCCTTTACAATTTCACTTGCAATTAAGGGAGTTTTCATTAAAGCACTTCCGCTTCCACTTCCCGCAATTTTAGGAACGGGACAACCCATATTTATATCAATTATATCGGGATTATATTTTTTTATAAGTAAAACAGCTTTTTTTATAAACTCAGGGTCTTCACCAAAAAGTTGCAAAGCCATAGGACGCTCCTTTTCAGTAACTAAACAAAGTTCTTCCGTTTTTCTATCGCTATAGCACAAACCCTTTGCAGAAATCATCTCACTCACCACATAAGAGGCAGAATAGCTTTTACACATATCACGATAAGCCCTATCCGCAACAGATGCCATAGGCGCTAAACAAGCAGTTTTTTCTATTTCAACATTACCAATTTTAATTTTTTCAAGCAAAACAAAATCCTTCTTTCAAAAAAGTGAAAATACATATTAATTATACACGAATTTCCTTTTAATTGCAATAACTATAGTTTGAACTATTTTAACTTCCACTTAGGCATTATATGTTATCAGTTAGAATAAAAAAAGTTGTAACGAAACATTTTTAGTTCGCTACAACCTCTTTAAAACAATATTAAATTCCGCACTCGTCGTAATCTTTCCATTTTTCATTGTAAGAATGTTCACTCACTACTCTAAAAACAATGTATCCAACAGCTCCAACTACAAGAAGAAGTGCACCTACTACCGCAATAGCAGTAGCTTTAACAGATTTATTTCCTTTTTTCATCAATATCCAATCCTTTCACAATTTTAATTAAATAAAAAATTATCTGTTATTATTATAACTAAAAAATTTAATAAAATCAAGTCTTATGGAAAAATGAAAGCATTTTTTTGCTATTTATCCCTTTTTGCCTTTGAAAATAATTACTTGTAACTGAAAAAACTACTCCTGACAAAAACCAAAGTGAAATTAGATTTGGGATTGCCATTAAACCGTTGAATAAATCGGAAATTTCCCACACTAAAGTTAAATTTAGCACTGAACCTAAATAAACTGCGATTACAAAAAAAATTCTGTATAAAAAAATAAATCGTTCCCCAAACAAATATTCAAAGGCTTTTTCACCGAAAAATGACCAGCCTATTAAAGTTGCAAAAGCGAAAACAATTACCGAAACTGTACTAAAAATTTCTCCATAAAGTCCTAAATCTTTTGAAAAAGCCCTTATTATTGTTGTTGTTCCATCGAAATTTCCCACTTGATTTTCCCCTGTGACTAAAACTACCAAGGCTGTTAAGGTGCAAATTGCTATTGTATCAATGAAAACTTCCAATATTCCCCACATTCCTTGCACAACCGGCTCTTTAACCTTTGCGCATGAATGGGCAATTACTGAGCTTCCTAAACCTGCTTCGTTGGAAAAAACACCTCTTTTCACACCTGTGGAAAGTGCATTTTTTATCATTATTCCGGAAATTCCTCCGCCTACTGCCTGAAAACCAAAAGCACTTTTGAATATTTCATCAAATATCAAAGGCAATTTTTCATAATTTATCCAAAGCACAACAATTGATGAAATAACAAAAACTACAAACATAAAAGGGATAAGTCTTTCTGCAAATTTTCCTATTCTTTTTATTCCGCCGATAATAATAATTGCTGTTATTATGGTGAAAATTAAGCCAGTAACTCGCACATCGATAGCTAAACCTTCATAAAGAGCGGTGGAAATTGTATTTCCTTGTGCCATATTCCCCATTCCAAAAGAGGCTAATAAGCAAAATATTGAAAACAAAACTGCAAGCCATTTACATTTAAGTCCGTATTCAATATAGTACATTGCACCGCCTACAAACTCGCCTTTTCCATTTTTTTTGCGAAAATATATCCCCAAAACATTTTCAGCATAAACTGTCATCATTCCAAACAAGGCACAAACCCACATCCAAAATAACGAGCCAGCTCCTCCGATTGAAAGAGCTGTTGCAACACCCGCAATGCTTCCTGTTCCGATAGTTGCAGCTAGTGCAGTTGTTAAGGCTTGAAATTGGGAAATACTTTTTTTATCACTTTCTTTACCACTTTTAATATTACCAATTGTATTTTTATATATTAATTTTACTTTAAGGAGTTGAAGTCCTTTTGTTCTCACAGTAAAATAAATCCCTGTTAAAATTATTAGAGAAACCATTGGTATTCCCCAAATCCCGCTATTCATCATCTCAATTATATTTTCAATATTGATATAAAATCCCCCTTTTATTAGCTATCGAAGCAAACTTTCAACTAATGCTTTTCCTAATAGTTCGCCACTATAAATTGCTTGTTCTATGCTATTTCCGTGACTTCCCACTTCGATTAAAATTGAACCTGTGGTTAAATCTTGATTATAATGCCTGTAGTCAAAAAGCAAAGGTCGTGTTAATGTTGGGTACATTTCCTCAATTGTGTTTTGTAAAATCGCTGCAAATTTAAAATTTTCTTTGTATAAAGGAATTCCCTCGCACCCTGAAATTATCATAATTTGTGCAGCATTTTCCCCATTTATATTAGCGATAGGAGCAGTCCAAACTTCATCATTTCCTATTCCATCTCTATGAATATCAAGGACTACTTTTATCGTTGGATATTCCTCTAATATTTCCTCTACACGCACTCTACTTCTATCATAAGAACCGTCATACTGAGGATAATCGTGAACTGTTACATCGTGAATTACACCTATACCCGCTTTTGCTAATTCATTTACAATTGCCTCTCCTACTGAAACAATATTCATGCTCTCATCTGTACTTCTTGAATCAAATCTATTGTCAAAATAATCACGTTCATAGGGCTGAAAACTTTCCGTTGTATGAGTATGCATTATTAAGACTTCAAAACTTCCGTCGGCTAAAATTTCAAAGGGTAGTTCATCACTTAGCTCGTTTATTAGCACGCTATTTGAAAGGGTTGTAGCATTATAAACTTGCCCGTAATCTAAATCAAAAAACGCTTCGTTAATCATTTTTCCGTAGGTTACAAACTTTATCTCACCGCTTTTTTCGTTATAGTTTTCAGGGTAGGAAAGTACATTCCCGAAATCTGACGCATTAAATGTTAAAATTGATGCTTGGGTAAAATTTTCTGCTTCCTCATATTGAGTGATGAAATTTTTGTTTAAAGCTAAACTTTCATCAAATTCCAAAACTTCTTCAATTTCAATATTATCAACTTCGTGGAATGAATTTACATTGAAACTTGCACCCTCTATAAATAATAAAACTTTAGTTACTCCACTAAAATTTGCTTTAATATACGGAGCAAAATACAGTAATAGCAATATCATTGAAATTAAAATAGTTAATATAGTAAAAAAATAGTTATCATTTCTTTTTTTCAATCCTTTCAAATATAAATCACTCCCTTAAAGTACAGGTTCTCATTATTAATAATATAAAAAACATTAGTAAAATATGTCTTTTTTGAGAAAACAAAAAAAGCTATAGAATAACTCTATAGCTTTTTATTATATTAAATTATTGTTTTACACCTTTTTTCCGCCGATAAATTCTCTTATCAATGAATTGTCAGGGATTTTTTCATTATCAATAGCTTTTACTTCCTTTAAAAATTCCAAAACCATATCGAAATCAAATTCGCCGTGCATTTCCTCTTTTCTCTTTAGTAAAGCAGTATAAATTGTTGACTTATAAGCCGATAATTCAAAAGGAATAAATGTGTCAATTTCAAAATCAGCAAGCTCTTTAAACCTTGTAATATGAGCTTCTTCCCCCCTTGAAACGCTTTTAAACATATCAAAAGTCTGATTAATCTCACGCCCCCTAAATAAAACATCACGAGAACATCTCCTCATAAGCCTTATTAATCTAGGGTGCAAGCGATCTAAACTGCTATTTTCAACACGAGTACGAACACTTACATAAATTCTAGTTGAATAATCATGACAATCCGCTGTTATAAGTGGATTTAATGCGTGAATTCCTTCTAAAATTACAATTTGATTTTTTTCACGTTTAACATTTGTAAATCCTACAATAGAATTAGTCGCAAAATCAAACTTTGGAATATGGATTTCCTCAAAATTATTAAGCATTTCAATATGCTTTTTAAGCAAAGGAATATCAACCCTATACGGTGACTCAAGGTCAATTGTTCCGTCAGGATTTCGTGGGTGATTATCACTCTCATCAATAGGAATAAAATAATCGTCCATTGAAATAGTCAAAGATTGAATACCCTTCTCCGCAAGCAAACTTTTAAGCCTTGTTGCAGTAGTCGTTTTCCCCGACCCAGAAGGACCCGAAATAAGCACAATTGAATGAGTTGCAAACCTTTTTTCTATCTCTAGAGCTGTCTTATTTAGGCTTTCCCTATAATAATTCGCACCATTTTTTATGAAAGCACTCTCATCTTGTTCAATTAATTTATTAAGTTCACTAATTTGGATTACTTTCATAAATAATCAATCCTTTCTGGACATTTTTATATATTTAGCAGTTGTTTAAAACTCTAACTTTAATCATACCCGAAATATTCTTGATTTTTTCAATGATTTCATCAGAAACACAATCGCTAATATCAAACATTGTATATGCATAATCTTGTTTCGATTGGTTAATCATATTTTCAATGTTTACACCACAAACAGCTGCTGTTGTTTGTGTAAGCACATCAGGAATATTTTTATGTATCATACAAATTCTAGTTTTCCCACTTCTTGCCATTTCAGCATTTGGAAGATTTACAGAGTTTATAATGTTTCCGTTTTCAATATAATCAACAATTTGGTTTACTGCCATAACAGCACAGTTATCTTCCGATTCAGGTGTTGATGCACCAAGGTGAGGGATTGCAATAACATTTTTCACTCCAATAACTTCATCAGAAGGGAAGTCTGTCACATATTTTGCAATTTTTCCACTTTCTAATGCAGGAATAATTGCAGAATTATCTACAAGTTCCCCTCTTGAGAAATTAAGCACTCTTACTCCATCTTTCATTTGTGAGATTGCTTTTTCATCAATTGTTCCTTTTGTATTAGGGTTATAAGGAACGTGAATTGTAATATAATCAGCGCTTGCATAAACTTCTTCAGCTGATTTTGCTGCAACTACACCAGGTGAAAGTTGCCAAGCAGATTTAACTGAAAGATAAGGGTCAAAACCGATTACTTTCATTCCAAGTGAAACTGCTGCATTTGCAATAAGCACACCAATTGCACCAAGTCCAATTACACCTAAAGTTTTTCTAGCGATTTCGGGACCAACAAACTGACTTTTTCCCTTTTCAACCATTTTTTCAACTTCTGCACCATTACCTTTTAATGTATCAGCCCAAGAAATTCCTTGAATAATCTCTCTTGAAGATAAGAAAAGTCCAGTCAAAACAAGTTCTTTAACAGCATTTGCATTTGCACCAGGAGTGTTGAATACACAAATACCTTGCTTTGCACATTCGTCGCTTGGAATATTATTTGTTCCAGCTCCAGCACGAGCGATTGCAAGTAAATTGTCCCCAAAGTCCATATTATGCATATCCCCAGAGCGAACTAAAATCGCATCAGGGTTTACACATTCGTCAGCAATTGCATATTTTTCTTTATCAAAAATATCTGTCCCAATTGCGGCAATTTTATTTAATGTTTGAATATTGTACATTGTAAACCAAACCTCTCTTTATTTATATAGTAAAGACTACTTGTTTTCCTCTTCGAATTTTTTCATAAATTCAACTAATTTTTCACAACCTTCAATAGGCATTGCGTTGTAAATTGACGCTCTCATACCGCCAACACTTCTATGTCCTTTAAGGTTGATAAATCCACTTGCTTTAGCTTCTTTAATAAATTTATCATTAAGTTCGTCATTTCCTGTTACAAAAGGAACATTCATTAGTGAACGATCTTCCCCTTCAACAGTTGCACTAAACATTTGTGAATTGTCAAGAAAATCATATAATATAGCCGCTTTTTTCTCATTATGAATTTTCATAGCAGAAAGTCCACCATTATTTTCAATCCACTTTAAAACTAAACCTAAAACATAAATTGCATATGTAGGTGGAGTGTTAAACATTGAACCGTTTTCAGAATGAGTTTTATAGTCAAACATTGTAGGAGTAATTTCCATTGCATTGCCAATTAAATCTTCACGGATAATAACAACAGTAAGTCCAGCAGGCCCCATGTTTTTTTGTGCCCCTGCATAAATCATTCCAAATTTTGAAACATCAATAGGTTCAGATAAAATGCAAGAAGACATATCGGAAATAAGTACAGCATTTTCAGGCATTTCAGGTAAACTTGCAAATCTTGTACCATAAATAGTATTATTTTGACAAATATGAATATAATCAGCATCAGGGCTAAACATATCTTTTGTCACTTTAGGAATATAAGAATAAGTTTTATCTTTTGAAGAAGCAACTTCCTTACATTCGCCATAACGAGAACCCTCTTTATAAGCTTTTGTAGCCCATTGCCCCGTTACTATATAATCAGCTTTTTTATTTTTATTCATTAGATTAAGTGGAATCATCGCAAATTGTGAAGATGCTCCACCTTGTAAAAATAGCACTTTGTAATTACTTGGAATTGACATAATTTTGCGAAGATTAGCTTCACATTCATCAAAAATTCCTTGATATTCTTTGGAACGATGGGACATTTCCATAACTGATTGACCTGTACCTTGATAATTAAGCATTTCACTTGCCGCTGTTTCAAGCACACTTTCAGGTAGAATTGCTGGACCTGCACTAAAATTATAAACTCTGTTCACTTTAAATAACCATTCCTTTCTTGATGTTTTGAGTGGTTTTGTTGAACTCAATTTCTATTTGAAACTTTACTTCAAACCAATACCTCCAAAAAATCTCTAACATAACAAATTAATTTACATATGCATTTTAATTCGTTGTTTATTATTAAGAAATATTATAATACTTTTGCTTAGTAAAGTCAAGAAGAATTTTGAAAGGATTAACAAAAAATTAACAATGTTAATAATTCAAAACTTTCAAAAATAGTTTTCAAGGGGAAAAAGCTAATTATTATGGGAGTTTTTCAACTTTTCAACATAGTTTTCAACAAAAGTGTTGATTTTCAACGTTACAAAGTGTATAATTCACAGAAATTGTTGAAAACTCTGTTGAAAGTGTTAAAAACAGATTTTACATAAAAAAATATTTCTATCTGTATATTTTTTAAAATTTGAGCTTCTATAAATTGGTAAAAATATCAATAAAAAGCCAATTTATTGTATAAATAGACTAAATGTTTTAAAGTTATAGATTTATTTATGATAATTTACATATTTTATTAGCTTTGCACCATCAATTTCTTCCATAACTCGTAACTCCACTTCTCATTATTAGACTTGTAATATATGTAATTCTATGATATAATATCTAAAGTTATTTTATTTAAGAAATAATTAATTTTTTGTGCAACAAAATCCCTTACTTTTGACACTATATTTATGACGGGTAAGTGATTTTATTTCGCATTATAAGCGGGGTGGAATTATGAAAGTTGATTTTTCCGACTGTGTCCAACGTGCTAGAGCAGGTGATTCGGACGCTTTTGCGGAATTATATTCCTTAGTATATAAAGACCTATATTATATTGCTATAAGCAATTTAAAAAATAAAGATGATGCTAGTGATGTTGTAAGCGAAACAGTTTTAGACGCATATACTGGCATTAAGAAACTTAAAGACGAATCTGCGTTTAAAGCGTGGATTATACGAATCTTAACTATTAAAATTAAGCGTAAACAAACTGAATACATAAGAAATAGGGAACATACCACTGAAATGACTGATGAAATTCAAGAAACTGTTTATGTGGAAGAAGATAAGTATAGAGGTTTTGAAATCATCGAACAATTTGACATTTTAAATGAAAATGAAAAATTGGTTTTCTCGCTAAGTGTTATTAGCGGGTATTCAAGTGATGAGATTTCAAATATTACTGGATTTAATTCCTCTACTGTAAGGTCGCACTTACACAGAGGTCGAGAGAAGTTGAAAAAACAACTTAGTAGACAATAAGGGAAGGAGAGGTGATGTCAATGCAAGAAAATAAAAACAATAATGGAAGACTTAGAGATTTATTTGAAGAAATCGAAATTCCAATTGAGCTTGAACCGCAAAATATTGCTTTAATGCTTAGAAATATTGATGTAGATAAAGCTAAAAAAGAAAATCGCAAAGAAATTAAGTCTATTACCGTTAATAAAAATGCTAAATTTAATCGCAAAAAAGGTATAGAGTTTTATTCTCGAACTGTTGCGACTGCTGCCGCTTGTCTTATTGTGGTGCTAGGCGTTACCGTTTATTTCGCAAGAGGTAATGAAGGACTTACTCCTGTTGAAACTAAAGAAACTGTTGCTACTTCTGCTGGAAGTTATGATGAAGTTTATGCTGCTATACAAAAGGCTTATGTTGAATCAACAACTAGCAATAATCAATTAAACGAAATTATTATTGAAGCGGAAAAAGAAGAGGCAAATCCAGTTGTAGTGCAAGAAACAATTCCTGTTTTAAATACTCAATATAACGGTGCTGCTGTACATGAAATTAACGACATTTATATTGATTTTTATTCACAAGAAATGCTTGAAGACGCTACTATTATTCCGCAAAAATTAGTTAATTATCAAGGATTTATATATTATATTTCAAACAATGCGGTAAATGTATTTGACTGCACTTCGGAAGAAATTGTTCTTGTTTCAAATATTGAAAGAGAAGATATTACTCCAATCGGCTTATATATTAAAGATGGTAATTTAGTTTTAGTGTCAGAAAATACTACTGAAGTTAAAAAGGAAAAATTGCCGGAACAAACTGTTGACACTGTTGTTGATAGTTCTGATGTAATGCCTGAGGAAACTACCGAAGCTGTAAATCCTAACCTTCCTTCACAAGACCTACCTCTTGAAGGTGCAGAAACATCTACTGAAACGGGTGCATCAAGTGAAGAATCCAGTAGCGAAACAAGTTTAGATGAAACTTCAGAAACTCCTGATACAACTGAAACTTCCGATACTGCGGAAAGTGAAGTTGAAGCTGAGTTACCTGAATTACCTACAGATGGGCTTATAGATGAAATGGAATCATCTTCTGAAAGTTCTTCTATCGAAAGTGAAACAGAAAGTAGTACAAATTCTATTGTTGATGAAGCGCTTTATGAATATGTTGAAGTTAACAATGTTTTGGTGGAAGTATTTGACCTTTCTTCACCATCAACTCCAAACTTTATTAGACAGTATGAGCAAGATGGGGATTATTTAGACTCAGTTATGATTGGCGAGCATATTTATATTTCTTCAAAATTTACTGATAGTGATTTGACTATTATTAAAAATACAGAGGAAATCGAGAAATATGTGCCTTCTTATACAATTGATGGTGTAAAAACTTATGTTAAACCAGAAGATATTGTATCTGCGCCAAAACTTATTAATACTAATTACATTGTAATTTCTGGTGTTGATATTACAAGCGAAGTACCTACAGTTGGTGCTAATGCAATGCTTGGCTATTCAAGTAGCGTAAAATTCATTGATGACAGTGTTTATTTTTACGCAAATAACACCGAGAGCCAAGAAGTTTATCTTTCAAAAGCAACTCTTGTTGACGGAGATATTTTGCAAACTGTAATCACAACTCTAACAGGAGTTATTAAAAATAGTTCATTTATAGATGAAAATGATAATGTTACAACAATTATTACTTCCTCTTATAGCGAAGAAAATGATACATTCACAAATATTTTGTTCAATCTAAGTGATGACCTTTCAATTTTTGGTCAACTTAATGATTTTGGAACAACTAAAATGATTAGCTCAGTGAAATTTGATGGAACTATCGTGTATTGTATGACAGACGATGATTTAAATACAATTATTCCTATTGATTGTAGCAATGCAGCATTGCCAACTATTTACAACAATGCTCAAATCGAAAGTACAGTTCCTGAATTCTACAATATCGGGGAAGATGTTTTCGTTGCATTGGGCGAAAGTAAAGACGAAAACAATTTAGTAAATGGTATAAAATTATCATTGTTCCAAAAAGATACTGCTGTTAACACTTTTGATGAGGTCGCTAGTTATATTTTAACTGAAACTTTTGCTGAAAGTGAAACTCAACCACATATTTATGCTGATGTTATTTATGTTGATAAAGAGGCTGGTTTAATCGGAATTTCCGTGAATTACTTTGGCGGAATTGATTATGCTAACAAGTTTTATATGTTTGCTTACCAAGAAGATGGAACTTTCACACAAGTTGGAGTTGTTGACTCACACAACGTAGAAAAAGGCTATGAATTCACTCGTGCAATTAAAAATAATAACACACTATTTTTGATTTCCGAAAATGAAATTCTTTCTTGTTCTTATTCAACAATGGCCGTTATTTCAACAGCAAAAATTAAATAACAAATAATTATTTATAAAATTAAAATCCCCGAAAATGGTAGTCATTTTCGGGGATTATTTTATTCCCAGTTTTTCCAAACATCGGGGCAATGTCCTGTTGTTGCAAGTTTACCATTTCGAACAATTGGCGTTTTAACTAAAACTTGATTTTCAAAAACTTTTTCCTCTTTATCACTTTCATTTGCAAGATATTTAATCAAGTCAATTAATTCGGATTTGCTTTTTTCGTCAATAATTGCTTCAATTCCTTTACCTTTACAAATTGCATTTTTTACACTTTGAAACTCACCTTTACTCATAGGATATCTCGTTATGTCCACAAGTTGGAACTTTATTTTTCTTTCCTTAAAATAACGTTCAGCCTTTTTTGTGTCAAAGCATTTTGGTTTTCCAAAAATTTGTATATTCATTTTCTTTTATTCCTTTCAAAATTATATAAAAGTTACTATTTAACCCGCTTTTTATAATTTTACTATATATCTTAATTTTTTTCAAGCAATATTTTAAATAACATTTGCAAAATTTCTCTTTATTTGTTATAATAGATATAACTGAACTTAAAATAATAATGTTTAAGATTAATATTTAGCTAATGAAAGGAAACTTATATATATGAAACAAGAAAATATACGAAATTTTAGTATTATTGCTCATATAGACCACGGAAAATCTACTCTTGCTGACAGAATTTTGGAACTTACTGAAACTGTACAAAAAAGAGATATGGAGGAACAACTCCTTGATAATATGGATATTGAAAGAGAACGTGGAATTACAATAAAAGCTCGTGCTGTTAAAATGAAATACAAAGGTGACGACGGGGAAGAATATATTTTCAACCTTATTGACACTCCAGGGCACGTTGACTTTAACTATGAGGTTTCTCGTTCGCTGGCAGCTTGTGAGGGGGCAATTTTAGTTGTTGATGCTTCACAAGGGATTGAAGCGCAAACTCTCGCTAACACTTATCTAGCCATTGAACACGACCTTGAAGTTATGCCAGTAATAAATAAAATCGACTTGCCTTCTGCTGACCCTCATCGAGTTGCTACTGAAGTTGAAAATGTTATTGGAATACCTTGCCTTGATGCCCCACAAGTTTCTGCTAAGATGGGAACTAACATAAAAGAAGTTCTTGAAAAAATTATTGTGACAATTCCACCTCCACAAGGGGACAAAGATGCGCCTTTACAAGCTTTAATTTTTGACAGCTATTACGATTCTTACAAGGGTGTAATAATTTATGTTAGAGTTAAAGAGGGAACTGTAAAAGTTGGCACAAAAATTAGACTTATGGCAACAGGTGCAGAGTTTGATGTTGTTGAAGTTGGAAGCATGAGTGCTACCGACTTAATTTCAACTGGAGAACTGAACGCAGGGGACGTTGGATACATCACAGCTTCAATTAAAAGTATTGGCGACACAAAAGTTGGTGATACTGTAACTGATGCAAGTAACCCTTGTGAAAAGGCATTACCTGGTTATAAAAACGTTAACCCTATGGTTTTCTCGGGTATTTATCCAATGGACGGAGCGAAATATGGAGATTTGCGTGAGGCACTTGAAAAATTAATGCTTAACGATGCATCTTTATCCTTTGAACCTGAAACTTCTATTGCTTTAGGATTTGGATTTAGATGTGGATTTTTAGGACTTCTTCATATGGAAATTATTCAAGAAAGACTTGAAAGAGAATACAATCTTGACCTTATTACAACCGCTCCATCAGTTGTTTACAGAGTAAATTTAACTGACGGAAGTACGATTTATATTGACAATCCTACAAATTACCCTGACGTTTCACTAATTGATTCGGCGGAAGAACCGATGGTAAACGCACATATTATTTCTCCAAGTGATTACGTTGGAAATATTATGGACTTATGTCAAGACCGACGTGGAATTTTCAAAGATATGAAGTATATTGATGAAAGTCGAGTTGACATTCACTACGAATTGCCTTTAAATGAAATAGTTTATGACTTTTTTGATGCGTTAAAATCAAGAACTAGAGGTTATGCTTCCTTTGATTATGAAATGTTAGGATTTGCGCCGTCTAAGCTTGTAAAACTTGATATTTTATTAAATGGTGATATTGTTGACGCATTATCTTTCATTGTGCATACTGAAAAGGCTTATGCTCGTGGAAGAAAGATTGCTGAAAAGTTAAAGGAAAATATTCCAAGACAATTGTTTGAAGTACCAATTCAAGCAGCTGTTGGAGGAAAAATTATTGCTCGTGAAACAGTAAAAGCTATGAGAAAAGACGTTCTTGCAAAATGTTACGGTGGTGACATTACTCGTAAGAAAAAGCTACTTGAAAAGCAAAAAGAAGGTAAGAAACGTATGCGTCAAGTAGGTTCAGTTGAAGTCTCTCAAGAGGCATTTATGAGCGTTCTAAAACTAGACGACTAGCGGGGAGCCCCCGCTGGCTTGCCCGCCAAGCGTGACGCTTGACCCATTCCCGCACTATACGAAGCAAAAGTCGACACTTTTGTTTCTGCGAGGTCGTATGTTGTGTTCTTGACTGTGGCAACATGATTTTATAGCTTATTATCGGATATAAATTGTCATAATTATGTAGGGAACGGACTTAACCGTTCCTCAACATCGTAAAATATAATTAAGCTGTAAGTGAAAAAATATCTTCTACTGAAATATCTGGATGCAAGGACATATTTATCCCTAAAGAGATAATTTTCGCTGAATATTCGATTAATTTGTCCACGAAACGTGGCGTCACCATCATATGGGAGAATTCTCCTCTTTGGGAACTATCTTGAAATATTGTTTCGGCTATAGTATGCATATCCACTACTGTAGGCACTCCAATTGATATAACAGGGCACCCTAGAGTAGCATTTGAAAGCTCCTTGCGGGAATTCTTCACTCCTGACCCTGGGGAAATACCTGTGTTAGAAAGCTGGATAGTTCGCCCTAGTTTTAGTATTTCCGAGGAAGCCAGTGCGTCAATGACAATAACTGCACTCGGTTTGATTTTATCACAAATTGCTTTTACTATTTCAGCGGATTCCAAACCTGTTTTTCCTAAAACACTAGGAGCAAAAGCTGAAACTGGACGAATTCCATCAAATTCCTCTAAGCCTTGCATATTTTCTGTAATATGCCTTGTGGCGAAAATTTGCTTAATAACAAGAGGTCCAAGTGCGTCGGGAGTTATATCGTCATTACCTAATCCCACCACTAAAACTTCTCCTTTTTGGGGCAAAAATTTATTTATTTCCTCACTCAACGCGGTGGCATCGCTTTCTAGATTATCGGGAAACTGGTCGAGAGTTCTTCCTTTTTCTACTTCAATAGTGATATATTTGCCTTGAGGTTTTCCGATTTGTTTGCCGATTGCCTCGTCTTTTATTTCGATTTCAGTTATTGTTATACCACCTTTTTGAGTTATTTCTTGAGAAATTCGGTCTAAATTTACATTTGTTTTTTCTTTTGTAGCAGATAGAATTTCTACCGCTAAATCAGTTCTAATACCCATTTTCTTATAAATTCCTTTCTTTTTGCAAAAAATTGTATCTTTTACACAAGATATACTAAATAATTTATTTTATTTTTTTTGATTTTGCTATTGATTTTTTTAACAATTAGTGTTATGATATATGTTAGACTTGTATGGAGTGTAATGCTCAGTATTGCAATAAAACCCAATTGCAATTATTATTCCCAAAAGACTATCATTTATGAGATAAATTCAAGGAGGTGCCGGAATGCCAAATATTAAATCTGCAAAGAAAAGAGTTAAGGTAATTGCTACTAAAACTATGCAAAACAAATCAGTTAAGTCTGCTCTTAAAACTGCTTTGAAAAAAGCTGATGCTGCTTGTACTGAAAATGCTGCTGATAAAGACGTTGTTGTTAGAAAAGCTATCAAGAGCGTAGATCAAGCTGCTGCTAAAGGTATTATGCATAAAAATTGTGCTGCTAGAAAAAAATCACAACTTGCAATGAAACTTAACGGCTAATTTTAATTATAAATTAATTTTATAAAAACTCACAAGGTGTAGGGATTTTCCTGTACCTTGTATTTTTTTATATATAAGCATATTTATTTCTAGAAACTTGGTATTTAAGGGCTAAATTCCGAGTATGGAAATTTATTTCCATACTTATGACCATGCAATTACGCACTACATTAAGGTTTTACGACTTTTTCACCCAGTTTTTAATGTGAAAAAGTTTCGTCCGCTTGGCGAAAAGCTAAAATCCGAGTATGGAAATTTATTTCCATACTTATACTTGAAATAATATAACTAATGTGATATAATAAATTAAATATATTAATGTGAGGTGTATGACTTTGATAAAATCAGAAAATTATTTAGGTGTTTTAGAAATTTCCGAAAAATATTTAAAAACTTTAATAGCGAAAACTGTAACTTCTTGCTTCGGTGTTACTAGTATGAATTTATGTGGAACTAAACAAGGAGTAAAAACTCTTTTACCATCATATAATAAACTTGATACTGGAATTTTGATAAAACATAAAGATTCCAAAGTTATAGTTGACTTGCATATAACCGTATCTTATGGTGTAAATATTTCTGCTATTGTGGAAAGTATTATTCATAAAGTAAAATATACTGTTGAAGATCAAACAGATTTATCTGTACATAAAGTAAATGTTTTTATAGATGGTATGATTGGATAAAAGTTAGTTAGATAATTATTAAAGGAGAGAAGAATAGTGGTTAATGGGAAGATGCTGCGTGATGCATTTATTTCTGCGGCAATTAGTATAGCAAATCAAAAGAGGGAAGTTGATGAACTCAACGTTTATCCTGTTCCTGATGGTGATACAGGTACAAATATGTCAATGACAATGAACGCAGCTCTAAAAGAACTAGAAAATTTAAACGATAATGTTACTGTTTCTGAAGTAGCTTCAATTACTGCCTCTGCACTTTTAAGGGGAGCAAGAGGTAATTCTGGAGTAATTACTTCATTATTATTCCGTGGTTTCTCTTTAGGCTTAAAAGGCCTTGAGAAAGCTGATTGCGATGGGTTAGTAAGTGCTCTTGAACTTGGTGTTGACAGTGCTTATAAGGCTGTTATGAAGCCGACAGAAGGTACTATTTTAACTGTTGCAAGAATGTCCGCTGAAAAAGCTAGAGAGATTGCTCTTGAAACTAATGATACGGCTTTGCTTTGGAACTGTGTTTGTGAAGAAGCTAAAATTGCTTTAGATAAAACTCCTGAAATGCTTCCTGTATTAAAGAAAGCTAAGGTTGTTGATGCTGGCGGAATGGGCTTGCTTGTAATGTTTGAAGCTATCCGTGACGTGTTTAATGGAAAAGCTATTGCTACTCCTAATACAACAAGCGCATCTACTATTACAGTGGATAATTTTTCATCTGTAGTTGGAGATTTTGACGAAGAAATAACTTTTACTTATTGTACAGAGTTTATAGTGCTTAAAACTGCGGAGAGTAAAGATGCTCTTTTGCTTCGTGCTTATTTGGAAACAATCGGTGACTGTGTTGTTGTTGTTGAAGATGAAGAAATCATCAAAGTACACGTTCACACTGACCACCCTGGCAACGCTTTTGAGGAAGGCTTAACTTTTGGTATGCTTTCTAACATGAAAGTAGAAAACATGCGTGAACAGCACGCTAATAAAGCTAAGGAAGCAAATTTTTCCGCTAAACAAACTTTCACTCCTGCTGTTCCTGAAAATGAGTTTGGATTTGTTGCAGTGGTTTCTGGTGACGGAATTGAAGCATTATTCAAAGATTGTGGAGCTGATTGTATTGTAAAAGGCGGTCAAACTATGAACCCGTCTACAGATGATATTTTAGCAGCAATTTGTGCTACTCCCGCTAAAACTGTTTTTGTTCTTCCTAATAATAAAAACATTATTTTATCCGCTGAACAAGCTGTTAAACTAGCTGACAGAAAAGTTTGCGTTTTACAAACAAGAACTATTCCACAAGGAATTTCTGCTATTTTAGCCTTTAATCCTGACAGCGATTTCAAGACAAACCGTGATGCAATGACAAGTACTTTTGAAAAAGTTTCAACTGGCCTTGTAACTTTTGCAGCTAGGGATTCTGACTATGACGGACATACTATTAAAAAAGGTCAAATTCTTGGACTAGATAACGGAAAATTAACTTTAACAGAGAGTGACGTTTCTGACGCAACTTATAAACTTGTAAAGAAAATGGTTAAAAGTGATTCAAACTTTGTAACATTATTTTACGGTGCAAACGTTTTAAGTGATGATGCTGAAAAATTACAAGCTAGACTTGAGAAAAAATTCGGTTCAAAAGTTGAAATTTCACTATTAAACGGTGGGCAAGCTGTTTATTATTACATCGTTTCTGTCGAGTAAATTGATATAAAGGAGTTGGATTTATATGAAAGAATTATCTTCTCCAATTCAATACTTAAAAGGTGTGGGAGAAAAAAGGGCTTTGCTCTTTAAAAAACTTGGAATTGAAACAATTTCCGGAATTATAAACCATTTCCCTCGCTCATATATAAATTGTACTTCCCCTGTGGAAATTGAAAATGCAATTGTTGACGAATATAACGTAATTAGCGGTATTGTTACCGCTAAGTCACGACCTATTTTCACCAAAAACAAAGTTTCAATTTTCAAGGGGAATTTTTCTGACTACACTTCTGATATTACAATTGTTATTTTTAACAGTGAATTTTTGTTTAAACAGTTGGAAATTGGACGTGGATATATTTTATATGGGAAAGTTACCAAAGTGGGCGGAGAACTGCAAATTACCTCGCCTATGATAATTCCTGCTGGACAAGAGGTAAAAATTATTCCTCAATATCCACTTACGGAAGGTTTGTCCCAAAAAATTGTTTCTTCCTGTGTGAAAAATGCCCTTGAGGAAATAAATGCTTTCCCTTTTGAGATTTTGCCTAAGAATATTTTGTCCGAACTTGAACTTTGTTCTTTGCAGTTTGCTTGGTCAAAAATTCACTTTCCTGACAATGATAGAGATATTGAACTTGCACGAAAAAGGCTTATTTTTGATGAATTATTAGTATTATCTTTGGGAATGTCTATGCTAAAACAAAAAAGACGGACTTTTACAGGGAATATTATGGCGGAAAATATAGAAATTTCCGAATTTTATGACAGTTTACCTTTTACACTGACAAATTCCCAGCTATCTGCTATTGAGGACTGCATTTCTGATATGAAGAAAAATGTTCCTATGAGCCGACTTATTCAAGGTGATGTTGGTTCAGGTAAAACTGCTGTTGCGGCAGCTTCTTGCTATTTAACTGCAAAGAATGGCTTTCAGTCAGCTTTAATGGCTCCTACTGAAATTCTTGCTAATCAACATTATAAGACTTTAACCGACTTTTTAGCACCGCTCGGAGTTAAAACTGCACTCTTAACTGGTTCAACTTCTGCTAAAGACAAGAAATTGATTAAAGAACAAATTGAAAAGGGAGAAATTCAAGTTGTAATTGGCACTCATGCTTTAATCCAAAAAACTACAGTTTTCAAGAATTTAGCCCTTGTAATAACGGACGAACAACATCGTTTTGGTGTAAATCAACGTGATACTCTAACAAAAAAAGGGGAGTTCCCACACGTTTTGATTATGTCGGCAACTCCAATTCCTAGAACCTTGGCGCTAATGATTTATGGTGACCTTGATGTTTCCGTTTTAAAGGAACTTCCTAAGGGGAGAATTCCCATAAAAACTTACGCTGTTACAGGTAAATTGCGTGAGCGTGCTTACAACTACATCAAAGATGAAATAAAAAAAGGCAGGCAAATTTACATAGTTTGCCCAGCCATTGAAGAAAATGAAGTCGATATGATAGCTGTAAAAAGTTATTACGAGGAATTCATTTTGCCTAATTTTTCGGAATTTAGAACTGCTTTACTTCACGGAAAAATGTCCGCAAGCGATAAAGAAAATATTATGGAAAGTTTCAAAAATGGGGAAGTAGACCTTCTAGTTTCCACCACTGTAATTGAAGTAGGTGTAGACGTTCCTAATGCTACTATAATAATGATTGAAAATTCGGACAGATTTGGGCTTTCTCAGCTCCATCAGCTTAGAGGACGGGTAGGACGTGGCATTTACGAATCCCACTGTATTTTGGTCACTGACAACGTTACAGAGGATTCTATAAAACGGCTTAAAATTCTTTCCTCAACAAATGACGGTTTTAAGATTTCGGAGGAAGACCTTGCTTTGCGTGGACCAGGTGACTTTTTCGGGAGTAAACAACACGGTTTGCCTAAATTAAAAATTGCTGACTTAACCACTGATATGGAAATAATGACTCTTGCTATGGAAACTGCTAAGAAAATTCTTGCCCATGACCCAGGGTTATTAAGCCTTGAAAACAAAGAAATTTCCAACGCAGTTATACAATTATTCAGAAATAACTTAATATAACCCGATTTTTTGTGTATATTTATTTTGCTTACTTTTCTTTTTTTAAACTTAATATCTTCACAACCTTATCACAAAAAAGGTTTATTATTATAACATCAGGAAGGAACTAACATAGTACAACTGATTTTTATTAATCACATAAGTAATGCCACACTTTGTGTATTATGTCGCTTTTCCCGGCGAAGTTCCTTTAACTGTAGCTTTTGCTAATGCAGATGTTTTATAGTAAAAGCGAAATTCCTTACTTAACTTTTACCCCCAAGTTAAGAAAAAACCCCCTTAAATATTTCCCCACTATTTATTTAGTGGGGAACTTTTTTTGCGTATTTTTTGACAACAAAGAAAACCTCACCGATTAAAGTGAGGTTTCTTTTACAAAAGAAGTATTAAACTTTTTCTTAATTTAGTTAATATAGGCTTACAAAATTAGCTGGATTTAAATACTCACCATACTCTCTGATTTCAAAGTGTAAGTGGTTACCAGTTGAGTCACCTGTTGAACCAATAGCACCGATTACGTCACCTTTCTTTACATACTGCCCAGCAGTTACATAAAGTTTTGAACAGTGTCCGTAAACTGTTGAATATCCACTTCCGTGGTCAATCATAATATGGTAACCATAACCGTAGTTTTGGTTTACAGCTTTTGTAACATATCCGTCAGCAGCAGCATAAATTGGAGTTCCGTAAGGTATGCTTGCAATGTCAATACCTGAGTGCCATCCGTCATAAGAACGAGGACCGTATGGAGAAGAAATAGTTCCTCCGCTACCACCTACAGGCCATAAGAAACCGCCGTCAGAAACGTCATATGCAACTTGTGAATAACCACTTGGTTTAGTACCAACAGAAATTTGTCTATCAATTGGTTCCACTGTAACTTCTTCAGAAACAACAGTTCTTGAAACTTCGTATCCATTAACATAAGTAACATCGGAAATTATGTGTGCAGAACCTTCTACACCTTCTTGAATTAATACAGTAGTACCTTCATATTTTGTAGAATCTTCAACTGAAATACTAGCATAGTCTAATACAACGTCATATTCTTCGCTTCTTGTAATTTGAACTGACAAAAAAGGAACAGCAGTATTGATTAAAATTTGTGTTCCAACATAACAATTAGTGTCAATGTCAGGGTTCAATTTTTTTAACTCGTCATAAGAAATTCCAAGTTTACTAGCAATTGAAAGAGGAGCATCTCCCTCAACTACAGTATAATATGTGTCTTCTTCCTCTTGTGAAGTAAGAAGTGCTAACAAATCGCTTTCAGGAACAATTCCATTTTCAACATAAAGACCATCTTTAATCTCAATGCTGTCAATAAAGGAAACTCGTTCGCCCTCTGTTCCAGTTTGATATTGCATCAAAGTATTATCTAAAAGAGCTTTTACAGAAGAAATTGTCTTTGAAGCTCCAATAAATTCCCCGTTAATATAAAGTCCGTGTGCATCGATTACCGCAGCCTCAGAATTATCTAATAATTTATCAGTTAATTCGTCAACGCTATCAATTGTTTGATCATCTGAAATTTGTTGAACAGAAAGTCTTGGCTCAATTTTAATTTCAGTATCTCCTTCAACATAAGTAATTCTAGCTTGCATAAGTTGTTGAGCTTCATTAAAATCAGCTTCAGCTTCAACATATCCTAAAACTTTTCCCTCATACTCAATACCGATTGCGTACTGAGTGTTAGTTCCTACAGTAATTAGATTAACAAAAAACATAAGAGCAACAACAGGTGCAGCATAGTTAATTAAAGTTTTTAATGCCCCGCGACAACTCCAAACAAATTTAAAAAATCCGCCTGTAGCATATGTAGCCGCTTTAAAAGCACCTTTTTCAACACGAGTTGTTTTAATATTCGCTTTAAAAGTACGGTGTCTTTCGATTCTAGCATCAATAACAGCTTTTCTTTTTGCGAAAAAGCCACCAATTTTACTTCCAATTTTGCTAAATACAGAAGAAATCTTCTTGTTCACAAAACCAAAGCATGCTTTTACTTTATTAAAAGTATTTGTGAAAACATATTTACCTATGTGATATATATGTGCACCAAGCTTTACAGTATGATTGCTGTAAGCTTTTTTTATTTTGTCAAAAGGCTTAAATGTAGAAGTGGCGTGTTTTAGTGGCTTTTTTCTATTTTCTTTTTTCTGAGCCATTGGAAACAACCCCTTTCATTTAAATTTAGTAATTTAGATTTTTTTAATTATTACAAATTAGTAACAACATTTACATTATATCAAATATACAGCAAAAATCAAGCTTTTTGACGATATTTATTTTGAAATACTACATTTTCGTCATTTTAATCATACCAACACCATTGCATATGTGCAACTTTGCCAATAAATATTGATGAATTATTAACTAACTCTTAAATAAATTTTCTAGGATTTAACAATTAATTTTTTATCAAAATTTTCTTAATAACTGTTAATATAAAGGAATAATATGACAATTTGTAATAATTAATTACAAATATTACAAATTGGTTACAAATTAGCTGTGTTGTAAACACCATATATAGTGTGCCTTTAATAAATAAAAGTTGAAATAAACATAAATTTATCTAATTTTAGAATAATTTTAGCAATTTTTCCATATCTTGCGGAATTGTTGAAGAAATTGTTGTAATTTCTTGTTCTCCAACCTTGTTGAAAAATATTTCACCACAATGGAGAGCTTGACGATTTATTAGATCCGTTTTTCCTCCATACATATCATCCCCAACTAAAGGGAAGCCTAAATGAGAAAAATGCACTCGAATTTGATGAGTTCTCCCAGTTTCAAGTTTTATCTTTAAAAAAGAATAATCCTCACTATACTTCAAAACCTCAAAATGAGTAACTGCTCGTTGCCCGTCTTTATGAACTTGACGCAAAATAATCGAGTTATCAAGGCGAATTATAGGCAAATCTATCCTTCCGCCTTGTGTAATTTTTCCGTGGACAATTGCATAGTATGTCTTATCAATATTAGCTTGAAACTGCATAGCCGAAAACCGATTTTTTGCAATGACACAGCACCCCGACGTATCACGGTCCAATCTGTTAATAGGCCTAAAAGTAAGTCCCTTGTAAGTATATGCAAAACTGTTGCCAAGTGTGTCACCTTGATGTTTATGGGAAGGGTGAACGGGCATAAATGGCGGTTTATCGTAGATTACACAATCCTCATCTTCAAATAAAATCGGCACTTCTATCCCTTTTGTTCCTTGAAGAACCTTTTTATCTTCCAAAACAATTGTAATTTCGTCATTTTCACAAACTGTGTCAATCGTCCTTGTGTGAACTCCATTTTTTGTAATTCCATTTTCAATTTGCTTTAACTTGACAATTAACCTTTTACTAACATTATTAGCACGCAAAACGTCCATTACAGTTCTTTTATCAAGGTTATTTTCTACTATAAAGGTAATTTCTCTCACTTTTTCAACCTCAATTTTTTAGTCTGGCTTTTTATCTTCACGCATTGTAAGGGCAATACGTTTTTTCTTCATATCAACAGATAAAACCCAAACTTTTACAATATCTCCAACTTTTACAATTTCAAGTGGGTGCTTAATAAATTTATTGCAAATTTGGGAAATGTGTACAAGTCCGTCTTCATGCACTCCAATATCAACAAATGCTCCAAAGTCGATAACATTTCTAACTGTTCCCATAAGCTCCATTCCAGCTTTTAGGTCTTTCATATCCATAACATCGCTTCTTAGAAGTGGTGGTGGAAGCTCGTCACGAGGGTCACGTCCAGGCTTTTTAAGTTCGCTTACAATATCGGTTAAAGTTGGAACACCTACACCAATTTCCTCGGCAATATTATCAAGTCCTTTTTGTTTTGTGAAAGAGTCAAATTCTGTAGTCTTTCCACCAGAAATATCTGAAATTTTAAAACTTGACATTTCAATCAATTGTTTTGCCGCTTTATAACTTTCAGGGTGAACGCCTGTGTTATCAAGAGGATTTTTCCCATCAGCAACACGCAAAAATCCTGCACATTGTTCAAATGCTTTTTTACCCAGTTTTGCAACTTTCAAAAGCTCTTTTCTATCTTTAAAGCTACCGTTTTCTTCACGGTAAGACACAATATTTTTCGCAACAGTAGCATTTACTCCAGCTACATAAGAAAGTAATGAGTGAGAAGCAGAGTTTAAGTCCACTCCAACAGAGTTTACACAGTCTTCAACAACACCAAGTAAAGCCTCGTCCATTTTCGTTTTAGGCATATCGTGTTGATATTGCCCTACACCAACTGCTTTTGGGTCAATTTTTACAAGTTCTGCAAGTGGGTCTTGTAATCTTCTTGCAATAGAAACTGCACTTCTTAGCGAAACGTCAAATTGTGGGAATTCTTCCGCAGCAAGCTTTGATGCTGAATAAACTGACGCACCAGCTTCGGAAACTACCATATAAGAAACTTTTTCAGGGATTTCTTTAAGCAATTCCGCAACAAAAACTTCACTTTCGTGAGAAGCTGTTCCATTTCCAATAGCAATAGTTGTTACACCGTGCTTTTTAATTAAATTTGTAAGCACTCTTTTTCCCTCTGCAACTTTGCTTTGCGGAGGAGTAGGGTAAATTACAGTAGTTTCAACAACCTTACCAATATCATTTACAACTGCGATTTTGCAACCAGTTCTATAAGCTGGGTCAAGTCCTAACGTTACTGAATTTTTAACAGGAGGTTGCATTAAAAGTTGTCTTAAATTTGAAGCAAAAACTTTAATTGCATTTTCACAGGCTTTTGCAGTTAAATCACTACGAATTTCCCTTTCAACAGATGGGTAAATCAATCTTTTGTACCCGTCCTCGCAAGCAGCTTTAACTAAAAGCCCACAAGCTGAGTCGTTTTGATAATATTTCGCTAAAATTAAGTTTACACCTTTTCCCTCAGGAACATCAACTGATACTTTCAAAATATCTTCACGTTCACCACGGTCAATCGCCAAAATTCTATGTTCAGCAATTTTGTTTACAGGCTCTTTGTAATCATAATAATTCTCATAAACACTTTCCGTTTCGCTGTCACCAGCTTTTGATGCAACAATTCCCTCGCGGTAAAAAAGTTCTCTCAAGGATTTTCTTAAACCAGCATCGTCAGAAACTGTTTCAGCGATAATATCCATTGCCCCTTGAAGTGCTTCCTCAACTGAATTAACACCTTTTTCTTCGTCAATAAATTCCGCCGCCTTTTCTTCAGGGTCATCATTTCTATTTTGCAATAAAATAAAGTTAGAAAGTGGTTCAAGTCCTTTATCTCTTGCAACAGACGCTCTCGTCTTTCTTTTTTGTTTGTAAGGACGATAAATGTCCTCAACTTCTGCTAGAGTTATAGCATTATCGATAGCTTTTTGCAATTCCTCAGTCATTTTCCCTTGTTCAGTGATAGAGTTTGCAACTTCCTCTTTACGTTTTTCTAAATTTCTAAGATATGTAAGCCTATCAAACAAGTCCCTTAAAATAGTATCATCTAAAGAACCTGTAACTTCCTTTCTATATCTTGCGATAAAAGGAATTGTATTCCCCTCATCAATTAATTTTATTGTAGCATCAACTTGTGATACTTTTATTGATAATTCACTTGCTATTTTTGCATTAATATCCATATTTATAACCATTCCTTTCTGTACGTTTTGGGCGGTTTTGCCGCTTATAATTTTTAAGGCGACAAAATTGTGGCTATGCCGAAAAGCACAAAACTACGGTTTGAAAATTTATTTTTCAAACTTAAACTTCCTCATCTTCATAATATTCGTCAAATTCATCATCATCTGCATAGTTTTCTAAATCATCATACTCAAAATCTTCATCAACTTTAAAATCATCGTAATAATCAAAATTTTCTTCATATAATTCTTGTTCATCTTTTCTTGAATAAGGGTACATTCCGAGTATTTCAAAAGCATCGGAACGTTGCCACATTTCAGCAGTTACCATAATTTCAAAACCCTCGCCGAAATCACATAAAAACTCCGAGCTTTCCATTTTAGGAAGTCCAAAACAAGAAAGCATATTCATTATAATTCCACCGTGAGTGACAATAGCTACATTTGTTAAGCTATTTTTCATTGCATCTTCTATTATAAAGGAAAGACCTTCAAGAACTCTCTCCAAAACTTGCCGTAAAGTTTCACCGTTTGGTGGTGCGTTGTCCATTCCACCTTGAAGCCAAAGTTTATACTCAGGCAAATCTTTTAGCATATCAGGAGTTTTTTCCTCAAAATCACCAAAAGACATCTCTCCCATTTCAGTTACAACGTGAAGCTGATTATTTGGGAAAAGCATTTCAGCAGTTTCCACGCAACGTGACAAAGGACTAGAATACACTTTTTGAATTTTTCCGTAATTATAAATATCCATTTTTTCATCAAGTTCAGCAATTCCCTCATCACTTAAAGGATAATTTGTTATTCCTATATAAGAAGAATTATCAAAAGCCTTAGTTTTTCCATGCCTTATTACTTTAATTCTATAACCTTTCAAAATAAAACCCACCTTTCGTTAAAAAGCCATTTCAATAGCAGTACAAGGTACAGTATACCATATAAAACAGTAAAATTACAACTATTTTTTTATTTTTACTATGAAAACTACTAAATTTGGCAAGTTTTCTAATAATACAAAATATTGCATATTATTTGATAATAATTTAAATTGTATACCATATTTAGGTTATTAACTATTATTTTTACAGCTTATATTTATGGACAATTGACTTTTTGCACAAAAAAAGCTGTTAAAATTTATTGAAAATTCTTATATAAAGACACTTTACAAATTGTAAGTATTATTATATAATTTACAGTACGTTAAAAAATAAATATAGCAATCAGGCAAATTGCTATATGTTAAGGAGGGGACAAAAGTTGAGTGCGGATTTTTCCAGAATTATTACATTACTTAGAAAAGAGCGTAATATTAGTCAAAAAACTGCGGCGGCGGATTTAGGTGTTTCCCAAGGGTTATTATCTCACTATGAAAAAGGTAAAAGAGAATGTGGGCTTGATTTTTTAGTTAAAATTGCTAACTATTACGATGTTTCTTGCGATTATTTATTGGGGCGTTCTCCTGAACCGGAAGGAAAAACTTTTTCTGTAAATGATATTCCCGACGATGAACTTCCTCAAAGAGATAAATTTGGTACAAGCGGTATAATGCTTGCTTTTAATAAAAAATTAGTAGGAAATTCTACAAATTTATTATTTTCACTAGCACAAAGGTCGAAAAGTGATATTTTAATGAAAGAGGTTTCCTCTTATTTAATGCTTAGTGTTTATCAAATGCTTAGAGTTATTTACTCATCAAATGTAAAAAATGATGAAAATTTCTTTACTGTTCCTAAAATTATGTCTGTTGGACTTTGCGATGCTGCTATGAATTTGTCAAGGGCAAAGATTGAAGCTGTTGCTAGTGGATTTGCTTTAGATGAAAAAGACAGCGTTTCTACTGAAGATTTAGCAATTACAACGGACTCACTCTCTAGAGAGTATTCTGCGCAATATTCTTCTACTGTGAACTTAATTAAAAACTGTGAAGCTCGAATTAAAATTATGAGTGATACTGAAAAGTAAAGAATAGATAAAAAGCAGTTTAAATTTAAATAATAATTTTATAAAACTACTTGCAATTTTATTTATAATGATGTATAATATATACAATAATGGTGGGTTAT
The DNA here is from genome assembly GCA_964370845.1 of uncultured Oscillospiraceae bacterium. Taxonomy (GTDB): domain Bacteria; phylum Bacillota; class Clostridia; order Oscillospirales; family Ruminococcaceae; genus CAYJLB01. The sequence goes on from CAYJLB010000007.1 coordinate 53,941, forward strand.
GGAATTTGCCATTGCTTTAAATCTGAATTCTTGTGTTAGAAGTTAGAAAGGACGGAATTTTATGGATATCGCTGCTTTATCAATGAGTATGGCTCAACAAAATGTTCAAACTCAAGTTTCTTTATCTATGGTTAAACAAACTATGGAACAAGCGGAAGTTTCTGCTGCTGCTCTTATTGAGGGTATGAGTGCTGGGACTACTGTACAAGCTCCTCCATCTTCAAATCTGTTAGATGTTAGAGCTTAGTTATTTCTTAAATAATAACAAACTATTAATTTAATATTTTTTGCTGACAAGAAAAACTTGTCAGCTTTTTCATTTTTTGGGCATTTTGTTTAATAATTATCAAACAATGTATATAGAAAGGATGACTAAAATGCATTTAAAAGGCGTTCATCTTCCACATTTTAAGGGAACTCAATTTGTTAAAACAATTGACTTTGAGGTTCCTGAGAAAGCGATTTTCCCTATGTCACAGCATATGGGCGCTCCATGTGAGCCACTTGTGAAGAAAGGGGATACTGTTACTGTTGGGCAAAAAATTGGCGACTCTACCGCTTTTATGTCAACACCAATTCACTCTAGTGTTTCGGGGACGGTTGTGGATATTATCGAATACCTGCAAGCAAATGGAAGCACTTGTCAAGCTATTGTAGTTGAAACTGATGGACTTCAAACTCTATGTGAGGAGATTAAGCCACCTGTTGTCACTAATAGAGAAACGTTTCTCTCTGCAATAAAAGAAAGTGGTTGTTGCGGACTTGGAGGAGCAGGGTTTCCTACCCATGTAAAATTTGCTTTTGACAAAGAAAAAACTCCAATTGACACCCTAGTTATCAACGGTGCTGAATGTGAACCATACATAACCGCTGACTATCGAGAAATGATTGAAAGTACCGAGGAAATTATTGAAGGCATTGAGCTTACAATGAAATATTTGGATATTAAATACTGTGCAATCGGAATTGAGAAAAATAAACCTCAAGGGATAAAAAAATTAATTGCCGCTTGCGCTCATAATGATAATATTAAAGTTTATCCGCTTAAAGCTGAGTACCCTCAAGGTGCAGAAAAAGTTATTGCTTATCACACTACAGGACGTGTGGTTGGTGATGGTGAACTTCCTTCGCACAAAGGTATTATGGTTGCAAATATTTCAACTATTAGCTTTGTTTCAAAATACCTAAGAACAGGAATGCCTCTTATTAAAAAAAGGCTTACTGTTGAGGGTGATTTAGTTAGAAAGCCATGTAATGTTTTCGCTTTAATCGGAACTCCTGTGTCTTATCTTTTAAATCAATGTAATACTAATACAAAAAGACTAACAAAATTAATTACAGGTGGACCTATGATGGGAATGCCTTTGTATGACACAGAAGCTCCTGTACTTAAAACTAATAACGCGCTTTTAGCGTTAAGTAAAAAAGCTATTTTCAAGAATAACCAAACTGCTTGTATTAGATGTGGACGTTGCGCAAACACATGTCCAATGAACCTTATGCCTATGAACTTTGAACGTGGCTACGATACAAAAAATATTGAAAGCTTGAAAAAAGATGGGATAATGGCTTGTATGAACTGCGGTTGTTGCTCTTATACCTGTCCAGCTAAACGAAATTTAGCAGAAAAAAATATGCTTGCAAAAGCACTTATTCCAAGAAATTAAGGAAAGGACTGATAAAAAAATGCAACTTACCATTTCACCTTCACCACATATAACAAGTAAAAGTTCTACAACAAAAACAATGCTTTATGTAATAATCGCACTTGTACCAGCAATTGTAATGGCAACAATTGTTTTTGGTGTTCGTGCTTTAATGCTTGTTATTATTTCAGCATTGACTTGTGTGGCACTTGAATATTTTTCAAGATTAGTAATGAAAAGAAATAATACTATCAGCGACCTTAGTGCCGTTGTAACAGGTGTTATTTTAGCCTTAAATGTACCTAGCACTCTTCCATTTTGGATGATGATTGTGGGCGATATATTTGCAATTATAATCGCAAAGCAACTTTTTGGAGGGCTAGGGCAAAATTTTGCCAATCCAGCAATTGTAGCTAGAATTGCTCTTATTTTATCCTTTGGTTCACAAATGACACATTGGATTACTCCATTTGATTATGTTGGAGGAGTTGACGCTGTGACTATGGCAACACCTCTTGCTGATTTAAGCGGAACTGACATTACATATTCTTATTTAGATTTATTTTTAGGAACTGTACCTGGGTCACTGGGCGAAACTAGTGCAATGGCATTGCTAATAGGCGGAATTTTCTTAATTGCAACTAGAATAATTTCCCCTGTTTTACCAGTATCTTTTATCGGAACAGTGGCTTTAATGTCCTATTTGGTTGGAGAAGACCCTCTTTACCAAATTTTATCGGGCGGTTTAATGCTGGGTGCTTTATTTATGGCAACCGACTATGTAACTTCACCAATTACTGCAAGAGGAAAGATAATTTTCGGAATAGGCTGTGGTATTATCACTTGTGTAATTAGATTTTATGCAAGTTTACCTGAGGGTGTTTCCTACGCAATTTTACTTATGAACATTCTTACTCCATACATTGATATGGCGACTAAGAGAAAACGTTTTGGCTATAAAAAAGCTCCAAAAGTTGTAAAGGAGGCAAAGTAAATGAAAGCTTTAAAACCTCCATTTATATTAATGTTAATTTGTATCGTTGTTTCTGGACTTTTAGTAGTGGCTTATAACATCACTTATGTAGACACTGATGGTGTTATGACTAATAAACTTTCAAAAGCTGCTGCACAAATTTTTCCTGAGGGTGATTTTACTTTGCTCACAGTCACTGATGAGGAGGGGAATGTTTCCTCCCTTACATTTGACACTTATGGAGATGTACAAAATGTAATTCGTGAAAATACTTCGGGAACTATACTTATGCAAGTGGTTGCGGACGGATACAACAAAGACGGTATGAACTTTTTAATTGCACTTGATGAAAATGGTGCTGTAATTGACCTTGCAAGCGTTTCAATGGGCGATACTCCTGGTATTGGAACTAAAATTTTGGAAGAAAGTTTTCTTTCTAACTTTATTGGATTATCCTCAAGCGAGGGTGCAAATGACGTTGATACAGTAACTGCTGCTACACGTTCTTCCGACGGCGTTATAAAAGCTGTTGGTGTTGCAATCGACACATACAATGACAACAAAGAGCTTATTGCTTCGAAATAAGGAAAGGATTAAATAATTATGTTGAAAGAATTTACTAAAGGCATTTTTAAAGAAAACCCTGTCCTTGTTACATTGCTTGGAATGTGTCCCGTTTTGGCGGTAACAACCCTTGCTTCAAACGGACTTGGAATGGGTGCAGCAACAACATTTGTACTCCTTGGCTCAAATATCGTAATTTCTCTACTTAAAAAAGTTATTCCAAAACAAGTAAGATTACCCGCTTATATTGTTATAATCGCTGGTTTTGTAACCTTTATTGAGCTTATGATAAAAGGCTATTTGCCAGATTTATACGATAGTTTGGGATTGTTTTTATCATTAATCACTGTAAACTGTATTATTTTAGGACGTGCGGAAGTTTTTGCTTCAAAAAGTAATGTTAAAAAGTCCATTTTAGATGCCTTGGGAATGGGTGTTGGGTTTACATTAGCACTATTTTTAATGGGTTCAATAAGAGAAATTCTTGGAACTGGGCAGTGGATGGGAATAGATTTACACCTTGACACTCCTCTCACAATGTTTATTATGCCTGCGGGTGGATTTTTGGTTTTAGGTTTTATAATTGCAGTATTAAATAAAATCAAAGGTACAAAACCTCCTAAAACAATTGGTTGCGACAACTGTCCAAACTTCTCACTATGTGGTGGTAATAACGACCACGCAAGACCAGTTAAATGTCAAAAAGAAAAAAATAAGTAAGGAAGGAGCTATTTAAATGGAATTTTTTACAATATTAATAAGTGCAATTTTAATTGACAACTTTGTATTGTCACGATTTTTAGGTATTTGTCCGTTTTTAGGCGTATCTAAAAAAATAAAAAGTGCCCTTGGAATGGGAATTGCTGTAATTTTCGTAATGATTTGTGCAACTCTTGTAACTTGGCCGATTTATACATATTTTCTTGCTCCTTTTGGACTTGAATATTTACGAACTGTTGCCTTTATACTAATTATTGCATTATTTGTGCAATTAGTTGAAATGGTGCTTAAAAAGTTTATTCCACCACTTTACAGTGCTCTTGGTGTGTATTTACCACTTATTACAACAAACTGTGCTGTTTTGGGTGTAACTCTAATTAATATTGACAGTGAACTGGCATTTACTCATTCACTTGTTAATGCTTTAGGCGCTGGTATTGGTTTTACTGTTGCATTGCTACTATTTTCAGGTGTGCGTTCTCGTATTGAACACAGCAATATCCCTGAAATGTTCAAAGGAGTGCCTATAACTCTTGTATCCGCTGCAATTGTATCTTTAAGCTTTATGGGCTTTGCTGGAATGATTTAATTTTACAGAAAGGAATGGAAAATACTATGGTTTTTGAAACATATATTTTGCCTATATTAATTTTTATCGGGCTAGGGCTTGTTGCTGGAACACTTTTAACAATTTCCTCAAAGTTTTTAGCGGTGAAAGTTGATAAAAAGCTTGAAAAATTACAAAGTGCGCTCCCTCAAATTAACTGTGGAGCTTGTGGATATTCTGGTTGTGACGGTTATGCTGTTGCTATATTAAATGATAATGTAGACGCAAACCTATGTAAGCCTGGAGGAGATGATACTGCTCGTTTATTATCTGAAATCGCAGGTGTTGAATTTAAAGATGTTGAGAGTCAGATTGCCTGTGTAAAATGTCGTGGAAACTGTCACTTCACAACGGAAAAATATACTTTTGAAGGTGCTCCTACTTGCGCTGGTGCAAGACGTTATTATTCAGGAAGTAAAACTTGTACAAATGGTTGTCTTGGATTTGGTGACTGTATACAAGTTTGTCCTGAAGATGCAATTCACCTTAATGAAGGTATTGCATTTATTGACAAAGACAAGTGTATTGGCTGTGGACTTTGCGTAAAAACTTGCCCTAACAATCTTATTGTAATTAAACCAATTACACATAAAATCGAAGTTGCTTGTCACTCTACTTCAATTGGCAAGGTTACAAAAAGTGTTTGTAAAGTAGGTTGTATCGGCTGTAAAATTTGCCAAAAAAATTGCCCCGAAGAAGCAATCACTGTTGAAAACAACTTTGCAAGCATAAACTATGACAAATGTACTCAATGTGGAATTTGTATGGATAAATGTCCAGTGGGAACAATTGTAGAAATAATATAAGAATAAAAAAACTGGTTATAAGGAAACAAATCCTTATAACCAGTTTTAATTTGTCACAAAAGTATGTTTAAAGCACTGTCTTTGCTTTATTCACAATACTTCTATCATTTTCATAAGTTAAAAGAGATAAAGCATGTCCAATTTCAACCCAACGAATTTCCGAAATTTCATTTTCTTGTGGTTCAAAATTATAGTTTTTCGCTTTCCCAATAAAATAAACAACTTGTTTTTGAACATCTTTTTTGGGTGAATAAGTAACAATTTGTCTAAACGTAGGGTCGATGATTACATCAATATTTGTTTCCTCTTTTATCTCACGCACAGCGGTTTCCGTTTCGGTTTCCCCATTTTCCACGTGTCCTTTGGGGAATGACCAGTGTCCGCTGTTCACATGCTTAATAAGCAAAATTTCTGTGTTACCATGGAACTTTCTATAAACTATAGCTCCACAGGATTTTTCATTCAACATCCAAACGGTCCTTTCATAAAATTATATTTTCAATTAATTATAACACAAAAAAAGTCATTTGTCTTTACTTTTTAAAAATTTTTTTACATAAAATAAAAATTAATTTTTTCTCATAAATTATAATTTGTTTACAAAAAAACGAACTAAATATTGCTTTGCAAGGAATTTTTTTTGTGACTCTTTTGCGAACTGTGTTCTATTCAATATACTAATTGACTTTTTGCTAATTTTTTAGTATAATAAAACCAATCAAAGATTTTTTTAGGCTAGAGGCGGTGTCACATGGAAGATATTAGTTTTGTACATACAAAAGAAAGTTATTGTATGGGGTGTAATAAATGTATATTTAAATGCCCAACTGGCGCAAATGAGGCTTTTTTTGAAGCTGGCGCTGGAAAAGTTTTCATTAAAAATGGTTTTTGTATTTCCTGTGGCGAATGTATATCTATTTGTGACCATGGCGCGAGGGATTTTATAGACGATACAAAGGAATTTTATAATGATTTAAAAAATGGTGAAAATATTTCTGTTGTAATTGCTCCAGCTGCAAAGTTTAATTTTGCTTCTTTGGAAAAAATTATTGGATATTTTAAAAGCCTTGGTGTAAAAAATGTTTATGACGTTTCTTTTGGTGCAGATATTTGCACTTGGGCGCATGTTAAAGTAATTAAAGAAAGAAATCTTACAGGGGTTATTGCACAGCCATGTCCTGTTGTTGTAAGTTATATTGAAAAGTATCGTGCGTCTTTAATAAATAAATTGTCACCTGTGCAAAGTCCAGTTATTTGCGTTGCTACATACTTAAAAAAATATCTTGGAATTAAAGATAAAATAATGTTTTTATCCCCATGTATTGGTAAAAAAAGAGAATGTATTTCTGAAAACACTAACGACATGCTTGATTATAATATGAGTTTTATTAAATTTGAAGAATATTTAAAACAAAATAATATTGACTTAAACACTTTCCCTGAAGAAAAATTTGATAATATGGAAGGAAGTTTAGGATTTGCTTTTCCACGTCCTGGCGGTTTAAGCGAAAATATTAAATACCACCTTGGTGAAGATACTTGGATTAAAAAAATCGAGGGAATACATAATATTAGCAATTATTTTGACGAATGTATTGAAGATGTAAAAAACAATAAGCCTATTCCGCTAATTATTGATGCTTTAAACTGTGAACATGGTTGTAATTTTGGTACGGGAACTCATAAACTTGCCCGACATAATGAAATTGATTATGTTACTAATAAAAATATATCTAATTTGAAAAGAGAGAATTCTGAAAAGCTGATGAATTATTTTTCAGAAACTTTTGATGTAAATGATTTTATAAGGGAATATAAAGATAGATCTTTCCATTATAAAAAAGATGAAAATGTTGACATGGAAAAGGCATTTATTTCTCTTGGGAAAATTACAAAAGATGATAGGGAAATAAACTGTTTTTCTTGTGGATATGGTAATTGTTATGACTTTGTATATGATTTAGCTACGGGGCATAATGACAAAAATAACTGTAGACATTATTTGCTTAATAAATTCAAAAAATTGAGTTTGCTTGATGATTTGACTGGATTAAAAAATCGATATAGTTTTTCTCTTGCAGTTAAGGACTTAACTAAATTTCACCCTGATATCATTGGAATTGCATACGTTGACATTAATGGATTAAAACAAGCTAATGATATTTATGGGCATAATTATGGCGATGAAATGATTATTGATTGTGCAAACTCACTTAAAAAAGTTTTCTTAGATAAAGTTTATCGTATTGGTGGAGATGAATTTATTATTTTAGATGATGAGATTACTGAAAGTTCTTTTAACAAAAAACTTTCTATTCTAACCAATTTAATTGATAAAAATAAAGATTTAGTAGTTTCCATTGGTTATTCATTTAGTTATAATTCTTCTCAATTTGAGGCAAAACGAGAGGAAGCGGACCAAAGAATGTACAAAGCAAAGCAAAAATTCTACGAAGAAAAAAGGCTTACTGATAGAAGAAATCGTACTTAAATAAAAGCGAAACACTATAAAAATGGTGTTTCGCTTTTATTTTATTCAAAGTCTAAATGGAAATTAATAATTTTGGTTATTGTTATTGCTATAAGTGTTATCAGCGCAACCTTTGCTTTCGTTTTTACAATTTCTTTCAGCAAGGCATTTTTCAACTTGTGCACCTTTTTCGTTGATGCTATTCATCATTGAAACTGTTTTTCCGCTATCTTTACAGTATTTACCTTTAATTTTTTTTGACATAAACACAAATTCCTTTCTAAAGTTTATATTTATATTTTCATCAATAAAATTAAATTTATACTAAATCACTTTCTTTAAAAATGCGGAATATTTTGGTTATTTTTTGTCAACTCTTTTAATATACTTATAAAAAATAATATTAAAAGAAAGGACAAATGCTATAATGAAAGATTTAATTAAAATGTTTCAAGAAAAAAAGCGTGAAAAAAATAATAAACAAAAATCAAATGAAATTTCTTTTGCCTATTTAGAGGATATTAAAGATGTCCGTGAACGTTTGGAAAATGTTCGTTCAAGATATGCTCTAGCTTTAGATGAGGATTTGGTGGAGTCATTAATTTATGAAGAGCGGTCTTTACTTTCAAGGTATGAATATTTATTAAAACAAAGTAAAAGTTTAGGCATTAAAGCTATTCAATAAAAAAATCTTTTAAAATGAATAAATGAAAATTTTTTTGAAATAATATTTATAAACTTACTGAAAATTCAGTTGGTTTTGGGTTTGCATTTATTATTTTCTTTGAAACAAAGTTTCAAAACGTGCAGAAAGGAATGGATTTTTAAATGATTGACAAACTTGCTCTAGCACTTCTAATTGTGGGTGGACTTAACTGGGGACTAGTTGGTATCTTTGAGTTTGACCTTGTTGCATGGCTTTTTGGAGGACAAACTTCAATTTTTAGTAGAATTGTCTACATTTTAGTTGCCGTTTCCGCATTATGGTGCGTTTCACTCTTTTTTAAAAAAGAAAGTGTATTGACAACTGAATAAATTAACGAAGAAAACATACTTTTAACGGGTTTGCAAAGTGTGTTTTCTTCTTTTTTTCTTTTATTTATCCCCATTTTCGCCTTTTTATTTGGTAAAATAATTAATCAAAAGTGTATTGTTTCACAAAAGAAATTGCGGAATTTTGTGCATACTTACAAAATTTATTATTGCAGTAAATTATCTATTTTTTTTGTTGACCTTATACAATAATTGTTATATAATAATAGTGGTATTAAATGATTTTTTATTTTATTTTATTTTAATATCCACTTGTTGTATCCTTTCTTTTGTTCTACACATACTTTTTTCTTTTTTTATTATTTTTTATTGCAGAGTACGGAACTCTGCAATTCTTTTTTTGTCAAATTATTGTTGTAATTTTTATTAAATTATGATAAAATTAATATCAATATTATAAACTATAAATATTATTGTTTGAAAGGAATGGTTTTTTATTATGGATAAAAAAACTTTTTATATTACAACGCCAATTTATTACCCTTCGGGAAATCCTCATATTGGGCATTGTTACACAACTGTTGCTTGTGATTCTATTGCACGTTACAAAAGAATGCAAGGGTACGAGGTTATGTTTTTAACGGGTACTGATGAACACGGGCAAAAAATCGAAGAAAAAGCTAAAGAAGCTAATATTACACCTAAACAATATGTTGATGATATTGTTGAAATATTCAAAAAACTTTGGACTTATATGAATGTGGATTATGATAGATTTATTCGAACTACTGACGATTACCACAAATCCTCCGTTCAACAAATTTTCAAAGACCTTTATGACAAAGGTTTTATTTATAAGGGTGAGTACAAAGGCAAATATTGCACACCTTGTGAAAGTTTTTGGACTGATTCACAATTAGTTGACGGAAAATGTCCTGAATGTAACAGAGATGTTATCGAAGCGAAAGAAGAAGCTTACTTCTTTAAAATTTCAAGCTTTGCGGATAGACTTGAAGATTTATTGTTAAATACTGAATTTTTAAGACCGAAAACAAGAGCAACTGAGCTTGTAAACAACTTTATTAAACCTGGACTTGAAGATTTATGTGTTTCAAGAACTTCATTCAAATGGGGTGTTCCTGTAAGTTTTGACCCTGACCACGTGGTTTATGTATGGATTGATGCACTTTCAAACTATATTACTGCCCTTGGCTATAAAAATGATGCTTATGCTGATTTTGATAAATTCTGGCCTTGTGATACTCATATGATTGCGAAAGATATTATGCGTTTCCACGCACTTATTTGGCCTGCAATTCTTATGGCACTTGAACTTCCTTTGCCAAAACATCTTGCTGTACATGGCTGGATTACTTTTAACGGACAAAAGATGTCAAAATCTTTAGGAAATGTTGTTGACCCATTTGTTTTAGGGGAAAGATATTCACCTGACGCAATTAGATATCATATTATGAGAGAAATGGGTCTTGGCGCTGACAGTTCTTTCTCAAATGAAATTATGATTAACAGAATTAATTCCGACCTTGCAAACGGACTTGGTAACTTAGTTTCAAGAACTGTTGCAATGGTGGATAAATACTTTGGCGGAACTATTCCTGCTACTAGAGAAGCTACTGAATTTGATGAGGATTTAATTTCTCTTGCAACTTCAATAAGAGGGAATGTTGACAAATTTATTGACGAAACTCAATTAAATAACGCGCTTGCTGAAATATTTAAGCTAGTTTCAAGAGCTAATAAATATATTGACGAAACTGCTCCTTGGGTGCTTGCAAAAGAGGAAGCGAATGCTCCTAAACTTGCAAATGTGCTTTACAATTTAGTTGAAAGTATTAGAATTTCTGCTACTTTATTGGAACCATTTATGCCAGCTGTTATGCCTAAAATATTTGAGCAAATCGGCGTTGGAAAAGAATTTGTTACTTACGAAAATGCTGGAAAATTCAATGTTATGGAAAACATCACTGTTCAAAAAGGTGACGTTTTATTCCCAAGAATTGACGTTGAAAAAGAAATTGAAGAATTAAATCAAATTATTTCAAATAACGAAACTTGCGAAAAAGATGAAAATGCAATCGAAGTTCAACCACTACTTCCAGAAATTTCTATTGACGAATTTATGAAAATTGACCTTAGAGTTGCTCTTGTAAAAGAGTGTGCTCCTGTTCCTAAGGCGAACAAACTGCTTTGCTTACAGCTTGACGACGGAATGGGCGGTAGACAAGTAGTTTCGGGAATTGCTCAATGGTACAAACCTGAAGATTTAATCGGAAAGAAAGTTATTATTGTTGCAAACTTAAAACCTGTAAAACTTCGTGGGGTTTTGAGCGAGGGTATGATTTGTGCTGCTGACCTAAAAGACGGTGCAGCGGGCGTTATTTTCCCAGATCAAGACATGCCTGTTGGTGCAAAAATTAGATAGTTTTTTATTAAGGCTTTGCTTTTTGTAAAGCCTTAATGTTATGTTTGAAAAGGAATGTTTTTAAAATGTTAGAAAATATATTTGACTCCCACTGTCACTATGATGACAGAAAATTTGACGAAAATCGAGATGAGGTTCTTTCCAACTTAAAAAGCAAAGGTGTTGTTGGAATTATTCACGCGGGAACTTCTCTTGAAAGTTGTGAATTTGGCATAAATCAAGCAAAAAAATATGATTTTGCTTACACATCAATAGGAATTCACCCAAGTGATGTAAATACATTGGGCGATAATTTACAAGGTGACAAATACATTGAAATTATGAGAGAAATGGCGAAGTATGAAAAAGTTGTTGCTGTAGGGGAGATTGGACTTGATTATTACTGGACAAAGGACAATAAAGAACTACAAAAACAAGTCTTTGAAAAGCAATTAATTTTAGCAAAAGACCTTGATTTGCCTGTAATTATTCATTCAAGAGAGGCTACAAAAGACTGCCTTGATATGCTAAAAAAATACAAGCCAAGAGGAGTAGTACATTGCTACTCAAGTTCAAAGGAAACTGCAAAAGAGCTGTTGAATTTAGGGCTTCATATTAGTTTTACAGGAGTGCTTACTTTCCCAAATGCAAAAAAAGCTGTGGAGGCACTGGAAATTATTCCTTTGGAAAAATTGCTCCTTGAAACGGACGCACCTTATATGGCTCCAGTCCCTAATAGAGGGAAAATTTGCACCTCCGATATGATTGCACTCCTTGCGGTTAAAATTGGCGAATTAAAAGGGGAAGACCCCCAAAAGATTATCAACATTTGTACCGAAAATACAAAGAAATTATTTAATATATAAAATACTAGTTTGACCACGCACAAAATAAATAGCCCTTACCACTGAAAAACAGCGGGCACAAATCTTTCCCACACTATAAAAGAAAAACGTGATATGGTCAGTGCGACCACGCACAAAATAAATAACCCTTACCACTGAAAAACAGCGGG
>CAYJLB010000008.1:0-64597 GCA_964370845.1 uncultured Oscillospiraceae bacterium
CTCGTTATGACCACTTCGATACGTCTCCACGTATCTTAAATCGGTTTCCCGATAAGAAATCAAAGTAAACTTTAATTCATCAATATTTTATTTTTCGGATAACTGTGAGCAAAGTGTGAGCAGCAGCTCAATTTTTCTCACCTGTGATGGCTTAAAAACCCTGTAACCATGCGGTTTTACGGCTTTTTAGTAGAGACTGCACCTTGCACATTTCGAGTCGTTCTCGTTATGACCACTTCGATACTTCTCCATAATAAAATAACATTTTTGTATTCTTCCCAAAAGAGAAGAATACAAAAACAATAAATTAGATAGCTTTTTTAAGCTGTTTTTTTCCTGTTTGCGTGATAACAGGCACAGCTTCATTAGTAATACAATCAGCTGTAATTGTAACAGTATCAATATCATTATTTGATGGAACTTCAAACATAACCTGTCTTAACGCGCCTTCTAAAATAGAGCGAAGTCCCCTAGCGCCAGTCTTTAATTCGATAGCTTTTTTAGCAATTTCAGTAAGTGCCTCGTCCTCAATAACTAAGTCCACACCATCGATTTCGAACAATTTTGAATATTGCTTAACCAACGCATTTTTAGGAAGTGTCAAAATTTTAACCAATGCATCTTCATCAAGTTCCTCAAGAATCGTGATAACTGGCAAACGTCCTATTAACTCAGGAACTAATCCAAATTTCACCAAATCTTGTGGAGTAACTTTTTTAAGAACGTCATTTACCTCTTTTTTGTTGCCTTTAATGTTTCCACCAAAGCCAAGAGTAGAGTCATCAGTACGTTTTTTGATGTTTTGTTCAAGCCCATCAAATGCACCACCGCAAATGAACAAAATGTTCTTTGTATCAATTTGCAACATTTCTTGATGAGGGTGTTTTCTACCAGCTTGAGGAGGAACATTAGAAACAGTTCCCTCAATAATTTTCAAAAGTGCTTGTTGAACGCCCTCACCACTTACATCACGAGTAATGGAAGTGTTTTCAGATTTTCTTGCAATTTTGTCAATTTCATCAATATAAATAATACCTTTTTCAGCAGCTTCAATGTCAAAATCAGCCGCTTGAATAAGTCTTAACAACACATTTTCAACGTCATCGCCAACATAACCAGCTTCAGTCAAAGTAGTAGCGTCAGCAATTGCAAATGGAACATTTAAAATTTTCGCCAAAGTTTGTGCCATAGCGGTTTTACCAACACCTGTAGGCCCTAAAAGCAAAACGTTACTTTTTTGGATTTCTACATCGTTGTCTAGTTCGGAATTGATACGTTTGTAATGATTATAAACTGCCACTGCAAGAGAAATTTTAGCCTCATTTTGACCAATAATATATTCGTCAAGAACTTTCTTAATTTCAACAGGTACAGTTAATATAACTTTTTCATTTTTACCTTTTTTTCTTCTATCAGTTTGAGCTTGTGCAGGGATAAAACCCTCTTGTTCCGCTAAAATTTCATAGCAATAAAGAACACACTCATCACAAATATTTGCAGTTGGTGCAGAAAATAGGTTTCTAACCTTGCTTTCAGGCTTTCCGCAGAAACTACAATTTTTAATTTTATCATTACTTGACATTAAAATGCCCATTCCTTTCTGCACGTTTTCGGAAGTTCAAATTTTAAATTTGTTAATACTAACCAAAAACTGCAAACGAAAATTTCTTTCGCCTTAAACCTTATCTTTTATCAATAACTTTATCGATAATGCCGTACTCAAGAGCTTCTTGAGCTGACATAAAATTATCTCTTTCAGTGTCTTGCTTGATAATTTCAATATCTTTTCCAGTGTTTTCACTTAGAATTCTATTCAAATTCTCTTTCATTTTAAGCAAGTGGTTAGCTCTGATATTAATATCAGTAACTTGACCTTGAATTCCCCCACCAGCTACTAGCGGTTGGTGAATCATAATTTCGCTGTTTGGTAGAGCAAATCTCTTACCTTTTGTACCGGAAGAAAGTAGGAACGCACCCATTGAAGCCGCCATACCGATACAAATTGTGGATACATCACATTTTATATATTGCATTGTGTCATAAATCGCAAGTCCGTCAGTTACAGAACCACCTGGGCTATTAATATAAAAACTTATATCTTTTTCAGGGTCTTGGCTCTCTAAATACAACAATTGTGCGACAATAAGGCTGGCAGTTGTACTATTTACATCTTCGGATAAAACAATAATTCTGTCATTTAAAAGTCTTGAAAAAATATCATAAGACCTTTCTCCTCTACTTGTTTGCTCGATTACATAAGGGACTAAACTCATTACTACCATTCCTTTCATAATTTGACATTAAGTAAGCCTAAAAAATTTAAGCTTACTTAATGAAAAAAATTTATTTAGTTATTATTTAACTACCGCGTTTTCTTTAACAAGATTTGCTGCTTTTTCAACAGCCATATCTTTTTTCAATTCTTCAACAGCGATAAATTGTTTAACTTGAGCAACTTCCATTTTGTATTGTTCAGCGATTTTAGCGAATTCTTCTTCTACAGCCGCTTCGTCAATAACAACGTTTTCAAGTTCAGCAACTTTTTCTAGAGCAAGACGAAGTTTAACTTGTCTTCTTGCTTGTTCTTCAAAAGTTTTTCTGAATGAAGCCATTTCCATATTAGTGTATTGTAGGTACATTTCCATGTTTAGACCTTGTTGTGAAAGTCTTCTTCCAAAGTCATTTACCATATCGTCAATACGTCTTTCAAACATAACTTCAGGAATTTCAGCAGTTAATCCGTCGATAACAACGTCCATTAACTTGCCTTCAAATTCAGCTTCAGCTTTGTTTTCAGCAACTTCAGTTAATTTTTTTGTAATATCAGCTTTAACTTCTTCAACTGTATCGAATTCAGTAACGTCTTTTACGTATTCGTCATCGAAAGTTGGAAGTTCTTTAGCTTTAATTTCGTGTAATTTAATTTTAAATACAACAGCTTTTCCAGCAAGATCAGGAGCTTGATATTCTTCTGGGAAAGTAACGTCAACGTCAAATTCTTCACCGATATTGTGTCCAACAACTTTTTCTTCAAATCCTGGGATAAATTGACCACTTCCAAGACCTAGTGTAAAGTTATCTCCCTTTCCACCTGGGAAAGCAACGTTATCAAGGAAACCTTCAAAGTCGATAACAACATCGTCGCCCATTTGAGCAGCTCTGTCTTCAACAGTGATAATTCTTGTACCTTGTTGTTTTAATTTTTCGATTTCAGCTTCAACAGCTTCATCAGTAACAGCTTCAACTACTTTTTCTACTTCAATACCTTTATAGTTTCCAACTTCAACAGTTGGTTTAACAGTACAAGTCATTTTGAAAAGTACGCCTTCTTCTTTAGAAACAGAAACAACTTCAACGTCAGGTCTGTCAACTAAGTCAAGTTTAGCTTCTTCAACTGCTTTAGAAGCAACTTCTGGATAAATTTCGTTGATAGCTTCATCATAGAATGCACCTTCGCCGTACATTTTTTCTACAACTTTTCTTGGAGCTTTACCCGCTCTAAATCCAGGAACGTTAACTTTTTTCTTTGCTTTTTGGAATGCTTTTTCTACAGCAACTTCGAAGTCAGCAGCGCTAACTTCCACCTCTAATTCATATTTGTTTGTTTCAACATTATTAACTGATTTTAAACTCATTTTTTTCCTCCGTCATTTTAATTATCATTATGTTCAATCAACATATCAAGGTAAATTATAACACATAATTCTTAACATTGCTATACCTTTATAACTACAATAAATTATTTTACCTTTTGCACAAATTACAATATTTTATAAGGATTAAATTGTATATAATCACAAGAAAGCAACTTAAAATCAATTCCGTCACGCACGCCATTAATAGCATAATCGCAGGAACGACCGTGTATATGCCCATAAAAGCACTGTTTTATGCTATATTTGTTCAACACATCAAGAATTTCCACATTAATATTCACCGAATAAACTGGTGGATAATGCAGAAAAACCAAAGGTTCAAGGCCAGCTTTTTTCACTGATAAAAGTGAAGTTTCAAGCCTTCCAGCCTCACGAAGTAACACTTTTTTATCAGCAGAAACTTCCGTTTCATTTATCCAACCACGGGTTCCGCAAATCCCATAATTCTCATACTGAAAATGGTTGTTATGCAAAATGTTCAAAGTGTCAAAATTATTCTCGGCGAAAAACTTATTCATCTTGCTCACAGTATTCCACCAATAATCGTGATTTCCCTTTAAAATAATTTTTTTTCCAGGTAAATTGTTAACAAAAGCGAAGTCAGCAACAGCATCATCAAAGCTCATTGCCCAAGATGTATCACCGATTAAAACCACAGTATCCTCAGGTTTAACGTTATTTTCCCAGTTTTCTTTTATCTTATCAACATAATTTTCCCAGCCACGAAAAATGTCCATAGGCTTGTTTGTACCAAAGGATAAATGCAAATCTCCAATTGCGAAAAGTGCCACTTTTGCCACCACCTGTTATATTTTTTGTCCTTTATTATTGCAATAAATTTTATTTTTTCGCAACAATTTTTTCGATGACATAATCTTTCATTCCGTCTTTTTCAATAATATCATTGTAAATACTTTCAATTGCTCTTAAATTTGAAATTGAAACAGGAACTTCATTTTTACAAACCTCATGAAGTTTGTCAACAATATCAAATTCGTCCCCTTCTTGCACAGTTTCAGTCAAAGCTTCAAGAACACTTGATGAGAATTTATAAGGGTCAGCAGTGGAAGCGATAATCGTCTTAGTTTCGTCCCCAGTTTGCGCCTTATAATCTTGATAAACCTTAACCGCAACAGCAGTATGAGTGTCGCAAGTGTAAGAATATTGGTCAAAAATACTCTTAATTAGCTCTTTAGTTTCCTTATCATCACAGCAACCAGCATAAAAATCAGCAGAAATTTTCGCCTTAACATCGTCGCTAATTTCGTACTTTCCATTTTGTGCTAAAGAATTAAACCACTCATTGATAAGTGCGTCATTTTCCCCTGTCATATGATAAAGAAGTCTTTCCAAATTACTTGAAATTAAAATATCCATTGAAGGTGAAATTGTAGTGTAAAAATCTCTATTTCTGTCATAAACACCTGTCTTAATAAAGTCAGTTAAAATGCTGTTTTTATTAGAAGCACAGATAAGTTTGTTGATTGGAAGTCCCATTTCTTTCGCATAATAAGCAGCCAAAATGTTACCAAAATTTCCTGTTGGAACAACAACATTTACCTTTTCACCAAGGGCGATTTCCTCATTTTTCACAAGTTCAGCATAAGTGCTGATATAGTAAATAATTTGAGGTGCAAGACGTCCCCAGTTAATTGAGTTTGCACTAGAAAGCATCATATTATTCTCATCGAAAGTATTTTTCATAGCTTTATCAGTAAAAATTGCTTTTACACCGTTTTGTGCATCGTCAAAGTTACCTTTAATAGCACAAATTCCGACATTTTTACCCTCTTGAGTAGTCATTTGTTTCTTTTGAACCTGAGAAACTCCGTCCTCTGGATAAAAGACCATAATTTTAGTTCCGTCAACGTCTTTAAAGCCCTCTAAAGCAGCTTTTCCAGTATCTCCTGACGTTGCAACTAAGATAACAATATCCTTGTCACATTTAATTTTTTTAGCAGAAGTTGTAAGCAAAAACGGAAGAATTTGAAGCGCCATATCTTTGAATGCACAAGTAGGTCCATGCCATAATTCAAGCATATAAACTCCTTCTTTTAAATGTGCAATTTCAGCAATATTTTTTGTTGCAAATTTTTTGGCATTATAAGCACTTTCAACACAATGTTTAATTTCTTCAGCGGTAAAATCTGTCAAAAATTTTGAAAAAACAAAGTCCGCACGGCTACTATACTCCAAATTTTCAAGGGATTTAATATCCTCTAAAGTAATTTTTGGGATTGAAGCAGGAACGAATAAACCGCCCTCTTCGGAAATTCCTTGAACAATCGCATTTGCTGATTGAACATTTACCTTACTATCTCTTGTACTTTTGTAAAACATAAAACTCTGTCCTTTCTTTTATCAATAATATATTAATATGTTAAAATAAAAACTTAAAAATCCAAGTCTGTAGCATCAAAAGAGTTTTCAATATACTCCATTTCCTCCACAAACCCTTCGTGAATGGTTAAAATTGCACTGTCAAATCTTGGTTGCAACTGGCAATTTTCCTTAGTCAAATAGGCATTTACAGCCTTAGTCATATTCTCAATTTTTTTCCTTGTAATCGCTTCATATCCACTTGCTAAAGTATCTCTTTTCCTCGCTTTTACTTCAACAAAAGCAATGATTTCGCCTTTTTTTGCAATAATGTCAATTTCTCCACCTTTAATGGTAAAATTCCTCTCTAAAATCTCAAAACCAGCCAAACTAAGCCGACTACAAACAAAATCTTCACCAATATTTCCAAGTTCACGAGTTGTCATTTAGTCAATTCCTTTTACTTTTCGCTTTTTGAAAAAACTTTTACGATAAATCTCACAAATTCCATGCTCATCTAAAAGTTCGTAATGCAATTTTGTGCCGTAACCCTTATGTTGAGCCAATTTGTACTGTGGATATTTCTCGTCAAGTTTCTTCATATATCTGTCCCTTGCAACTTTTGCAAGGATTGAAGCCGCCGCAATGCTTTGAGAAGTTCCATCACCTTTAACAACAGCTGCCAAAGTGAATTCGGTGTCCTTAGGGCACTTATTTCCGTCGATTAACCCAAGGTTAAAGGAAGAATTTAGCCCCTCCATCGCCCTTTTCATAGCAAGCAACGACGCGTTTAATATGTTAATTTCGTCAATTTCTTCAACACTAGCGGTAGCAATGCAATATGTCACAGCCTTTTCGATAATTTCATCAAACAAAAGTTCCCTTTTCTTCTCGGAAATTTTCTTGCTATCATTTATCCCCTCAATAATCAAATCAGGAGGCAAAATCACAGCCGCCGCAAAAACGTCGCCAGCCAAAGGCCCTCGCCCAGCTTCGTCAACTCCACATATTACAGGGAATTTCTCCCTAACCGCCTTGTCATATTGAAACAATTCCATTAGCTTTTCCCCTTTTCCTTTGTAGGGTCAAAATCGGGTTGTTCCAAAGTAATTCTCCCTAGTTTCCCCGCACGGAATTCATCAATAAAAATAATAGCAGTTCTTTCGGTGTTAATTTCTCCACCAGCGATTAAAAATCCACGTTTGCTACCAATTTTTTCGAGGATAGAAACTCCCGATTCATTTTCCTGCGTTTCAACACCATATCTATCAAAAATATTCTTTTTATAATCAATATTCAAATACTCTAAAAGCCTTACAGCAAGGTATTCAAGGTCCATTATGTCATCTTTTACAGCCCCTGTAAAAGCTAAATGTTCCCCAACGGTTTTATCCTCAAACTTAGGCCACAAAACACCAGGCATATCAAGTAATTCAAGGTCTTTATCTAAAGTTACCCACTGTTTTCCACGAGTAACACCAGGTCTATCCTCAACCTTTGCCCTTTTGGATTTTGCAAGCTTATTTATAAAGGAAGATTTCCCAACATTTGGAATTCCAACAATCATAATTCTAATAGGTCGCCCCACCATACCTTTGCGTTCCCAAGATTCAATTTGCACAGAGAGAAGTTCCCTCAAAGCGGTCATAAACTTGTTCACACCCTTACCAGTACGGCAGTCGGTTGCAATAGCTAAAATTCCTTTATTTTTATAGTAATTAAGCCATTTCGCAGTAACACTTTCATCGGCACTATCAGCTTTATTTAAGATAATAATCTTAGGTTTACTCCCCGTCATGCCGTCCATTTCAGGGTTTTTGCTACTAAAAGGAATTCTTGCGTCAATAATTTCAACAATAGCATCAACAAGCCTTAAATTCGCATCAATCAAACGCCTAGTTTTCGCCATATGCCCCGGAAACCACTGTATATTATACTGTGAATTTATGTTATCCGCTGGCTTACTTTTATCACGCTTTTTCTTTTCAGGCTTAACTTTTTCGGTAACTTTATTAGCAGAAGCATTTCTTAAATACTTGTTACTATTTTTATTTCTGTGGCTATTTTTTTTTGCACTTTTCGCTTTTTGTGCATCAGTTTTTTTACCAAAATTTTGTCGCTTTTCAGCCATAAAATAACATTCCTCTCTGTAGGGCTTATTCAACTACTCCAAAACTATCAAATGGATAAATTCTAAATATAGTTTTCCCCACAATATCTTCCCTTGGAACAAATCCAACTCGACTATCTCTACTATCAGTAGAGTGGTTTCGATTATCCCCTAAAACAAAATAGCTGTCCTCTGGTACAATTACAGGATAATCATGTCCGTATTCGTCAAGATAAGTAGGTTCAGCAATGTAAGGTTCATCAATTGCAACATCGTCAACATAAACTATCCCTTGATTAAAATCAATATCAACTTTTTGCCCAGGAGTTGCAACAATACGCTTTACAATATCTTTTTGCAAACCTTCACTTCTTACAACTACAATATCCCCAACTTCTGGAGAATAAAACCAGTTCGAAACTAGCAATCTATCATCATTTACAAGAGTGTTCATCATAGAAATTCCGTCAACTCTTACTTGCTTGCAAACAAAAGTAAAAATTATCAAAATTACAAACAATGCGAACAAAATCGTATGAATCCAGTCGCAAATTTCATCTATTAAACTAACATTTTTTTCAGTATTTTGTTGTTCCATAACAAAGAATACCTCTTTCAATAAAAATTAAATAATAGCAAAAAAGGGGCTATACAGCCCCAATTTAAAACTTGTAGTTTAAATCCTACAATAATGCACTTATCTGCGTGCTTCTTTAACTTTTGCTGCTTTACCAACTCTATCACGTAGATAGTATAGTTTAGCACGACGAACTTTACCTTTTCTTACAATCTCAACCTTTTCAACGATAGGTGAGTGAACAGGGAAAACTCTTTCAACGCCAACACCGTGTGCAAGACGTCTTACAGTGAAAGTTTCGTGAATTCCACCGTGTTTTTTGGAGATAACTGTACCTTCAAATAATTGGATACGAGTTTTTTCTCCTTCCTTAATTCTTACGTGAACTTTTACAGTATCACCGATAAAAATTGCAGGTGTTTCTTCTTTTAAAGAACTGTTTGAAATTAGTTTTAAAGCATCCACTTTAAATACCTCCTAAAATTTTCAGACATTCGTGTTTTTTATTAAAGCAACCTACAAACAAAGGTTGCAAAACAGAGGACTGCCCGCTTTAATGTCATCTCTCAAATTACTTAAGAGTTTGGCACTAACCCCCGTCAGAAAGACCGACGGACATCTAAATGCTTTAATATTATATCACAATCCCAAACTTATTGCAAGAGTATTTGTTAATTTTTATCAATTGCAATGAAAAATAAATACTAAAGTCGGTTATAATTTTTGTACATTTCTTACAAAAGGCAACACTATTCGACTTATCTAAAAATTTCTTCGTTTTGAGCAAAAATGTTAATTCTTTTAACGTCAATTCTTTCAAATCCAAGTCCTAAAAACTTAGCAAATTCATCAGTTAATAAAGTTGTGTTTAAATTTAAAACTGTCCCCGCTGGAAACTTCAAACCGAAAGTTAAAACATCATCTGAAATTCCCACATCAAACACGTCAATATGCGGTTTTATGTCAAGGGTAGAAATTCCTTTTCGCTTAGTTTTTTTCTCAACTTCAATCTTTTCCTTTGCGATAAATTCCTCGAATTTTTTCAATAATTCCACACCAGAAAGAGCAGTTTTTATTTCAATTTTATACTCAGCCTTAACAATATCAGTATGCTTTTTCACTGGATAAAAACCTGTCACAATAGCTAAAGATTCAGGCAATTGCTTGTTCATAATTGCTACAACTTCATCAATATCCATTTCTTTTGTCAAGCGAATATCCATTATTTCAGTTTCGCTCTCAACACCTAAAGAAAGAGCCAGTGGGAACATTATATAAGGGTGCGGATTGAACCCTTGTGTGTACCAAATTGGGATTTTTCCGCGGTTAAACGCCCTCGTCATTGTTCGCATTAAATCAAGGTGGGAAATAAATCTTGCCCTATCTTTTTTACTAAAAACGAGCCTTACATCAATACTATCTTTTACCACAATAAAGCCCTCCTGTTTCGCTTTTTATTCCACAACCGCTACATTGTTCCATACAATTTTTCGTTGTAACAGCTTGGTGAGCCTTTTTATTTTCCTTAATTAAATAATTTTTTGACACCAAATAATCCAAGTGGTCCCAAGGCAAAATTTCCTCATAATCACGTTTTCTATTAGCGTAAAATTCTGGAGAAACTTCACATTCTGCAAATGCTTCTTCCCACAAATCAAAACGGAATAAATAGTCTTGAGCATCTAAATTTGCACCTTTTTTCCACGCAGAATAAACCACGTCGCAAAGCTTTCTATCCCCTTTCGCAAGGACAGCTTCAAGAAGTGAAACCTTGCTATCATGCCAACTTACACGGACTTTTTTGGAAGAAATTGACTTTAACAAATGACTTTGTTTTTCTTTAATTTTTTCCATTGTGTCCTGTGGTTCAAATTGGAATGGAGTGAAAGGTTTTGGCACAAAAGTTGCACAAGAAATTGATACTGTAAGCATTTTTCCACGCAATTCTTTTGGCACCTCAAAGTATAAATCAACAACTTTTTCTGCAATTTTAGCAATTGCCTTCATATCCTCCAAAGTTTCGGTAGGAAGCGACATCATAAAGTATAATTTTACATTAGAATAACCGCCCTCGAACGCCATTTTGCAGGTTGAAAAAATTTCTTCTTCAGTGATATTTTTATTGATAACATCACGCAAACGCTGGCTTCCGGCTTCGGGTGCAAAAGTTAAACTTGTCTTTCTAATTTGTTTTAGCTTGTCCATTAAACCTTGAGAAAAATTGTCAATTCTCGTTGAAGGTAAGGACAAATTCACGTTATTTCCAAGGGTATAATCAGTTATACTATTCAACATTCCCTCTATATCGGAATAATCACTTGTACTAAGTGAGGAAAGTGAAACCTCCTCATAACCTGTATTTTCGCATAAACATTGAAGTTGGTTTGTAATTGTGTCAACATTTTTCTCTCTTAAAGGACGATAAATGAACCCAGCTTGACAAAAACGACAACCTCTCGCACAACCACGCAAAACCTCAACAACTGCCCTATCATGTACAATTTCTGTAAAAGGAACAACAAAATTATCTGGATAATAAACCTTATCAAAGTCGGAAATCAGTCTTTTTTCCACAGTTTTTGGAGCTTGTTCAATATTAGGTTGCACCGATTTTATGGTCTTGTCATCATTGTATTCAACGTCATAAAATTCAGGCACATAAACGCCCTTAATCTGACAGGCTTCACGCAAAAATTCAGTTTTTGTAGGATTATTCGGCTTCATTTTTGCGTACAAATCCATTAGTTCAAGGTTAACTTCCTCCCCCTCACCAAGGATAAAAATGTCGATGAAATCCGCCAATGGCTCAGGGTTACAAGCACATGGTCCACCCGCCACAACTATTGGAAACAAGTCCGTTCTATCCTTAGATTTTACTGGCAAACCAGCTAAATCAAGCATATTTAAAACTGTAGTATAGCAAAGCTCATATTGCAAAGTAAAGCCAATAAAATCGAAATCTTTAATAGCTTCAAGGCTTTCTAAACCATAAAGAGGAATGTCATTTTCACGCATTTCCTTCTCAAAATCAGGCAATGGAGCAAAAACACGCTCACACCAATAATTCTCCCTTTGATTTTTCAAAGCAACAAGGATTTTCATTCCAAGGTGGGACATTCCCACATCATAAGTGTCGGGGAAACAAAAGGCAAACCGCACATCTACCTTACTTTTATCTTTATGAACGCTACCAAATTCCCCGCCGATATAGCGAGCTGGCTTTTGCACGTTCAATAAAACTTTCTCAATTTTTTCTCTTAACATTAATATGACCTATCCTTTCTCATAGAGGTTTAACTGCATATTTATTTTATTATATACTATTTTAAAAGAAATTTCAACTATGAAAAAAATTCACTTACAAAAATAAACAAAAGTGAAGCTAAAAGCAGGTAATTTACTTGATTTATAACCGCCAAATAAATGGAAAATGTTAAGATAATTCCTATAAAAACTAAGCTTATTGCCTTGGAAATAAATTCAGATTTTGCTGGATAATACCGCTGTAATGCAAGGTTTAACATCTTTCCACCATCGAAATGTCTTAGGGGAAGTAGGTTAAAACTTCCGATGATTAAATTCATTACAGCAAACACTTGAAATAATGCACTTTCTACAAAAAAATAAATTAAAAACAGTGAGAAATTACAAATTATCCCAGCGGACAAAACTAACATATTTTCTTTGTAATTAAGAAAATTTTCCCTTGTAGAAATTTTTATTCCTCCACCATAAAAGGTAATTTTTTCAACTTTTCCGCTGAAAAATTTTATCATAGCAATATGCCCGAACTCGTGGATAATGCTTGCTATAATGGATAAAAGGAACAATCCTGTCCTATCGAAAAAGGAAAGGATTGCAAGGCAGGCAAAAAAGCTGAACTTAATAGAAATTTTATTTTTAATTTTAATAATTTGTCATTCCTTTCTTATTTTTTTAAATAGATTTACACGTCAAAAAACTTTCTCACTTTCTCCATTTTATCGCTGACAATTTTGTCCGCTGTGAAAGAAGTGTTAAGTTTTAATTTCAAATATTCGGAAAAAATTCCGTAAATATGAGGCTTTACACACCTTAAAACTGCTAAAGTTCCGTACAATCCCACTGAAAAGACAATTTCTATCACAAGCAAATCTTTGTATGTAATTCGCCTTTCTTCCTCAAATTGATAGTCACTTTCATCACTGTAAATTAACAAGGAAATGTTCTCCATAAAACACCATTCCTTTCTGAAACTACTTCTATTAATAAATATTCACTGTAAAAAAATAATATTCTGCCGAAAAATTGTCCTTTTTGAAAAATACTTTTAATTTATAATTTAGTTTGACTTTTTTTGTGAAATTGTTTATAATTAAATTTATAATTTATAAATAGTTGTTTTCATTCGATTTACTTTTCCTGTCATTTTTTGTGGAAAAATAAACGTTGGGTAAAGCGGGAAACTGTTTTGCCTCCCTTTTTTGGAAAGAATGAACTTTTTTTACTGCTTATGCGGTTTATTTAGGTTGCTTTCTTTTCTTTAAGGAGCAACTTTTTATTTTATTTAAGGAGAAAGGATTGGGCAAAAAATGAAAAAATTATTGGCATTATTTTTAGCATCGTTTATGTTACTTGCTACCGCTTGTGAAAGTGACGAAAATTCCAAAGAAACGGGAGAAGTTTCACCCGAAATTGAAAAAAGTGTGGAAATATTCGAAGGAATTGACTTTGAAACTTCCGAATATAAGCACATTACAAATGGCGGAATTACTACAGATGACGTTCTTCCATATGCAATTGACGCAATTACTGGAGCAACTGTTACTGTTGAGGGGCCTGCTGTTGACACAAGTATCCCCCTTTCAGTTCGTGAACTTGAAAATAAAAATGAGGGAATTGTCCGCGGAATTTACAGCGATTCAACTGGTGAATTTATCTACGAGGGTGTGGATTTATACTATATTATAAACGAAATGACTGACGGAGATAATGGAATTTTCCTCACAGATAATGCTTATGCTGTTGAGCTTCGCAACGATGAAAGGGCGACTATTGCAACAATTAAAATAGAAGATATTACTAAAGCCCACGAAAATAATGAGCCTATTATCATAGCTTACGGAATTGGAACTGTTGACGGAGAAATTTCTTCTCCTTTTGTTTATGACGGTGAAACGGAGGAAGCTGTTCCTCTTGGATATATTGAGGAATTGAACAACGATGACGGTTGTTTAAAACTTGTTTTTGACGGAAATAAATATTCAACCGAAAACAATTACACAACTTTCGACAATGTAGCTTATATTTACATTCAAGAGGAAGTAACTCCTGGATTTAAGCATACTTTAGCCGACAACGAAAGCTATGATTCTTCCGATTATTTAGACTATATTTTGACAATCCGTGGTGGAGCGTTAGGACGTGAGTTCACTATGACTTTGGAGGAACTTGAAAACTTAGTTAAATATGATGAAAATAATGACGTAATCGAGGGTGGAATTGGCTTTAGAGAACGTTATTCCCTAGCTAACAATGCTTATTGGTATGTAAATGAGTATGAGGGACTTGATTTGTACAAAATGCTCACTTATTTAGGTATGAGAACTGCCGAAGATATGGGGCGAGCAGACTCAAGAAACACTTTAATTAGCTTTATTGCTGCGGACGGACACCCTTCTAACGAAACTTTTTCTGTGGAAACTTTATCCTATCCCGATGTGTTTGGATTTTATCAAAAAAATGCTTTAGACACTGGGGACGGGTCATATGCACCGTCAAATAGCGACCTTGTTAATTCGGGTTATCCTGTGTTGCTTGCTTATGGTGTAAACAGCTATCCTTACACAATTTCTACCTTTGATAATGGCTATTTATCAGGTCTTGGAAACAGCGGTGGACCTTTTAGAATTGTATTTGGAAAAACTCAATATTACCACGCAAACGGCTCTTATCAAGTTCAATTTGTAAACGAAATTATTGCCGGTGAAAACATTCAATATAACACTCACAAATACAGTGATAATGCTGATTATAACGCACTTTCAAACAATACAATTTCCTTAAACATTACAAACTGGAAAGAGGAAACTATTGCAAATGAAAATATTTCAGTTGGTGAAATTGAAGACATTATTTACGGTGAAAATGTGGACTTTAAAGTTGCTCAAACTGCAAAAGTTAAGGATATTTATGAAGTTGAAGAACTTGACATTTATGAGGGAGTTGACCTTGAATATTTCTTAATGGAATATGCAAAAGTTCCTGGAACTGTTGGAACTGTAACTTTCACTTCGGAAAATGGTGAAGTTTTAACTACCGACATTGACAGAATTTTCGGGCTTGGAAAAAACACTTCCGACGGTGAGGAAGTTAAGGCTGAATTATCTCCTATTTTAGCTTTTGCAAAAAATGGCTCTCCTTTAGTAATTGACGAAAATTCAGCAGGATATGAGGGAGAAGTTTCCTTAAATCCTTTGTCAGATAGCGACCCTACAACCTATTCTGTAAACAATAGCGGAGGACCTTTAGCTGTTATTTTACCAAAAACTACAACTGAAAATGCTGAGTTTTTAGCCAATGTAGTTTCAATAAATGTAACTATCGAAATGGACACCTATTCCCACTTAGAAGCTCCTTATGACAGCCTTTCAAAAAGCGAAGTTTCTTTCTACGGTGAGGGTTTAGAAAAAGAAATGACTTACACAGTGGCGGAAATTGAAGCTATGCAAATTGACGCTAAAACTTATGATTATAGCGTAGTAAACAGCGAAAACGCAAACAGCTACGAAGAACGTTACAGAGGTGTTCCACTTTACAATATTTTAACGGACATTGGCTTAATGAGTAACGCTGGCGATGTGATTGTTCACTACGGAAATGGGGAAACTAAAACAATTTCTCTTTCATTATTAAAAGGGCAAAATTATCAAAACTACATTTCCCCAGATAAAGGGAATATTTCAGCAATGCTGGCTTTTGGAATCGGACAGACTGATGAAACTGCAAAATATGGATATCCTCTTGTGCAAGATGAAAATTCTGACGGATTTTTTGGAGAAATCGGCAATTTAGGTGGTCCTTTGAAATTAGTTGTTCCGCAAGAAGATGAATCCGCTATAAATGGTGAACTTTTCTGTGAAAATGTGACAGCAATTGAAGTTACTGCAAATGATATTCAAACTTGGGGACATGAAATGAGTGACATTTATGCTGAATTTTTGGACTACGAATTTGAATTTGTTGTCAAAAATGAAGTACACGAATGGCGAGAAACCTTCACTGTTGCTCAATTAGAAGCGTTAACTGGCTACATTGTTCGTGATACTTACTCCGTTCTTGAAATTGGAGAGTGCGAGGGTGTTGACATTTGGAACTTTGTAAACTTAATTGCTGGGGAAGTTGAAGGGATTGAAAACCCTGTTTCAGTAACAGTTTACGCTGAGGACGGATACAAAAATGACCTACTTTCAACTTATAATTTAGAAGCTCTTGAAGAAGGAGTTCTTGACGCAAATAACGAGAGAAAAGCCTTGATAATTGCATACGCACTGAACGGTTACCCACTTGTTGACAGCGAAAATCACGAGGGTTACACAGGGCTTGCGGGCAATAGTTCAGGACCTCTTAGAGTTATCGCTGAAAATGTGCAAGGTGCTTCTGTAAAATTATTTAACAAACTTATTGTTACAATTGAGGGCGATGAGGAAATCAACATTACAGTTGACGAAAGCATTTTTGAAAAATAAATAGCGAAAAAGGAAGATTAAATGAAAAAAATAATTGCAATTTTACTGGCTTTAACCTTGACAATTTCCCTTTCTGCATGCAATAATAAAAAGAATAGTCAAGTGGAAACTTCAGCTACAACTGCCCAAACTACTGCACAAACTTATCCATTTGAAACTGTAATCGACGCTTCCGACGACGTTTTGGAAGTGCCAGAGGACAGCGATAATATTACTGTAGCTTCAACTTATGCTGTAGTTGTGCCATTTTTGAAGGCTTTGCAAATTACTGAAAATGTAGTTGCGATTAATGCTAAAACTAAGTTTTGGACGGACACTGACGGATTTTTGGATAATGCTGGCACTGTAGGACGTGGAGTTGTTGACCTTGAAGCACTTGCTACTTTTGAACCAACTTTGTTTATAAATCGAGCATTTGACGATAAAACTAAAACTGCTGTGGAAAATCTTGGAATAGAGTATATGGCTGTCCACGCTGAAACAATTGAGGACACTTACAAAACCCTCACTATGCTAGGCGATTATTTCGGAGCGTCCGAGAGAGCAAACGAAGTGATAACTTATATGGAAGAAAAATTTGCTGAAATTGCTGAAATTGTCAGTAAAATCCCCGAAGATGAAAAAGTTTCTGCTTTTGTAATGGGAGGGCAACTTGGAAGTGTTGCTGGGCAAAACTTTTTGCAGTCAGAAATGATTGAGCTTGCTGGAGGAATTTCCCTTGGAAAAGAATATTCCACAAGCGATAGTTGGGCAATGATTGGAGTGGAGGAAATTTTTGCAAATGACCCTGATTTCCTATTCACAACAGCTTCCACTGTTTTAGATTATTCAATTGAAAAAATTTATGGTGATGACACTTGGGGAGCATTAAAAGCTGTCCTTAATGAAAATATTTATCAAATTCCAGCGAAAATTCACGCTTGGGATTTACCTGGAGTTGAGCCTGTAATCGGGACTTTTTGGCTACTTCATAAAATGTACCCTGAATATTTTTCTGCAAATGAATTACAAGCCGAAATTGATGAATATTACACATTTATTTTTGGTGAAACTTTTGACAGCGAATATTTAGGCTACTAAATCAATTAATTTTATTAGAAAGGTAGGGTTTAATTGAAAAGTACAAAAACTAAAATTTCTTTTTGGAAAATAATTGTAATCCTATCTTTACTTTTGTTGGTTTGCATAGTCCTTGCGGTTTGTGTTGGGAAATTCCCTGTCACTCCCCTTGAAAGCCTTGAAGTTTTGTTTACACAGATTTTTGGGCAGGAAAACAACCTTTCCGAAATGACAAATAACGTTGTAATGGGGCTTAGAATTCCACGAATTTTAGTAAGCGTTACCGTAGGAGCTGCACTTTCCGTCGCTGGGGCTTCTTATCAAGGCGTTTTCAAAAACCCGTTAGTTTCCCCCGATTTTCTCGGTGTTTCTGGGGGAGCGTGCATTGGTGCAGCTTTAGCAATTGTAATGGCTCTTCCCTATGAATTTACTCAAATTTTCGCATTTTTGGGTGGAATTTTTGCAGTTGCAATCACAATTTCTATTCCTATGGCTTTGAAAAATAAAACTAACATTGTTTTGGTTTTATCGGGTGTAATTGTAGGTTCAGCCGCTTCTTCCGTCCTTGGATTTATCAAATATATTGCTGACCCAGAAACTGAACTTGCCGCCATAACTTACTGGACAATGGGGAATTTTTCCTATGTTACTTTGGAGGAATTGTTTGTAGTTTTCCCAGCTGTTTTGATTTGTTTAGTGGTGTTATTCCTTATTTCTTGGCGAATTGACATACTTTCTTTAGGGGAAGATGAGGCGAAAACTCTTGGGATAAACATTACATTTACAAGAAATATCACAATTATTTGCTCAACAATTTTAACTGCAACATCTGTTTCACTTTGTGGAACTATCGGTTGGATAGGGCTTGTAATTCCCCACTTTGCACGAATGACAACGGGAGCAAACCATACTAAATTGCTTCCTGTTTCAGCGTTAATCGGCGGTTTATTTATGCTTTTTATTGACACTTTAACAAGGACAATTGGACCCGAAGAAATGCCAGTAAGCATTTTAACTGGAATAATTGGCGCACCTTTTTACTTGATTTTACTAATGAAAAATCAAAAAGAAAGGTTGGTGTGATTTAAATGATTTTTGAGATAAAAGACCTTTATTTTGAATATAAAAAAGGAAAACCTATACTTTCCGACTTAAATTTATCATTAAAAGAGGGGGAAATTCTCACTATTTTAGGCCCTAATGGAGCGGGAAAGTCCACTTTGCTTTCTTTAATGATAAAGCTTTTAAAACCATGTGAGGGGGAAATTTTTCTCGACAGTGAAAATTTAGCCGACTTAAAGGAAAAAGATATTGCAAAAAAAGTGAGTTTTGTTCCACAAAGTGTTTCCCCTACTTTCAGTTATTCCGTTTTGGATTACGTTTTAATGGGGAGAGCGCCAATGATTTCCTATCTTTCAAGACCCTCAAAAGCAGATATTGAATGTGCAAAAACTGCAATTTCTGACATGGAAATTTCCCATCTTTCCGACAAATCTATCCTTGAAATAAGCGGTGGAGAGAGGCAACTCGCAACCATTGCACGGGCGATTGTACGCAGTCCAAAAGTGATTTTATTTGACGAGCCAACTTCTCACCTTGATTTCGCTAATCAATTGAAAGTTTTGCGAATTGTGAAAGGTTTATCCGAAAGAGGATTTTCTGTTGTAATCACAACCCACAACCCTGACCACGCTGTGTTACTTTCCGATAAAACAGCTTTAATTGACCGAAATGGAAACATTATTAGCGGAAAAACTGAGGAAATTCTCACTGAAAATATGCTAAAAAAAGTCTATGACACCGACTTAATTTTGCGTTATATTGACGAAATTGGACGTTTTTCCTGCCTTTATCCTAATTTATAACAGTTTAAACTTGACAATTTGTTAAAAAAATGATAAAATCAAATGTAATTAATTTCAATCTATATTTAAATATCTAATTTATATTCCGAATTTATTTTTCTAAGGCTTAACCGCTATGAAAAGTAAATCTGGGTTAATTTGGAAACGAATTAACCTTCCATGTTTGAAAAGGGATAAAAACAGCTTCACAAACTGTTGAAGCAATAGCCAATTTATTGGTTTGTTTATAATGCCTTTTCGCCTAAAAACGAAAAGGTTTTTAT
This sequence comes from uncultured Oscillospiraceae bacterium, assembly GCA_964370845.1. GTDB lineage: Bacteria > Bacillota > Clostridia > Oscillospirales > Ruminococcaceae > CAYJLB01. Next base: position 19,577 of record CAYJLB010000008.1, read on the forward strand.
ATTTTTGAAGAAATTTCTATTTTGAAAGGAACGTATTAAAATGAAAAAATTATTAGCCCTATTGTTGTCACTTTCTTTGGTGGTAACTCTTGCCGCTTGTAGCGAGAATGCTCCTGCTGAAACTACTGAAAACACAACAGTTGCTACTGAAGCACAAACTGAAGCTGAAACCACTGAAGAAACTGAGGGAGAAACCGAAAGCGACAGTACTGAACTTCCTGCTCCTGAAATTAAGGAAGCTGTTGGAGTTACAATCCCTGAATTTTCTGTGAATGTAAATGGTGTTGACGTGACAAACGTTACTCTTGCTGACCTTGCTTTATATGAAGTTACTGCACACTCAATCAACAGTGCTGGAACTACATCTGTTACAACTTACATAGGATTTACTGTTAAAGATATTCTTGCAGCTTCGGGAATTGAAGCTACTGGTGCAATGGTTGTAACTGCTGATGACGGATATGAAATTGAGTATTCTGCGGAAGTTGCAAATGCTGATACTACTTTACTTGCTGTTAGCAAAAACGGCGAACAATTCGGAACTGCTCCTTGGCTTGCTCCTTGTTCTGAACAAGTTACTGGTCAATACTTAAAAAATGCTATAACTATTTCATTTGACGGTGCTGAAAGTGGCACTAGTGATGAAGAACCAGCAGAAGATGCTGATGCTGAAGTAAGCGAAGTTCCAGCTCCTGAAAAATCAGACAAAACTGCTCAAGTTACATTCTCTGATTACTCATTCTTAATCGATGGAACTCCAATCACAAATGCTACTTTAGAAGGTTTATCAATTTACAAAGTTGACGCTTCTACTTTAAAAGATGATGCTGTTACAACTTCAACTTACACAGGTTATGTTCTTTCCGACGTTTTAGCAGCTGCTGGAATTACTGATTTCACTTCAATTGTTGCTGTTGCAAATGACGGTTACGAAGTTGAATATGACAAAGAAACTGCTATGAACGAGTTCACAATTGTTGCAATTGAAAAAGACAAAGAACTTGGCGAAGACGGAACAATTTGGATTGCTCCAGCTACTGAAACTGCTGGCAAAATGTACGCAAAATTAGTTGTTGAACTAAAGATTAATAAATAATAATCAAAAAGGAAAAGGGGGATAGTTTTTATCCCCTTTTTGCCATATATTTTTATGAAAGGACGAACATTTTTATGAAAAAACTAATCAAAACTCTTGCAATTATTACCCTTTCTACTTCAATTTTACTCACCTCTTGCCAAAATAGTAACGGGGGACAAACTATTGAAATCCCACTTCCTTCCCCTGGTGATGATATGTTTGGCGTTGACACAAACATTAATATTGAAACAATTGACAATTATTTAGGCATTGAGGACGTTGTATATGTTGATATGAGAATGTTTATCGACACTGCAAGGTATGAGGACATTGGCGGTGAATCCGTTTTAACAAAAACTATAGAAGGCTTTAAAATTATACCTTTCCCTTACATTGCGACAATGGCTGCACTTCCTGTTGAGGGTGCATTTGTGGGCGACACTTTATTTGATGTTGAATGGGGTAATGGCACTGAAATCCTTTCTGTAACGGAAAATTATAAGGAGAGTATGCTTATTTTAGATGAACTTTTTCCTAAAGACAAGAAAATTTTCATAATGTGTGGTGGCGCTGGTTATGCGGGAATGACAAGGGCATTGCTAATTCACCTCGGTTGGAACGAAGACTTGCTTTATAACGTTGGAGCTGGCTGGTTTTATGACGGAGAAAATGCCCTTGAGCTTGTAAAATTCCCAGAAGATGCAAATGACCCGAACATATACGCAACTTGGAGAGCGGATTATGCATATTTTGACTTTAATTTAATGACTCCTGTTGCATAAAACATACAGAAAGGAATGGGCATTTTTATGAAAAATAAAGGAATTTTGCTTGTTTTAACCCTTGCTTTAGTGCTTTTTACAAGTTGCTCAACTGAGGTTGAAGAAAGTTCTTCATTTCCAATTATAAAATTTGACCACTTTTCTTCGGGGGGAGTTTCGGAGGAATACGAGGCTGTTATTTTGTTCGAGCAAAGTAATTCCACCTTTACTTCATATCAAGTTGCATTTTTGTCCTGTAACTGCCGTGATGCTTTGGTGAGTTATTTTTCAGTTATGTACGTTGAACTTTTGAACTCAAAGGAAAATGTTGAGGACTCGGCAATACGTTCAATAACCTTTGGAAACAATCAAGGTTTATGGGGGGACAGCAATCCAAACTACTATGTTCCCGAGTACACTGAGGAATATTATGATGAGCATTTTGTGCAAAAGCTTGTAAAAGCTACAAAATCTGACATTGACAGTTGGGCGGGTTACGGCGAGTCTATTGAGCCTATTGGTGTCGATTTAATCGCTGGTGCAACTGTTTCAACCAGCAATATAACCTCAATGTTACAAAGTTTATTTGAATACCACGAAGAAAACTATTACTCCTAGACGGGGAAACCCCGTTGTTATGCCCGCGTTTTTACATTGCATAATTGGAAAATTTCTGCCCGCGAGGTCGGAATTCGTAGGGCAAGGGCTCTGCTCTAGCCGTTAGTTGCATAAACTAAAGGTTTTACTCAATTTTTTTCTCAAAAAAATTGCGGGCAACGTGACGTTGCATCCATTCCCGCGTTTTTACGTTGCATAATTGGAAAATTTCTGCCCACGAGGTCGGAATTTTGTAAATGCAGAATTTATTTTTTCCCTTTTCTTGAAATCTTATAGGGAATGCATTATATGCATTCCGCAATATCAAACAAAACTAAAAACCAGCAAAAACTATCATTACAATAGTTTTTGCTGGTTTATTTACATTATAATAAAATATTAAATGATTACAAAACCTTTGATAAAAAGTCTTGTAAACGTGGGTTTTCTGGGTTTGAAAAGAACTTAATTGGCTCGTTTTCTTCCTTAATTACACCCTCGTCCATGAACATTACGCGGGTTGCAACTTCCCTTGCAAAGCCCATTTCGTGGGTTACTACCACCATGGTCATTCCATCTCGTGCAAGCTCTTTCATAAGCTCCAAAACTTCACCAACCATTTCAGGGTCAAGCGCTGAGGTAGGCTCATCAAACAAAAGCACATCAGGGTTCATTGCTAAGGCTCTTACAATTGCAATACGTTGCTTTTGCCCACCTGAAAGCATTGCTGGATAGCTTTGCGCCTTATCACTAAGTCCAATTCTTTCAAGAAGTTTAAGAGCATTTGCTTCAGCGTCCTCTTTGGATTGCAATTTCAATTTCACAGGAGCTAAAGTTATATTTTGCAAAATTGTCAAATGTGGAAACAGGTTAAAATGTTGGAAAACCATTCCCATTTTTTGTCTTAGTTTATTAATATTAGTTTTTTTGCTGTTAATTTGAGTTCCCTCAAACCAAACTTCTCCACCAGTTGGAACTTCAAGAAGGTTTAAACAGCGAAGAAAAGTGCTTTTCCCCGAACCGGACGGACCAACAATAACCACTTTTTCACCTTGTTCAATTGTAGTAGAAATTTCGTTTAAAACTAAATTTTTTCCAAAAGATTTTTTAAGCTTTTTGACTTCTATCACTTTTCGCCAACCTCCTCTCTAACTTTCTAACTAAAGCTGAAATCAACATTACCAAAAGGAAATAAATTATCGCCGTTGTAAACAGCGGAAAATATGGTGATAATGTTCTAGCTTGTACACTTTGAGCAGCTTTTGTCACGTCGATAAGAGGAATTAACCCTACAATTGACGTTTCTTTTAAGATTGCAATGAATTCATTACAAAGTGCTGGCAAAATATTTTTTATCGCTTGTGGTAAGATGATATAACGCATTGTAGCAAATCGTGACAACCCTAAAGAACGTCCAGCTTCCGATTGTCCAGGGTCAACAGCTAAAATCCCCGCCCTTATAATCTCGGAAACATAAGCTCCTGAATTAATACCAAAGGCGATTACAGCCACCACCATAGCGGACTCGATTGACACTAAAAAGATGTAAAACATTATTGAAAGTTGTACAACTATCGGCGTTCCACGGATTACAGCTACATAAGCTTGCAAAAGTTTACTTAAAATCTTGTACTTTCCCGTTTGATAATTTTCAACTCTTAAAATTGCTACAACAACACCTATTATAACACCTACTAAAGTTGCAAAAATTGTCAAAACAACAGTGTTTTGCAACCCTTCAAGGAACATAACGTATCTATCTTCCTCAATAAAAGTTTCGTCAAAATTCTTGATAAAACTCTCATACAAACCCACAAAAAAGCTTGCTATTGAATTTAAAAAATCCACTTAAAAATCCCTTCCTGTTTAAAAATTTTCTCTAAATAAAACATTAGCAGGATATTATAACCCTGCTAATGTGAAATATTGATTATTTGAACAAATTATTCGTTAATTGTTACATTTGAGTGGTGGATAAGTGATTCTTCAATTGTTCCGTCAGCAATAAGTCTTTCAATAACTTCATCAACAACTGCTTTTAGGTCATCATTGCCTTTAGCAAGTGCAATTGCGTATTCTTCAGTTGTGTTTGAACCGTCAGCGTAAACAAGTTCAAAAGTTCTGAATTTATCGTTTTCAGAAGCAACGTTCTTTGCAGGTAGCATATCTACTACGATTGCATCAATTTTTCCAGTGTCAAGGCTTAGTGAAGCCTCAGCAGCTGAACGGAAAGTTACTACAGATGCGCCAGTGTCTTGAAGAACACCAGTTACAGCGTTTCCGTCTTCATCTTCATAACCGTTTACTTCGTCAGAAACGATGAAATCACCAGTTGTACCACGTTGAACACCGATTGTCATTCCAGCTAAATCTTCAATAGAATCAGCTTCAGTGTTATCTTTGTTCACGATAATATACTGTACAGAAGTTGTGTAAGGTATAGAGAAATCAACGTGTTCTTGTCTATCAGGACGTACTGTCATACCCGCAATACCAAGGTCAGCTTGACCATTTTTTACAGCTAAAACAATTCCGTCAAATTCAACGTCTTCAACAACAAGTTCAACGCCAATTTCATCAGCAATAGCTTGAGCAATGTCCACGTCAACACCAGCAACAGTGTTTCCGTCAGTTTTATACTCAAATGGAGGGAAAGCAGCATTTGTGTACATTACAAGTTTACCCTCATCTTTAATTTTTTGTAGAGTACTTGCCTCTCCACATGCTGTAAAAGTTGTAGCTACAAGCACTGCGCTTAAAGCTAAAGCAAAAATTTTCTTCATTTTCATTTTCATTCTCCCTTTCAAAATTGCATAATTATTCATTATTTCATTATTATATACTATTAATTTAACATATAAATAACGATTATGCAAGTTTTTTTAATATTTTAAAAAAATAAATTAAACATATTACAAATTAAACTGGCAGTTTCATTTCTATTTGGTGATTTTGCCAAAAATTATGTTAAAATTTTATGACTAGCTACAAATTATAAGAATTATAAAATTAAATAAAAATAGTACGTCAGAAATTTCTCCAACGCACTATTTTTTGCAAAATACAAATTATTTTTGAGGCAAAATACAAATTATTTTTGAGGCAAAATAATTGCTGCAATAATGTAAGCCAATAGTCCAGCTCCGCTAAAACCAATAATAACAGCAAGAATTCTCACAATATTTACGTCCATATTAAAGTATTCAGCAAGTCCTTTGCACACACCTGCAATAATTTTTCCCTCGTTAATTTTGTAAAGTTTCTTTTCCATAATAATCTCCCCTTATAATTTTTTACTTAACATTTACAGCACCAATTTGGCTGTTTACAGTGAGTTTAGCAAAACCTTTTCCACTTTCAGGAGCACCTTTACTTCTATCAACATTTACTGAACCTATGTCACTTTTTGCAACTACTTCATAATTTCCAATTCCGTCAGTCAATGTTACATCAATTTTCCCAACTTGACTTGTAAAATTGTTATCACCGCATAAAGTTCCAACAAAATCAATTTTTCCTATATCAGTTTTAATTTTTCCGTCAGTAATTTTTGTTTTTTCAATAGAAATTGCTCCAACATTTGACTTCATTTCGCAATTTTCTAAAGTACAATCCTTAAGTGAAATTTTCCCTATATCACTGGTAATTTTTGATTTTGCAAAACCACAATTCTCAATAATGGTGTTCCCAATATTATTTTTTGTTGCAATAAATTCGCAAGCTAAATCCCTTGGCAACTTTATAGTAACGTTTGGATATTGGGACTTTGAACCACCTTCATTAATAAATGAGTTCACAACGCCTTTCTTTTTTGTTTGTAAAACTTTTACACAACCGTTTTCATAACTAAGCTTAATATTATCTTCATCAGATTTTGAAACGTCGATATACAAAGTTTTCCCAAAATTCTCACAAGGCTCTATTTTAATATACCCTACTTGCATTTCAATGTCAAGTGAAAACCGCTTTTTTAAGGTAATTTTTTCAGTATAACTTTCCGTGTGTTCCTCACTTTTATTAGAATTAATCATTTTTATAATTACATAAACTGCAAAAATACATACTGCAATAAAAACTAATCTAACAACAACTCCAACAAACGAGCCTAAACCTAAGAAGTTAAAATCAAAAATATTTGGGATAAATCCAAACCAACTATCCATATTAAATAGTATAAAAACAAAATATGGAAGTATGCAAAATACTATTACAAGTGCAATTATTAGTTTTAATAAATTATTATTATTCATATCAAATTATTCCTCCTTTTTACTAATTTTCATCAAATCGAACTTCAATATTCCCTATATTTGAGAATAAATCTAATTTATATTTTGAATTTTCTCCGTCGAAAGAGCCTTCTTTATCACCGTCAATTCGACCACTACCCAAATCTGTATTTATTTCAACATTAAAATCTTCTTTATCTGAATTTAATCTTAAATCAACATTTCCAATATTAGTTTCCATATAAAAATCCCCGAAAATTTCTCCTTCAAAGTCCACGTTTCCAATGTCATTTTTTATTTCTCCGTCAAAAAAAGTACAGTCTTCAACTTCAATTTCCCCTACATTTGACTTTAAATCCACATCTTCCGCCTCAACATTTTTTATGTCAATGTTGCTTAAATCAGTGTTAACTTCAAGGGATTCAAGTTCAAATCCACTCACAACAACTTCTCCAACGTTATTTTTAACCTCAATTGAGCTAATTTCTTGCTCTTTTGGTATGTAAATTTTAACTTTTATACTTTCACTAAAGCTTTCACCAATTGAAATAAAAGGACCTACATCAAATGACCAATTGAACAACTTTCCACCAAGGACTGGAAGGGTTTGATTTATAACAATAAAATTTTCTCCACTTGAAATTTCTAAAGTATCAACAACGGAGTTTTCTACTTCAATATAAAAATCATCGGATTGAATTATTTCAACAGCCCCTGCTTCTATGTCTATGTTTAATTTAATTTCTTCATTTGTTTTTTGGAGATTGTATTGAAAATCTTCCCTATCATAAAATCCGCCTATTTCAATCCCGTTTATCATAGCGTAAAATAATGCAACTAAAGCAATAACTAAACCTACTAAAATGGTTATTATTGCGCCTAAAATCTTCTTGCCCTCTTTCATAAAAACATTCCTTTCTAGCTTAATATACCTGATTTTCTAAGTAGTGTAACAGGAGCTGTAATTGCTGCTGCACCAAATTTAAATATATATTTTGCAAAAATACATAATAGGTTAGCAATACCAAAGAACATAATTGTCAGCCCGATTAAAATTATTCCCACAACTAAATTTGATGGAATAACCATTATAGTTGTCACCAAAAGGGCAATTGGAAGTATAATAAAAACCGCTAAAACTGCCACTGTTGCCACAAAAAGCGTAATAACAACTCCAAAGTATGTAGCAAGGACTGAAAGCCAAATTGGAAAGGTTAAAACTAATATAATCACTAAAACCAAATTAGCTTCGGGACTTCTTTTTCCTTTGTTTTTAGGGCTTTTGATAGGGTTTACACGTTCATTTCTTGTGTAATTCACACGCTCAAACTTTTCTTCTGCTGCTGAATTTTCTACAGTTTCAGATTCTACACGTTGGAATTTTTCTTCCTCAACCTCAACTTTTTCAGCAGTTTTTTCCTCCTCAAAAAAAGTATTTTGGGAAGAAATTTTTCCCGACGAAATCATATATCCACTAGAAGTAATAATACTTTCAGCGATTTCAATAGGGTCCCCAAGGCTTTTCACGACCTCTTTTTCATTTTCAATTCCCGCATCATCGAATATTTCGTTATAATAAGAAAGTGCCTCTTTTTTCTCGTCATAAGGCAAAGGGTCAATTCTTCTTGCAACTATATCCATAAACTCCGCTCTTGTTAAATTTGTAAACTTATTCATAACTTTATTTCTCCCCCTCATCAAATTTATCAAATAATATTTTCTCTATGCTTTTGCGATAACTTACCCATTCGTCTTTGTTGAGTTCCAAAGTTTCCCGACCTTTGTTTGTAATTCTGTAATATCGCCTGTTCCGACCCATAAACTCTTTATCATAAGTTTCAAGGCAATTATTTTTCTGCAATCGTCTTAGCACAGGATAAAGAGTTGACTCTGATATTTCCATAGCATCTTTAACTTCTTGAGTTATTTTATAGCCATATGTATCTTCTTTTTTCACAATTGCAAGGACTAATGAATCTAAAAGGGTTGAACTTGTTGAAAAAGCCATAAGCAAATTTTCCTTTCTATAATATATTTATTAAAACAATATTTTTTCTTTAACAATATTATACATCATATAGTATTGTTTTGTCAATAATTATTTTTTATTCTTTATTTTTTTAGATAAAACTGACTGCAAATTTAAAACTTCACAGTTTTCAATTATAATACTTTTACTCTTGCTCTTTTGCTTTTTATCGGGCAAGGCAAGCCTTGTACCTTGTTCATAACACAAAATCCGCCTACTATAAAGCAGGCGGATTTATTCCTAATTTTCTTTTTTAATTGCAGTTGACTTTCTTTCGATAAGTCTTGCGTGTAGCAATAAAGTTGCTATTGGAACTTCATTTAGTAAGCTATTTAATGCATAATAACCACTTTTCCCTATTTCAATACAATCCTGTCGTATTGTTGTAAGGGGTGGAATTGAATATTCCGAACTGTTAATATCGTCAAACCCAAAGCAACTTATGTCCTCGGGCACTCGAATTCCCATTTCTAAACATTGCGACATTACAGCGTGTGCAAGCAAGTCGTGACTACAAACTATTGCTGTTACACCCTTTTCAATAAGTCTAGGAAGGTGTTTAAACACACATTCTGACACAAAATACGCATCGCCATAAAGCTCTTTTTCAAACTTTATCCCGTGACGTTTTAATGCAAATTTAAAGCCTTCATAACGTTCTTTTGTATAATAAGCACCTAAAAGTCCGCTTAAATAGGCAATTTTCTTGTGCCCTAAATCGCATAGATGTTTAATAGCAATTTCCATTCCCTCTTTGCTGTCAACACCAACACTTGTAACATTAGGATTTCCAATTGAAGTATTATCATATAAAACTGAAGGAGTTTTGCAAGTTGCAAACTGCTTTGTCCACTCATCATGCAAAGAAAAACCTAGAACAAAACCGCCAATATAATCATTCCCCATCATAAAAACATCGTAATTCGCACTTTTCATCATCTTTTCATCTACTTCAATTATATCGACTTTATAAGAAGCTTGTTCAGCCATTTGACGGAAGCCTAAAATCAAATCATAACCAAAATCAGCTTTTTCAGAATACTCCATATTTCTTATCAAAATAGCAATTTTGCCTTTTTCCATATTTTTACGGTCGAACTTTTTATAACCCATTTCTATTGCTGTTTCTATTACTCGTTTTCGTGTTAATTCACTAATGTCATCAGCTCCATTTAAAGCCTTCGATACTGTACTTTTTGTTACATTTAATTCTTGAGCTATGTCTTGAATTCTTACCATAACTATGAAACTCCTTTCTTGCTATTTCTAAATTTGTAATTATTTTGTGTTTTTAACAGATGACCACAGGTTACTCCTACAGCAAAATTAGACTTTTTTGCTCTGTTTGGTGTGGGAATGGATGCAACGTCACGTTGCAAAAATTATCCCTGTGCTGCCAGCCATTTTAAATTCGCTATTTATAAAAACTTCTTCGCTAACAAATTTTTCTCCGTCAAGTAGAATTTTCCATTCCCCTTTTGGAAGTTTAATAGTTTTCTTTACAAAGTTTGGATTATAAGCAACAAATATCTTTCTTTCGCCATCGTTTATAATAAAGCTTACAATATTACTGTCTTTTTGCTTAATAAACTCGAAGTGGGAAGATATTTCAATATTTTTGTCGCTTAATATTGTAACAGATTTTCTAAATTTAATCAAGTTTTTATAAAATTCAACTAAATCGCTGTTTTCCTCCGCCCTAGTCCAGTCAAGCATATTTAATTTTGGTGAAGATTTATAGCTGTCCCCTTCCCCTTTTTTGGTTCTTGCAAATTCTTCACCCGCTTGGAAGAAAATTCCTCCCCCACAAGTAAAGTAAATAGTTGCACAAAACTTATTAAGCTGAAGTATTTCTTTGCTTATTTCCTCAAAATCCACATTGTCGCTCATTGACATTGCAAGTTTGTCATATAAAGTGAAATTATCGTGGGCAGGAACATAGCTTATAATTTGTTTAGCTTTTCGCACGTCAACTTTATCGCTATCACACCAAGCGGTTACAGCGGATTTTATTTCAGTAGAAAGGTCTTGTTTACCATTTACATAACCGCAAACTTCCTCATAAAAAACGCTTCCCTTAATCGCATCTCGTGTATCATCAGAGAAAATTGCAATATTTGTGTCAAGCATATCAATGTTATCTTTTGTGGCTGGAACTGCACCCTTTGCCATAGCTGGAGTGTCCGCAAACCAAGGCTCTCCATACATTAAAATTGACTTTCCATTAGGAAGTTTGTCCAATTCCTCACGAATTAAATTCATTGTTACAGTGTCGTGAAGCCCCATTAAATCAAATCTAAAGCCATCTAAATGATATTCTTTTGCCCAATACAAAACTGAATCCACCATAAATTTTCTAAACATAAATCTCTCACTTGCAGTTTCATTTCCACAAGCTGAACCATTTGAAAATTCTCCGTCTTTAGTTCTGTGATAATAATAAGGAACTGTATGGTGGAAGTTTGAAGCAACGTCATAAGTGTGGTTATAAACCACGTCCATAATTACTCCAATATTCGCATCATGCAAAGCTTTTACCATTTGTTTAAGCTCATTAATTCGCACATTTCCGTCCTTTGGATTACTTGAATAAGACCCTTCAGGAACGTTATAGTTTACAGGGTCATAACCCCAGTTAAATTGTTTACCATCGCCATTTTCGTCAACACTTCCAAAATCATACATAGGTAAAATATGAACATGGGTTACACCTAAATCTTTTAGGTAATTCATACAAGTATTTTTCCCTGTATTTTCTGTGAAAGCAAGATATTTTCCACGATTTTCTTTACTTATCCCACTATTTTTGTCATAGGAAAAATCTTTAATATGAAGTTCGTAAATAATTGGTTGTAAATTGCTGTCATAAGAAAAATTGTCTTTGTCCCAGTCTTTTGGATTAGTTTTTTCAAGGTCAACAACCATACCTTTTCTTCCGTTTACACCACAAGCTTTTGCATAAATATCCACAACTTCAAAAGTTTTACCCATTGAAGTTACCGAATAGGTATAATAAAAATCAGTTAAATCCTTATCGCTTTCGAAAAAGTAAACGCCATTCTCCCCTTTTTCCATTTTATAAGAAGTTATAGCTTTTTCATTAGGATGTCCATTTTTAAAAAGGTTTAATTTTATTTCCTTTGCTACAGGTGACCAAACTTTAAAAGTTGTGCCATTTTTGTGCAAAGTTACACCTAAATCCTTGCCTTCATATTTAAATTGTTCCTCAAAAGAATGAGAATCGTAAAATTTTATTAGTTCATTTTTCTCCATACTAACAAATAGTCCTTTCATACTAGGTTTTTTCTAAAATAAAGGAGTGCGACGAAACTGTTATAAATTTCGCACACTCCTTAAAGTCATATTAATTTTGTGCAAAGTTTCCTTTAGCCTTTAACAGCTCCACCAGCACTTTGAACATAAAATCTTTGAGTTAAAATAAATAGAATTGCGATTGGAATAGAGATTATGATACAGCCTGCATAGAATTGTGTAAAGTAAGTTTCAATATATTCTTTTTCAAGCATTTGCCATAGACCTATTGCAATTGTATAATATTCCACGTCGTTTCCAAGGATAACTTTTGCAAAGATAAAATCTACCCAAGGTCCCATAAAAGCTGTCAAAGATGTATAAACAATCATTGGTTTTGAAAGTGGAAGAATTATTTTAACAAATACTTGCCACTTAGTAGCACCGTCCATAAACGCCGCTTCGTCGATAGCTTTTGGAATAGTGTCAAAGAAACCTTTTACGATATAAAATCCAAGTCCCGCTCCCCCTGAATATACAAGGATTAAAGCTAGATGTTTAAGCTCACCTGTTTCAAGAAGACCTGCACCTTTAAGAATGTAATACACCGCAATCATTGACATAAATCCAGGGAACATTCCCAAAATCAATGCACCGTTTAAGAATTTCTTTCTAGTTTTAAATTTTTGTCTTGACATAATAAATGAAACTGAAAGAACAAAGAAAGTTGCAATAATACATGTAAAAATTGCGATAACTAATGTGTTCATAAACCATTTTGGGAAGTCGATTAATGAACCGCTTTCAAATAAGCCAATATAGTTATCAAAAGTGATTTCTTTAGGAATAATGTAACTCAAATAACTTCCAGGTTCCCCTCTTAAAGAAGTTAGAATTACATAAATAATTGGAAGTATCCAAATTATACTTAAAATACCAAGTATAATATGAACAATAGTATTGGTTATTTTCTTTCTGCTCATTATTGGAACCCTCCTTCATTTTTATATGCTGAGGTTCTTCTGTATGCAATTAAGCTTAGTACAGCGGAGATAATAAATATCATAATACCGATTACAGAACCCATTTTGTAGTCACGCTCATTTATTGTCAGCTTATAAAGCCATGTAACAAGCAAGTCCGTTTCCCCAGCGTAGTAGTAGTCAATTCTGTCTGGGCCTCCTCCTGTTAATAGGAAGATTACGTTAAAGTTGTTTAGATTTCCAATAAATGTTGTAATTAGAACTGGACCAGTCACAAAAAGCATATATGGAAGTGTGATTTTGAAGAATTTTACAACAGCACTTGCACCCTCAACGTCAGCAGCTTCATATAAATGTACAGGAATATTTTGTAGTACACCTGTGTGATTTAACATTGTGAAAGGAACACCAATCCAAATATTTATAATAATTACCATTATTTTCGCAGTTAATCCATCTTGCCAGAAAGGAATGAACGCAGTAGGATCAATTAATCCCCATTCTCTTAACAAAACGTTTACAGGACCATTTTGGCTAAATATTGTTCTCATAGAAAGTAGCGATACAAAGCTTGGAATTGCTATTGAAAGCATAAAATTAAATCTCCAAAAAGCTTTTAACTTAGTATCTCTTCTATTAATAACAAGAGCTAAAATCATACCTAGGAAATAGTTTGAGAAAGTTGCAAAAAATGCCCAAACAAGTGACCAAATTGCAACAGGTAGGAATGTTGTACCAATTCCCGCTCCACCAATATTAAGAATATTAGTGAAGTTATCAAGTCCTACCCAATCGAAAAGATTTCCCGGTGGTAGGTGGTTTTTGTCATAGTTAGTAAATGCGATAAAAATCATAAATACTAACGGAACAATTGTAAATGCTAAAATACCAACAATAGGTGGTGCTAATAATAAAACGTGAATTTTTTCATCTAAAAGTGATTTTAAATCCTTAACAAAAGATGTTGGGTTTTTGCCGTTTTTCACCAGTTGTTCAGTTTCAAAAGCACTTTTAATTGAAGCTATTGCAAAAATCACAAAACCTAGTGTAACAAAAAGTGTAACTACCCCATAAAGTAGGGCAAGCATTGAGTTGTCACCTAAAACATACTCATAAATCCCTAAATCTTCATTATAAACTTCTTCTTGAACTTTTGTTCCAAGAGTGATGAAGTTTGTGATTGAAGAAATACCGAAAGTTGCCATATAAAGGAAATAAACTACTTCTATTGCTAGAAATAACAAACCTTTAATAATTTGCTTATTTACTAAATTCCCAAGCCCAAAAAATATCAATGATAATTTGGTAATGACACTGCCTTGCGACAGTGCCATTCCAACGTTATAATCATCGAAAGGGACATTTGATATTATTTTTTTCATAATGTTCCTCTCCCTAAAATTTAATTTCTTTTATAAATTATTCAACTATAAAGTTTGCAACAAATGTGTCTAACTTTTCTTGTGCATTGTCTTTTGTTAGTTCGCCACTTGTGATTTCAGTGAATAATGAAGTTGCATTTGACCAATATTTAGCTGAGAAATTTGAGTTTGCTGGTTGTACAACGATAGCTTTTTCAACCATTCCAACGATTGCTGCTGCAACTGGGTCAGCTTGTACTGCTGCATCTTGAGCTGCGTTGATGTTTGCAGGAATTTGTCCTGATTCAACGTATCTCTTTAGTTGGTTTTCTTCATTACCAATAAATGCAGCAAATTCAATTGCAACTGGTAGATTTTTTGATTGAGCGTTTACACCGATAGCTTTTGAGCCATAGAATGCTTTAAGTTGTGTGTCAGTCCCGTTTACATTAAATGTTGGGATAACACCAAGACCTAAATCGTCGCCTAGAATATCAAGGTACATTTGGTGGTTCCAAGAACCGTCAAACCATACACCTAATTCGTGGTTAGTGATTTTTTCTGAAACGTTAATTCCTGAATCAAAAGCAACTTTTGGGTTGTTTCTTAGGTCGATTAGGTAGTTTGTAACAGCAAGACCAGTTTCGTTGTTCCAGTCACATCCAGCTGCATAATCTGAACCTGAAGCACCAAAAACTTGGTTGCCAGCTCCGTAGTAGTAAGCTCCACCTTTCCAGCCACCAGCTGAATCAAATTGGAAGTTAATAACGTTTTCAGGAGTTTCTTTATTAATGATAGTTTCTAATGATTTAACATCTTCTTCAGTCATAAGAGTTTTGTCATAGTACATATAGTAAGTATTGTGAGTGAAAGGAATACCATATACAGCACCATCTTCTGGGTCAGTTACTGTGTTAATAACAGTTTGTTCAATTGAAGATTCAATCATTTCAAGAGTTGAACCACCAAGTCTTGCAATTGCACCAGCATCAGCAAGTTCCATTGCACCGTCACCAACAAAGAAGAACACGTCAGCAGCTGCTCCAACGTCTTTTAGAATTTCTGCATTAATAACGTCTTCACCAACAACTTCATAGACAAATTCGATGTTATATTCTGGGTGAAGTTCTTGGAAAGCTTCTCCCATTGATTCGATTGTACCATTTGTGTGTTGGTTTTCAGGAGTCCAAACTTTTAAAGTAACGTCTTGTACTTCTCCGCCCCCTGCAGCAGTAGTTTCGCCAGCATTAGTTGCAGCAGGTGTAGTAGTATCACCTGAACCACTATCACTTGTACAACCAGCCATTAAACCTGTCATAACTGTAGTAGCTAATAGAGCCGCTAAAATTCTTTTTTTCATTTTTTCTTTCTCCTTTTTAAATAAAAATTTTTCATTTAATTATCTAAACTTTATATTAATTTCGTAAAGTTTAGTATAAATTGATTATATATGTTAAGACTGTGAAAGTCAAGTGAAATGATAAATTCATTTCAAAGTTTATTGTGTTTCAACTAATTTTGTGAGTAAAAACTGTACAATTTGAACAATTAAATGCTGTTTTTTCCACTATTTAAAGAATAGATTTATATTTAGTCAATAAACACATCTGATAAAAATGTTAAGTTTTTATGTCTATTTTGCTACGAAAATCTTAATTTTTGTCGTAATTACGAAACCCTACGAAATTTTTATTAATTAATTATGTTATCACAATAAAATAATACAAAAAACCCCTTTTAACATAAACTTGTTTTAGTATATGTTAAAAGGGACTAATTATTATTTTATTCCGCCAAATTTTTTATCTTTTAGCAAATTGTAGTTGGCTGTAATTCTTTCGATTACATATTCATCTGTAATTCCTGTAAATTCTTTAATCGCATCTACAATTCCAACTTGGGAAATTTTATTTTGAAGTTCTACAGCTTGAGGGTCGTTTTCATTTACATAATTTAATGCTGCACCCGCTCCAATCATTAAATATTCCACTGGCAAACCGTAATTATACGCTGTGAGCATTGGATTTACCAAACGGTCAGTAGCGCTTAATTTACGAAGTGGCTCACGTCCTACACGTCCAACATCGTCTTTTAAGTAGTGATTTTTAAAACGGTTTATAATTTTGTCAATATATTTTAAATGAGCTTCTTTGTCTAGTCCGTGTTTTAAAACTAGTCCATTTCCACTTTCTGTCATTGCCATTTTTACAATATTGTAAATTGTAACGTCATTAATACTCTCGTCAACAGTGCTGTAACCTTTTAAGTTTCCAAGGTAGGAAGTGATTGCGTGCCCTGTATTTAATGTAAACAATTTTCTTTCAATGTAAGCAAGTAAGTCGCCAGCTAAGTTCATTCCGTTAATTTTAGGAATTTCGCCTTTGAAAGCTTTTTCTTCAACATTCCATTCATAGTATCTTTCTACAACAACATCGATTATATTCTCACTTTTTACTGGAGGAACAATTCTGTCAACAGAACAATCTGGGAAGCCGATATATTTATCTGCATAAGCCTTAATTTCCTCTGACAATTGTTCATAAACAAGGTCTTTTAGCACACTACTTCCACGAACTGCATTTTCACAAGCGATAATGTTCATATAATCGCTAAGCCCTTTTTCAAAACGCAAAGCAATACCTTTTGCAATAGTTGGAGCAACAAATTTCAACACTGTAAGACCTACAGCAGTAGTTAAAATTTCACTTTCAGCAATAAATTCAATTAATTTTTCATCATTTGAGTGAACTGCGCTTACATTTGTAATAACTTCGGTAGTACATTCTACGTCCATAACGTGAATTGTATAAGTTTTATCCTCATTAATTTTAGCTAAAACTTCTTCATTTACATCGGCGAACACAACGTGATACCCCGCTTGTGATAACAAAGCTCCGATAAAACCTCTCCCAATATTACCTGCACCTAATTGAATAGCTTTTTTTGACATAATGATATTCCATCCTTTCACTTTTTAATTCTCTATTTAAATGTTTTTCCTAGATATGTAGTTAGATGTTGATGCAGAATTTCTTCAAGTTTTGAGTAAATTCCGCTTTCATTTTCTTTTATAACTTCTGAAAGAAAATCCTCATCTTCAATTAAATTTGCACTAACAAGACCTATCGCCTCTCTCAATTCTTCAGAAGAATTTTTTGGAAGCAGTATTGTTAAACAAGATTTTGCTTCATCACCATTTGCGTTTACAATTTTTTTCCCTTGCGGAGATAAAAGTGCAACTGTAGGTTGGTCAACGCCATCGCTTACACAATGGAGCAAAACAAGCTCTAATTCAGAAATAAGTTGAGTGGAAATTTCCTCCCTTTTTACTAAGGCATTATAGATTTTTTCCCCGTTTTCTGCACTATAACCAAAATGATAACCCGCAACCTTAGCTAAATGTTTAACACTTTCCCCTTCATCAACCTCTATTTTCTTAAAATTAGTTAAAATACTTTGCACTTCTTTTAAAAGCAACCTTGTTTTTTCAATTTGTGAAATAAAATTCTCACTATTACTACTTTTTATCTCATAATTATTTGAGCGTAAAGTTTCTATTGTATCTCTTATATTTTCATAATCTTTTGTGGACAAAATTGGATTTACATTAATAACTATTTTTTCATCAGATTGAAGTGGAATAGTTGAAATAATAAAATCGTTTTTCTCCCACTGTTCCTTATTATTATACTCGCTTATTTCTGTAATAACTTCATTTGAAAATCGCTTTTTCACTTGGCTATTAAGCATATAAGAAACGCCAATTCCGCCAATACAAACAATTCCCACTTTTAATCTTCGTTTTAATTTATCCTGTCCAATTTGCATAACTGCTGCCCCAAAATGGGTAGCTAAACAGGCAACTTCACCCTCAGGGACACTCCTTGAAAATTCTTCTTCCAAAATTTTAGTAGCATTTTTTGTACGGTTATAAATATCGGGATAATTCTTCTTAACCTGCCCGTCTAAAGGGTCTTTTATAACATAACCGCTTTTTAATCTTTCGATTGCCGACCATAAATGAATTGTTATTCCACGGATAAATTCCTCATTATTTTTCAAAATTGGAGCAATTCTTGAGTCAAATTTTTCTACTATTAAAAAAGCTAAGCTTTTCACTTTATTAAAATTAGCAATTTCTTCATCTTCGCTAATAGGGTTCTTTTGTTTAGCTCTTGCAGAGCGTAAATCAGTTGCAATCATCATAACTTCCGACTTAGGAATTTCAATTGCAAACCTATTTTCAATCTCATCAGCAATTCTTTTTGCAAGTTGCCAAAGTAGACTATTAAAAGGAATATCGCTTTCCTCATTTATTATAGCAGCTTTCTTTATCCTTGAAACCTGAACGCAAAGCCTGTACTCAATAAGTTTAATTGTGTCACTTGTAATCCAGTCAAGTTGCATTGATAAAAGAGATATAACATTTTTAACTTCTTCTTCAATATAAGCTGGCGGAAAATCATATTTTACCGACAAACTTTCAATGTTATGGCTGTCTTTCGACATATAAGAAACTAGAGCGGAACGGATATTTCTTTCAAGACCCTCAACTAAAACGCCAACACCTTTTTTCCTTTGAATAACAAGATTAAATCCTGCGAATTCCTCTTGCAAAATATCAAGGTCAAGGCTAATTGTCGCTTCACTTACCTCAAGCATACTCGAATAATAGTAGAGTTTTTGCCAATCCGTACTATCTAATAAAGCAAATGCGAGAGCTTTTCGGCGTTCATCTTTATTAACAGAGGAAATTCCATTAGTATTGAAAATTTCTCGGGAAAAAGTGTCTATATTTTCTTTTTCACCCTTTAAAAACAAACCTTCTTTAATACTTGTTTCAAGGGTTAAATCGTACTTTTTAAGCACACTATCAACATTTTCTAGTTCCCTAAAAACAGTTCGTCTGCTTACTCCAAGTAAAGAAGAAAGTTCCCCAATACTCACAGGTTTTCCCTTATCTAAAATTATTTGAAATAACCGTGTAAGTCTTTGCGAGATTACTTGCACTATCGCTCCCCCTTTCTTATTAAAATATTTATCTTATTCAATTATATCACATTGTTTATAGCAATTCAATACAAAGAAAAATAAGTTTGTCACACTTTTTTGTGACATATTATTGTTTAATTTTTAACAAAGTTTATTTAACCATTTTACTAAGAAAAACCATTGACAAAAAGACGAAATTACTATATAATTTTAAAGGTTTTGATATATTTTTTTATCAGAAATAACTTTAAACTATGGGGGATAATATGAACTTAAGAACAAAAAAACTTGTTGAATTTGCACAACAACACAACTTAAATTTCGACAACAGCACACTTTCTGTTTACGGACATTTCCAAGGATTTGACGTAATAATCAACCGAATCAACAACCAAAACTTTAACATTTTTATGAGCCTTAGAAGCTATTCAGGGGCATTACAAAAAGATGAATTTAAGCAATTTACTAAAGAAACAAAGGAACTTTTTAGCGCTCAAGTTAATAATGGTCAAACTGTAACTTTTACAACTACTAGCGGACTTAGCGATAAAGGTTGCTTTGAAAAACTACATTTTGGACTAGTTAAAACAGTGGAATTCTTAAGAACTTCTGGTTACACAAGCGTTTGCCACGGTTGTTCTGACGAAAAAGAAACTTCTGCAACTGTGATAAATGGACATGGATTTCAACTTTGCGATAGCTGTTTTGATAACGTTAGCCAAAGTTTAAGCGAAAAAGATCAAGCTGTTGCTGAAAAATCCGAGAACTACGCATTTGGTATTGTTGGCGCGTTAATCGGCTCATTAGTCGGTGTTGCTTCTATTGTTATAATCGGTCAACTTGGCTATGTTTCAGCAATTTCTGGTTTAATTATGGCTGTTGCTACGTTAATGGGTTACGAAAAATTAGCTGGAAAACTTAGCAAAATAGGCATTATAATTTCCCTTGCTATTATGGCAACAATGGTTTTCGTTGGAAACAGATTGGACTGGGCATTTGCTATTGCAAAAGAATTTGAAACGGATATTTTTGATGCCTTTGCGTCAGTTCCAGCTTTAATTGAATACGCTGGTGCGGAATCTGATTACAACACTAACCTTATTATGATAGGGATTTTTGTGTTAGTAGGTTGTATTGGACCAGTTATAAACGCATTTAAAAATCCACTGAAAAAGTCAAAAATTGTAAAACTTATGTCAAGAAGTCAAGTGCAAATCTAAATTATTTAATATACTAAAAAGGTTATTACGAAACTAAAATATGTTTCGTAACAACCTTTTTGTTTATTTATTTATACTCGCACTTTTTTGTAACGGGAGGGCATGGAAACCCTCCCCTACAAAATCGCGTGAACTTTGTAGCCACTTTATCAAACCTTTGCGTGTCCGCCAGCGGGGGCTTCCCGCCAACGTCACGTTGCCTTATATTAATTTATTTGTCAAACTATAACCTCGCAGAAACTATTTCCCCTCTTGCACTTTGTATAGTGCGGGCATGGATGCAACGTCACGTTGCCTTTTGTTGTTTAATTTTCATCTTTTTCCAACAAATAAACCCGTAAATATCATTAATAAAAAACATTATAAAGCAAATTATCATTGTCAAATAACTGCTGTTTTCTATTGTCGCTAAAGTCCACAAAGCTATTAAAACTAAGTCATTAAGCCCATAAGCAACCGCATAATATTCGCTTCTAAGAAAAGTTAACGACGCAGCTACGAAGCTTGTCAAAATCGACAAAGTGCTAAGAAGCAAATTTGCTGTGTTAAAATAATCTAAAATAAAGTAAAAGGCGGTTGTCACAACTATCGCTAAAACTACTAAAGCCACAATTTTTTTCTTTGTAATGTCAGCAACCGCAACTTCGCTTGAATTGTCCGAATATGGGTTTTTAAGCCATTGTATTAGGGACAAAAGTGCCATGGGGGCAGTCATTCCGATGTAAGTCAAAACCTCTCCATAATAAGCAAAACCAAAAGAAATCGCTCCATAAAAAAGGCTGAAAACTATAATCAAAAACTGTCCGAAAGGGTGTCCTTTAGCCAAATAAATTAACGAAGAAACTCCTATCAATGAAGTTATTAGTGATGGGAGGTAAAAATTTTGCCCCAAAATAGATGAAATTGTGATAACTGCAACTGAAACAAGCCAAATTGTTACATCAATTTTGTTTAGGCAATTCAAATTTTTAAACAATATAATTTTCCTTTCAAAAAAAGTTACAGCAAAAGCTCAAAAGCAAACCTTTGTGTTCCGTCTGCAACATAAATTATTCCGCAATATAAAAAGTCGTTTTTCTTGACAAAATTTAACATTGGAACATTTTCTTCATGGGTGTCAATTCGCAAATTACAACCCTTTTCTACAGCCTTAACTTTTGCAAAATCAAGGATTTTTTGTGCAATTCCTTGATTTTTACAATCGAGTTTCACCGCGACTCTATGCAAAACTCCGTAGTCTTTATCCGTTTTCCATTCACCGTCAAAAATTTTTTCATAAGTCGGCTCATCGGAAAAAGTTAATGCAAAATATCCCTTAACTTCCCCGTCATCATAGACAAAAGCCATATCATTTTTTATGTCATTTTCAATAGAATTTTGGTTTGGATAACCCTTTTGCCACTGGTCAATTCCACTTTTTTTGAAATTTTCAACAGCTCCATTTATAATATCAACAATTTTTTCCACATCGTTTAAACAAGCTTTTCTTATCGTCACATTTTTCTCTTTAAGCAGCCATTTTTCTAAATTTTGTGCTCCTGAAAACTGTTCTTCACTCAAAAATTCAGAGCAAGTTGCCTTTAATCTGATTAAAAACCACTTTGACAAATCCGCTTTTTCAAATGTATTTTTTCCAAAGATTTCAATTAATTTATCAGAAAAATCCTTTTCAATTTGTGTTAATTCAGCCATTGATTTTCTCCTAAAAATAAAATTTCATACTAGACAATTATAACACAATTTTCTTTTAAGTCAATCAAAATATTAATTTTCAGTTTAAAGTTTGAAAAATAATATTTTTCAAACCGCAGTTTTGTGCTATAATTAAGTTGGGAATTTATTTTTATTTAATAAAAGGCAAGAGCAGAGCCCTTGCACTACAGGAAATCCGACCTCGTGGAAACAAATCATCTCATTTATCAACGTAAAAACGCAGGCATAACAGCGGGGTTGCCCCGCCAAAGTCACGTTGCTTTTTGTTGTTTAATTAGCCAAACCATAACCTCGCGGGTAGATTTTTTCTATTTCACAACGTAAAAACGCGGGCATAACAGCGGGGTTGCCCCGCCAACGTCACGTTGCGAAAGTTTTTTTCGTTTTAAATCGTTTACTTTATAAAGGAGGAGATATTTTGAATGATAAAGAACTCGAACTATACATCGAAACCCTTATAAATCAATACTCTGACACTGTTTTAAGACTAAGTTATAGCTACTTAAAAAGCCTTGAAGATGGAAAAGATGTCACCCAAAATGTGTTCATTAAATTATTCACCAACCCGCAAAAATTCAAGGACAAAAACCACGAAAAGGCTTACATATTGCGAATTACTGCAAACTTATGCAAGGATTATTTGCGTTCAGCTTGGAGGAAAAAAACTATGCCACTTGACGAATGTAGTGACATTGTTGCACCTCTAGAAAGTGAGGAAAACAGCATGATTTTTGCGGTAAATCAACTCGATTCTAAGTACAGAATTGTCATTTATTTGCATTATTATGAGGGTTATAAAGCTAGGGAAATCGCCAAAATTTTAGGCGTTCCAGTGGCTACAATTCACACCAGATTAGTCCGTGGCAGAGATAATTTAAAGAAAATTTTAGGAGGAAACGATTTTGAAACGTTATAAAGAAGAACTTGACAAAATTCAATTTACCGAGCTTGATAAACTTGACTTAATCAATCACGTTAAGGCGAACAAAAACACCAAAATTTACAGAAAACCACACTTGTCTTTTGCAAAAGTTGCCGTTATAATCGTTGCAATTTCATTGCTTACAATTACAGCTTACAGCACTGGAATTACTGATTCTGTGCGGGAAATTTTTGCGCCTATACTTGGAACAAACCTTACACAAACAGAAATTATTGACGATATTGGACACCCTGTTGACGCTAGTGCTACTGTGAACGGAATTACAGTTTCCGCCCAAGCTGTTGCTGGTGACAAGAACAACGTATACATTGTTTACTCTGTGAAAACTGAAAATGGTGAAGCTTTTAATTTGCCTGAAGGAATTTCTATGAATAATTTGCACTTCGTCAATTCACATGGAATTACTGAAAATTTATATTTTAACTCTATAGAATTTTCCGATATTTTGAATGGATATTTTATCACAGACGCTACTCACTTTATTTTAAATCAATATTTTGAGGGTATTGGAAGTAGTTCAGGTTTTACAAAAACTCAACCTATCGATGGTGTTGACAACGAATTTCAAATTATCGAAGAAGTTACAATTGATGGAAGTCTTTTAAACAGGCTTGTAAAAGCGACTTTTACCGACCTTGGATATTATGATAGATCTACACAAAAAAGCGTAATTCTTTTTGAGGGAACTTGGGAGTTTGAATTTAGGCTTACTTACAACAATACAAGCACAGTTTATCGCATTGACAAGGATTTCACTTTGACAGAAAACCCTTATGGAATAACAGATTTTTCCATTTCACCGCTAGGTTATAGGCTTAATTATAGAAACAACGATGGACTTGAATTGATAGATAGCAATTCCGTTTCTATAACAAAAAAAGATGGAACAGTTATTACTAATTTTGAGGGTGGTTTTGGTTCAGGTGTAAGCAGAAACGGAAAAGATGTCTTAGGCGATATGCACGGGGAATTCGGGGAAATTATCCCTCCAAATGAGATGGAGAGCATTACCATTAATGGCGAAACTATACTTTTAAATAAGTAGCAAAAAAGAGGAAACAAATTAATGTTTCCTCTTTTATTATTTATAAAGTTTCTGAAAGACCTAGTCTATCTAAAGTTTCTTTTGTTGGAATTCCAAATTCGTCCCAACCACGAAGCTCATAATATCTGTCAAGCATTCCGTCAACGTCAGGGATATTATTCGCAGAACCACCTGTCATACGACGTTTTTTCATTCTTCCTGGAAGTTTATCATCTTTTCTTGACTGCCCGTCACGAACTAAATACATTCTCTTTAAGTTGAAAATTCTTTCACCAGTTTCCATTAATTCAGCGGCAGTTGTATCCCAACCAGTAATTTGATTTAACCACTCAACCACGCAATCAGCAGTAGCTGAACCCGCTCCAGGAGCGCCCATTAAGAACTTACATACTGTCAAAGAGTCGCATAAACACATAATATGCTCAAGTTCAACGTTCATTTCAGGTTTATTTTCAGTGGAATGGTTTTTAAGTTCAACAAATTTGTCACCATAAAATCCAAATCCATCATAAGTTCCACCGTATTCATTACCGTGTGAGTTTGCGGATAAGTGGCAAGCTCCACGAGGGCTTACTGCATAAGCAAGTCCAATACTATCAGCGTAACGTGGGTCATGAGCAGGGAAATCCATTCCTCTAACATGTACAGCAAATTCAGGAGCAATTCCTCCTAAATGTTCAGCAGCAATTCTTGAACCATCGGCTAAAATATCACCAAAATCTTCACGATAAGCGATTTTTCTCAAAATTTCAATCATATCATCGCCTTCGCCCCAACGAGCTTTACAACCAAGCATTTCTTCGGTAACAAGACCTCTTTCATATGCTTCCATAACAAACCCAACCGCTCCACCAGCACCAATAGTGTCAAGTCCGTATCTGTTGCACATTTCATTACCCATACAAATAGCTTCATAGCTGTCAATTAACAAGTTTGAACCCAAAAGTCCCACTGTTTCGTATTCAGGACCAGCAGTTTCCTGAGATTTATATTTACCCTCTTTAACTTCAACAACTCGTCCACATCTAATTGAACAGTTTGCACAAGAATAACGCCCTGTCAAAAGGTTTGCGTTAAGGTAAGGCGTTGCAATTCCTTCAGTGTCAAAGCTTCCCTGTGCCCAGTTTTTGATTGGCAAGTCACCGATTTCCTCAATAAAAGGTACAGCACCAGAAGTTCCGCCCTCTCTCATACCTTCCATATTTTTCATGATAACAGGCGCCCATTTTCTAACGGAAGCATTAAATTCGTCAGGTTTTGCAACAGGAGTATCAACATCACCGTCAACAACAATCGCTTTAAGTAATTTTGAACCCATAACAGCACCAACACCGCATCTACCCGCAGTTCGCCCGTCATTTCCGTCATTCATAATACAAGAAATTAGCGACAAGTTCTCACCAGCAACACCAATACTTGCAGTACAAGAACGTTTTCCGTGGTCAGCTCTTAAAATATCGTCAACTTCAAAAGTATCTTTTCCCCAAAGGTGAGCCGCATCTAAAATTTCGATTTTTCCGTTAACAATGTTTAAATAAACAGGTTTTGGAGATTTACCAGTGATAATTAGCCCATCAAAGCCAGCTTTCTTAATTCTAACTCCCCATTTACCGCCCGAATTAGCCTCACCATAAGAACCAGTAAGTGGTGAACGTGTAACAACTTGATAACGTCCGCCGTTTGGAGTTTTTGTCCCCTCAACAGGTCCTGTCAAGAAAATTAGTGGGTTTTCAGGGCCAAGTGGGTCCGTTTCAGAAGTTGTTTCATCATACAAAATTCTTGCACCAAGTCCACTTCCTCCGATATATTTCCTCATAACTTCTTCACTATAAAAAGTGTTTTCCATCTTACCTGTAGTAAGGTCAATTCGCATTATTTTGCCTAAGTATCCGTACATATATAGCCATCCCTTTCTATTGAAAAAATTTCACAATAGTTGTTATATCATTAATAATTTCATTATCTCATATTTTAAATATAATTTCAAGTACTTTTTATAAATTTTATTAATAAAATATAAATTTAAAGATTTTCTAGGGATAAAGTAGCAATTCCGTTTAGGTCAAGTCCAGCAATTTTTCCAGCTTTATAATCAAAAAAGCCTTGAGAAGCAATCATAACTGCATTGTCACCGCAAAGGGACAAAGGCGGAATATACAAGGATTTCCCCTCTTTTTCACAAGCTTTTGCCATTTTTTCACGAAGACCCGAATTTGCGGAAACTCCACCAGCTACAGCAATTTTATCATATCCTAAAATTTCAGCCGCTTTCATAGTTTTTTCCACCAAAATGTCAGTTATTGTCTTTTGAAAAGAGGCAGCAAGGTCATTTTTGTCCATTTCGTCCCCTTTTTGAGTGCTGTTATGAACAAGATTTATTACAGCAGTTTTAAGCCCCGAAAAGCTAAAATCAAGCTCGCTTCCTGTCACTTTTGGGTGAGGGAATTTATAAGCATTTTCATTTCCAAGTTTAGCAGCTTTATCAATATGAACTCCTCCAGGGTAAGGAAAACCCACTACCCTAGCCACTTTGTCAAAACATTCCCCCGCCGCATCGTCACGAGTTCGCCCGATAACTTTAAAGGTAGTGTGGGTTAAAACTTCCACAATATGGCTGTGTCCACCGCTTGCAACCAAACATAAATAAGGCGGTTTTAATTCAGGAAAAGCGATGTAATTTGTAGCAATATGCCCTGCAATATGATGAACAGGTATAAGTGGCAAATTTTTCGACAGTGCAAGCCCTTTTGCAAAGCTAATTCCAACCAACAAAGCGCCGATTAAACCAGGGGCATAAGTAACAGCAATTCCGTCAATTTCATCAAGGGTTAAACCCGCATCAGCTAAGGCTTTTTCCACAGTTGGAAGTATATTTTCACAGTGTCTTCTTGAAGCAATTTCAGGAACCACACCGCCAAATTTTTTATGTTCTTCAATTTGGGTCGAAACAACGGAGGAAAGAACCTTTAAACCGTCTTCCACCACCGCTGCCGCAGTTTCGTCACAAGAACTTTCAATTCCAAGTATTTTCATTATTTTATGTCATTCCTTTCTTCACTATTTAGGAAAATTTTTGTCATAATAAGTGCATTTTCTATCGGTTTTTCATAGAAATTTTTCCTCATTCCAAGTATTTCATAACCGAATTTTTTATATAAATTTTGGGCAACAATATTGCTTTCTCGAACTTCAAGACTTGAAGAAATACCTTTATTCAAAAGGATTAATTTGTGGATTTGAGTCAGCAAATTCTCACCAATTTTATTTCCACGCATTTGGGGTAAAACTGCAATATTGTTAATGAAAAATTCCCCGAAAAAAATTCTTCCATTAACAAAACCACAGATTTCATCACCATTTTTTGCTACAATTGTAATAGCTTCCTCAATAAATAATTCGTTGTAAAAAGCGTCTTTAGACCAAGGCATTGAGAAGCTTTCAAGTTCAACTTTATACACTCCCTCAACATCTTGATGTTCCATTTTTTTGTAAATTATGTCCATATTTTAACTCCATTTTTGTTGAGGTTTAACCTTTTGCAATATACCAACTTTCACCACAATTCACGTCCGCAGTAAGTGGAACTGATAGTTTTACCGCATTTTCCATTTCCTCTTGCAAAATCGCAGATGCTCTATCTTTGTCAGCTAAAGAGCTTTCCACAATCAATTCATCGTGAACTTGCAAAATCAGCCTTGCATCAAGTTTTTCCGCTAAAAGTCGCTTGTAAACTTTCACCATTGCAATCTTAATTATATCCGCAGCTGCCCCTTGAATAGGCGCGTTCATAGCCGCTCTTTTACCGAAAGCTTGCAACATTTTGTTTGAAGAAGAAAGTTCAGGAATGTACCTTCTTCGGTTAAAAATCGTTGTAACAAAACCATTTTTTATCCCGTCGGCAACAGTTTTATCCATATATTCGGACACATTTTTGAAATTTTCAAGATAATCTTTTATATAAGTGTTAGCTTGCGCCATTGTGACACCGATGTCTTTTGCTAAAGAAAAAGCTCCAATTCCGTAGATAATTCCAAAGTTTACAGCCTTTGCTGCACTTCGCATTTCTGGCAAAACAAAATCTTCGGGAATGTCAAAAACTTGTGAGGCAGTCCTTGTATGAATGTCTTTATTTTCAATAAAAGCCTCTTTCATGTTAGGGTCATCGCAAACGTGTGCTAAAACACGCAATTCAATCTGACTATAATCGGCATCTAGCAGAATATAATCCTCTTTTGCAACAAAGAATTTACGCATATTTCGCCCAATTTCCTTGCGGACAGGGATATTTTGCATATTGGGTTCTGTGGAGGAAATTCGCCCTGTTCGGGTTTCAGTTTGGTTAAATGATGAGTGAATTCGCCCGTCCTCACCCGTAACTTTAAGCAGTCCCTCAACATAGGTGGAATTTAATTTTGTAAGAGTTCGATATTCAATTATTAGGCTTATAATCGGGTGTTTTGAAACCAAACTTTCAAGAACTTCCGCATTGGTTGAGTACCCTGTTTTAGTTTTTTTCTTTGCTGGCAACCCTAGTTCCTCAAATAGTACAACTCCAAGCTGTTTTGGTGAAGAAATGTTGAATTCATGCCCCGAAAGCTCAAAAATTCGACCCTCAATTCCTTTTATATCAAGGGTAAGTTTTTCTCCAAAATCAGTAACTCCCTTTGTGTCAATTTTTATTCCTAAGTATTCCATTGAAGCCAAAACTTCGCACAAGGGTTGCTCAACTTCAAAAAGAAGATTTTCCATTTCAGTGGCTCTAATTTCATTAAGCAATTTATCGCACAAATCCGCTAAAGAAGCCATATCCGCCCATTCCGCCATATCATTTCGATAAGAAACTTGGTAAGCATTACATAGATTTTCAACAGTATAATCACTCGCCATTGAATTCAGAAGATAACCAGCTAAATCTGCCGAAAAAGTCAAATTTTCCAAGTTTTTTCCAGCTTTAAAACAGAATTTATATGCAACTTTTGGATTAATAGTTCTTTTTTTGTTTTCGCTTGCAAAATATGACAAAATTATACTTTCATCTTTTGTATAATAGATTGTATCGGCTAAAAATATTTCCAATTGTTCATTCTTATAAATAAAAGTTGTTTCTTTTGTGAAAAGTGCTAGTTTTTCAATTGTTAATTCTTCTAATTTGATGGGAGCTTTTGGCGTGTTATCTTCAATTATAAGGGAA
The DNA here is from genome assembly GCA_964370845.1 of uncultured Oscillospiraceae bacterium. Classification (GTDB taxonomy): domain Bacteria; phylum Bacillota; class Clostridia; order Oscillospirales; family Ruminococcaceae; genus CAYJLB01. Next base: position 48,971 of record CAYJLB010000008.1, read on the forward strand.
GTTTGCTCACTTTCTCCCTTAATTTTAAGCCTTTCAGCTAATTTAAACATTTCCAAATCCACGAGTAAATCTTTTAACTTATCTTCCTGTCTTTCCTTTAAAATATAGGAAGAAATGTCACTTTCAATTGGTGCATCTTGGGAAATTGTAGCAAGCCATTTTGATGTAAATGCGTCCTCTTTCCCCTTTTCAAGCTTCGCCTTTACACCTGCTGAAACCGTGAGATTTTCAATGTTTTCGTAAAGTTCCTCAACGGTTGGATAGGCTTTTATTAAGGTTAGGGCAGTTTTTTCTCCAATTCCTGCCACTCCAGAAATATTGTCCGAGCTGTCCCCCATTAAAGCCTTTAAATCGATGAGTTGGATAGGTTTTAAGCCATAATTTTCAACAAAAAGTGCCTCGTCATAGCTAATTGTTTCCTTGTTTGTGGCAAGTCGAATTGTTACATTATCGTTGATAAGTTGTAAATTGTCCCTGTCACCAGTTAAAATGTAACATTCATCATTGCTTTGAGTGGAAAATTTTGCTAAAGTGCCTAAAACGTCATCAGCTTCAAATCCCTCAACCTCAAGAACTGTAACTCCCAAAAGTTTAAGCAAATCTTTCATAACAGGAAGCTGTGAAGCCAATTCCATAGGCATACCTTTCCTATTCGCCTTGTAGCTTTCCACCTTTTTATGGCGAAAAGTTGGCGCCTTTAAGTCAAAAGCAACAACAACACAATCAGGTTTAAGAAGTTCAATTTCTTTCAAATAAATGTTCATAAAACCAGTTATTGCGTTGGTGAAAAAACCTTTTTTGTTGGAAAGCACTTTAATTCCGTAAAAAGCACGGTTTAAGATACTATTTCCGTCTATAGCTAAAATTTTCATAAGTGATAATTCCTTTCATTAAATACAATTAATAATATTATATCACATATTATAGGAAAATAAAAGTCAAGATTTTATAGTTTACGCAAAAACAAAGTTAAAAACAACATATTAATATTTAATAATAGTTAATTAAGTTAGCCGAATGATAAAAAAAATTGTGTCGAATTTGTTAATTATTCATAAAAATTAAATAAGGTATTGCAATTTTATTATAAATGATATATAATAACACTTGTAAGTACTTTAATAAAAGTATAAAAAATTAATTAGACATCAAAAATAAGAAGGGACTGAGTAGATTATGAAAAATTATGAAAGTACGAGGATTAAAAATATCGCTGTGGCAGGGCAGGGTGGTTCGGGAAAGACTGCACTTGTAGAAGCTTTGCTGTACAAAAGCGGTATGACCGACAGACTTGGAAAAGTTGCAGACGGAAACACTGTGAGCGATAACGCTCCCGAAGAAATAAAGAGAAGTAGTTCAATTTATACCTCTCTTTCCTATTATGAAAAAGATGACTTTAAGGTGAATTTGCTTGATACTCCTGGATTTTTTGATTATGAAGGAGCAATGCAAGAAGGTATTTATGCTTGTGGCTGTACCCTTATCACAGTTTCGGGTAAATCTGGCGTGAAAGTTGGTACCGAAAAAGCTTATAAATATGCAAAACAATACGGACATTCTTCTATGTTCGTTATCACTAAAATTGATGAACAAAATGCTGATTTCTATAAGGTTTTGGCTGACCTAAAAACTGCTTTTGGACCTTCTGTTTGTCCAATCGTTGTTCCTTATGACATTGACGAGAGCACTAAGGGCTATGTCAATTTGATTGAAATGAAAGCTTATAAATATAATGATAAAGGTGAAGCTGTTGAAATCGATATGCCTGAGTCGGAATATCGCCTTGACGGACTTGTTGCCGCTGTGAGCGAAGCTGTTGCTGAAGTTGATGAAGAACACTTTGAGAAATATTTCTCTGGTGAACAATTCACTCAAAAAGAACTTATCGACGGTATCCACAAAGGTATGAACGAGGGTATTATCACTCCTGTAACTTGTGTGAGTTCCACTACTTTAGCGGGAATTGATATGCTTCAAAAAGAAATTACTTTGCTACTTCCTGCCCCTGTTGAAAACGCTGTTATTTTAGCGGAAACAGAAGATGGTGAGCCTTGCGAAGTTGCTTATAATGATTCAGACCCGTTGTCAGCTTTTGTCTTTAAGACAGTTTCTGACCCATTTATTGGAAAACTTTCCTACATAAAAGTTATTTCTGGAAAAATTACATCTGGTACAGAATTTTACAACCCACGCACTAAATCTACTGAAAAAATCGGTAAAATTTACACTATGCTTGGGAAAAAACAAATTGAAATCACTGAAGCTGGAACTGGGGAAATTTTTGTTGCTACAAAACTTTCAGTTGCAACTAATGACACAATTTGTTCAGCAAAAAGAGTTGTAATTTTCCCTAAAATTGATTTTGTAAAACCTTGCTATAGCATGGCTGTTTTCACAAAAACTCAAGGTGATGAAGGAAAAATCTCTCAAGGTATTCAAAAATTAATCGACGAAGATATGACTTTAACATATATTCAAGATAAGGATACTCACGAGCAAATTTTAAGCGGTATGGGCGAACTTCACTTGTCCGCTGCTTTAGCAAAATTGAAAACTGGTTTTGGTGCGGAAGTTGCACTGGCTGTGCCAAAAATTCCTTATAGAGAAACAATTCGCAAGAAAGTTAAAGTTCAAGGGAAATACAAAAAACAATCAGGCGGTCACGGGCAATATGGTGATGTTTGGATTGAATTTGAGCCTTGTGTTTCCGATAGTTTAGTCTTTGAAGAAAAAGTTTTCGGTGGCGCTGTTCCTCGAAACTACTTCCCTGCTGTTGAAAAAGGTTTGACTGATTGCGTTGCTAAGGGTGTGCTTGCTGGCTTCCCTGTTGTTGGGCTAAAAGCTATCTTAGTAGACGGTTCTTACCACCCAGTTGACTCCTCTGAACTTGCATTTAAAATGGCTGCTTCAGCGGCTTATAAAGAGGGCTTGAAGATTGCTGAACCTATACTTCTTGAGCCAATTTGTGAGCTAAAAGTTAAAGTTTCTGATGACAACACTGGTGATGTAATGGGCGACCTTAACAAACGCCGTGGTAGAGTTCTTGGAATGAATCCACTTGGTGAGGGAATGACAGAAGTAGTTGCAGAAGTTCCACGAAGCGAAATGCAAAACTATACAATGTTTATTCGCCAACTTACTCAAGGTAAAGGTTCTTTCTCCCTTGAATTTGTTAGATATGAACAACTTCCACCACACTTAATTGCTGATGTAATTGCTAAAAACGCTTTAGCTGAATAAAATTTTAAAGGTTGTAACGAGAATTATTTTTCGTTACAACCTTTTTTTATAATAATAAATAAAAATTTTGAAAATATTATCTTTTTTTTATTGACAATTATGTATATTTAGTAGTATAATAAAAATTGAATTCAATATTAATATAAATTTAATTCAATTTAGTTTGTAAAGGAATGACGTTAAAATGAAAAATGTTAATCAATATAGCAAGAGTGAATTTGCTATTACTGCCCAATTTACTGGAAACCCTTTTGACAAAGTGATTAATTGCAAGGTTATCAGCCCAAAAAACGAAACGTTTCTCACTGAATTATTTTACAATGGTGGAAAGGAGTTTATTGCAAGAATTTACACCGATGTTGTTGGTGAATATTCTTACGAAATTTTTGACGAAGAAAAAGTTTATGAAAGTGGAAACTTTAACTGCGTGAAAAAAGATGGACTTCACGGAAAATTCCGTCAATCTAAAGCTGACCCTACAAAAATTGAATATTACGACGGAACTCCGTATTATATGCTTGGATTTGAAGTTGACTGGTTATTTTTACTTGACGACTTGCAAGAAGATTTCCCTAAAGCTAAAGTTTTAATCGATACAATCGACAAATATAAATTCAATATGGCTGTTGTTAGCCTTTATGCTCGTGACGTTACTTGGAGCGAGAGAATTGGCGGTTATGGCACAGAATTCGACTTTTCTAACCCAAAACAAGGCCCTTTTAAACAAAATCCTGACAACTACGAGGACACTGATTATGACACTTTAGATGTGGATTTCTTTAAACGTGTGGACAAAATTATGGATTATCTTTGCGAAAAAGACATTTCCGTTCACTTTATGATTTATGTTTGGAACAAATTTGTTAAGTGGGCTCCCCTTTTCTCCGAGCAAGATAATCGTTTCTATAATTATGTTATAAATCGCTATATGGCTTATCCAAATATGCTTTGGGACGTTTCAAAAGAAGCTCTTTCTTATGGAGTTGTTACCGAAGAAGATATTTATAATAAGGCGAAAATTCTCCGTGAAAAAGACGTTTACAAAACTTTAGTTACCGTTCACGACGGTGGTTTTTGTAAAAATCACCCTGACGTTATTGACATGCATTCAATCCAAAATTGGGAATTTAATTTGATGCAAGGAATGCTTGATATTACTAATCTTGGTCACAATAATATAGTTTGTAACGTTGAACACGGCGGCTATGAAAAAGGTATTTATGCTGGATTCCACGGTGCTTATGTTGACCCTGTTATCTGCCTTGAAAGAAATTATATTTGTATGTTTGTAGGGCTTTATACCGTTTATTATTGGCAAAATTCTTCTTGGAATATTGTAGTTTGGGATATGGATTCACTTGCTGATGACTTTAAACCAAAACTTGAATACTACAAAAATATGGCGAATTTTATGAAAGACATTAAGTTTGAAACATTAAAGCCTTCAGATATGTTTAACAAGAGAAAACTTGCTCTTGAGGACGACAAATATATGTATATACTTAAACCAACAGGAATGTCCCACCTTACTTTATGGAAAATGAACCCAGAAATAGGTAGCGATGTTTTATGGTTTAATCCTGTCACAAATGAATATATTTCCCAAGAAATGAACGAGTATGACCGTACTTACGGCTACCCATCACCTTGGGGCGAGGATCTTTCTATCGTTAGAATTTGCAAACCGTAATAAAAAAACACTTGTCACTAAAAAAAGTGGCAAGTGTTTCGATTATTTTTAAGCAAGCAATTAATAAGCACCTTTTGAATAGGTAACTTCATAGCTATGCGTGTATATTTCAAAGACAATTCCGAACGGGTCTTCAACATAACACATTTTGTAAGGTTTTTCATTTGGGTAATATTCTTTAATTGGCATACGTTGTTTACCACCGTGCTTTACAATTTTTTCTATCAAGCCTTCAATGTCAGGGTCTTGTACTGAAAAATGGAAAAGTCCTGTGTTTTTGAACTCAAATGGCTGTTTTTGCTTATCATTGTCTACAAATTCAAACAATTCAATTCCGATAGCATTTGAAGTTACCATATGTGCAATTTTAAAATCACCATGGCCTTTTCCAAACACTTCTTCACACATAATTCCTATTGCTGAAGAATTTTCCTCTTTGATAACTGATGGTTGCATAACAACGTACCAACCCATTACTTCGCTGTAAAACTTTAACGCCTGTTCTAAATTAGGTACAGACAAACCTATATGAGAAAATGCTCTTGGATAATTCATTTTCGTTACCTCCTTTAAGTTATATTTATATTATAACCTAAGTGTGGGTATTATGACAATAACGTACTTTTTTGTACCTACATATCCCCTAGGGTTATTTCGTTTTTAATTGCATATTCTTTTGAAAAATCGCAAAATCCCTCTACAAGCGGAATGAGAACTTTGTATTCCGTTGACAAAGAATATACAACGTTTAAAGGTTTTTCCGACACTACTGTCCTTATTAAAATGTCGCTTTGTTCAAGTTCTCTAAGCTGGGTTATTAACATTTTATGAGTTATGTCAGGAATTCCTTTTTGAAGCAAAGAAAATCTATTGTCACCGTTTAAAATATGCCAAAGTATTCGCATTTTCCACTTTCCGCCTAACAAATCCATGGATAATAGCAAGCCACAAGTATATTGTTTTTTTATTTTCAAAGTTATCCTCCCCTTTTCAAAAATATGCCACTTTAACTATAACATAAATTTGAAAATAAAACAAGATTTTGCAAAAAATACATAACTTTCCACCAAGATGTGTTAAGGGGAAATACTTTACATTGTTCTTGACATATTTCCAAAATATGTTATAATTACTTATCAGTTTACTAAATTAAACTGATAAAAATCTACAATAAAAGGAGCGTGAGTTTTAGAATATGTTATCAAATATTAAATATCTTTACAAAAAAATATCAAAGTACAGCAAAAAATTAATCTTATTACAAACTTTTGAGATTATCACAAGTGTTCTCTCCCCATTTGTGGCAATGATGTTGCCTGCTTTCATTATTTTTATGGTGGAAAGTAGCTATTCAATTGAAAAAATAATACCTTTGATAATTTTAGCGTTCATACTATATGCAGTGGTTGCTTGTGCTAAAGATTATCTTGTACAAAGTGCAAATTTTAGATATGTTGAGTTTAGAATGAGAGTTTTAATCCCTGTGTTCTTTAAAAAATGTACAAGCCTTGATTATAACCTTTTTGAAAATGAAGAAGTGCAAAAATCCGCTACACAAGGCTATTCTGCGGTTATGGAAAGCAACAATGGTGCAGATGATTTAATAAAATCTACTACTGCATTTTTTCTAAATCTATTTGGAATTTTGCTATATACTGTCTTTGTTGCAACTATTCACCCTTTGTTAATTCTAGTATTTTTCGGAAGTTCAATAATACAATATGTTGTATATTCAATTGTTATAAAATATGTAGGGAAACAATGGGATAAAAAAGGCTCATCTATGCAAACTCAACGTTACTTAAACACAAGAAGTTATGACCCTGTAAGCGGTAAAGACATACGAATTTTCTCCCTTTCTGGCTGGATTTTCGACAAATATAAACGTGCTGTTGAGGAAACTTGCAAGTATGAAAAGAAAAATCGTTTCGCTTTTTTCTTTAGCGACCAAGTGGGAAACGTTATGCAAATTACACGGGATATTTTTTGCTACGGATATTTATTTGCCCTCTTAGCAAGCGGTTTGACTGCTGCTGAATTTGTGGTTTTAATTGGGGCAGTTGCAGGCTTTTCAACTTGGTTTACTGGGCTTGCAAACTCCATTGTTTTCTCCCAACAATCGTCCATGATTTTCTCTATGTACAGAAAATTCTTGAAAATTGAAAACGTAAAAACTGAGGGAAAAGTTATCGAAAAAAGCGAAAACGGGTATAATATTACCTTTGAAAATGTTAGTTTTCGTTATCCTAATGCTGAAAAAGATGTGCTTAAAGATGTAAATTTCACTGTAAATTCAAACGAAAAAATTGCTTTAGTTGGAATAAATGGAGCTGGAAAAACCACTTTAATTAAGCTTTTATGCGGTTTTTATACGCCAACTTCGGGACGAATTTTAATTGACGGATTGGACATTACAACTTTAGAGAAAGAAAAATACTTAGAAAAAATTTCAGCAGTGTTCCAAGATTCATTCCTACCTCACGTTACTGTTGAAGAAAATGTAACCTGCCAAGTTTTTGAAAATGACAAAGAGAAAGTTGTTACAGCATTAAAACAAGGTGGAATTTTTGACAAGATTTTCTCCCTTCCACAAAAAGAAAAAAACTACATAGGCAAGGAAATGAGCAAAAATGGAGTGGAATTTTCAGGGGGCGAACGTCAAAAATTGTCCTTTGCAAGAGCAATGTTTAAAAGAGGGAATTTGCTTATTTTGGACGAGCCAACAGCGGCACTTGACGCGATTGCAGAGCAAGAAATGTACGAACAATACGCAAAATTCTCCCAAAACAACACCTCAATCTTCATTTCACACAGACTTGCTTCCACTCGATTTTGCGACAAGATTTTTCTATTAGATGGTGGAATTATCGCCGAAAAAGGTAGCCACCAAGAATTGTTAGCTGCAAAAAAAGGCTATTATCAAATGTTTGAGGCACAAAGGAAACATTATGTTGAAGAACAGGAGGTTTTGGCTTATGATTAAACATTTTAAAAGTTTTTCTAAATTAGTGAAAATTATTTCAAAAATTTTCTATATTCCCACCATAACCCACTCCCTTTTAAGAGCGGTTCAGCCATTTATTAGCCTATATTTTTCTGCTGAAATTCTTAACAGTGTAATAGAAAATGACGTTGAAAGTGCCATTGTTTCGGCGATTTGGCTTATTTCAACAAATGCTGTCATAAATCTTATTGCAAGTGTTGCAATGCATTTTTTGTGGTATTATATTGCAAACGGGTCGGCTAAAATTGACCTTTCAATAATAAAAAAGGCAATGAATTTCCCTTATACTGAATACGAAAAAGCTGAAACCATGTACACAATTAGGCGAACTCGTGCCTCTGCTGCTAATTTAGGTGGAATTTCAAGGCAAATTTTTGCATTTATGAGCATTTCTCAAAGTTTCTTTTCATTGATTTTTGCTTTAGTTTTTATGGTGAATTTGTTCATTCAAATTGATTATTCAAACGGTGCAATGCCCATTATTATAAGCGGATTTTTCATACTTTTTTACTTTGGAATAAGCTTTTTTGCATACAAAATCTCAGGAAAATTCCAGGCTAAATTCAAAGATTTTATGAAGGAAACCGACCATCATATTGGCGTTGGAATTTACTGGGGACAATCCATTATGAACTTGCAAAACGCAAAGGACATTCGCCTTTATAAAATGAGCGGAATGCTTGAGCATTATGTAAAACTTGCTTTTTGTGGAAATGACAACCGTTACACAAAATTTTCGGGGACAAGCGGAAAAAATGCTGCTCTTGTATCCTTGTTAAATCGAATGGCTGAGATGGTTGCATTTTTGTTTATTGTAATTCAAGCTGTCGGGAAAGTTATCGGAGTTGGGGACATTTTGCTATACACGGGAGCAATTAACCGATTTTCCACCGATATTGTAACTTTAATTTCAAGCATTAGCGAATTTACTGCAAGACAAGATTATTTGGACTCTTACAACAAATTTTTGGACAAAAAATATGATGAGGACAATGGGGATTTGTCAATTGATTTTTCTTCTGTCAAAGGCTTTGAGTTTGAGCTTAAGAATTTGTCCTTTGCTTATCCAGAAAGCGAAAAATTAATACTTGACGACTTGACTTTGAAGTTTCATATAAACGAAACAACTGCTATAGTTGGACAAAATGGAGCAGGAAAAACTACTTTAATCAAGCTTTTATGCCGACTTTATCAGCCTACAAAAGGGGAAATTTTACTCAACGGAATAAATATTAATCGTTACAAAAAAGAAGATTACTTAAAATTATTTTCAGTAGTTTTCCAAGATTTTCAGCTTTTCTCCTTTAATTTAGATGAAAATGTTGCCTGTGGATATGAAATTGACGAGGAAAAAGTCTTGAGAACTTTAGAAGATGTTTCATTAAAAGAACGGATTTTAGCGTTGAAAGATGGAGTTAAAACGAAACTTTTCAACGACAATGGAGAAGGTGTAAATCTTTCCGGAGGAGAAGCACAACGGGTTGCAATTGCTCGTGCTTTGTATAAAGACGCTCCTTTTGTGATTTTGGACGAACCTACAGCGGCACTTGACCCAATTATGGAGATGAATATTTACAACGATTTGAAGAATTTAACAAAGGAAAAAACTTCAATTTTCATTTCGCACAGAATGGGAAGTTGCAAGTTCTGCGACAGGATTTATGTCCTTGAACAAGGGAAATTAGCGGAAAGTGGTTCGCATTTAGAGCTTGTGGAAAATAACGGATTATACGCAAAACTTTTTGCTACTCAAGAGAAATATTATCATTAAAAAAGGGTGTAACGAAACAACTAAGTGTGTTTCGTTACGCCTTTTTTCGTTTTTTATTACATAAATCCCTTCTTTTACTAAATAAAAATAGAGCTTTATACAATTTTGTAAAATGTGTAAAAAAGACTTGTAAAAGCTATTTTATTTTGTTATAATAAGCAAAATAAAACTAAAGGAAAATAAAATGAGTGAATTAAAAAAATACCTAACTTTTGAAAAAATAAAGGATTTTATCATGCTAAATATCGGAATGTTACTTTTAGCTATCGGAATTTATTTTTTCAAGTTTCCAAACGATTTTTCAACTGGCGGAGTGAGCGGAATTTCTGTTTTGCTAACTGCTTTCCCTATCCCTTTTTCAAGTAGCACAATAATGCTGATTATCAATATGTTTTTCCTTATTTTAGGTTTTATTGTACTAGGCAAGAAAATTGGCGCAAAATCCATTTATTGCACAGTAGCTTTATCCCTTGTTTTGCAAGGGTTTGAGTGTATCTATCCCCTTTCAGCACCTTTAACTGACCAAAAAATGCTAGAGCTTGCATTCTCAATAATTCTCCCTGGGATAGGCTCTGCTATAATCTTTACTTTAGGCGCATCTTCGGGTGGAACAGATATTTTAGCCCTTATTATTGGTAAAAAGACTGGACATGAATTAGGTTTTTCCCTATTACTTAGCGATTTTTTCATTACTATTTCCACACTTTTCTTCTTTGGAATTGAAACTTGTTTATATTCTGTTTTAGGATTAATTTTAAAGTCTTTTGTTGTTGATAATGTTATTGAAAATATTAGCACAAAGAAAATTGTTATTATTATAAGTGATAAAGAAGCTGAAGTTACTGATTATGTAACGAAAGAGCTTAAACGTGGAATTACTATTTGGGGCTGTATTGGTGGTTTTACTGGCGCAAAAAAAGCAACTATGTTAACTGCACTCAATAGGGTTCAAGCGAGAAATCTTAGAACTTATGTTAAGAGCATTGATAAAAAAGCCTTTATAATTATAAATAACTCCACCGAAGTTATCGGTAAAGGATTTTATAGGAGTAATTAATAAATTTAATTTAAGAATTTGAATTCATTTTTGTGATAGTCAATCAAACCGTCTTTTTTCATTTTTGACAATTCGTTTGATAAGGCACTTCGGTCAGCACACAAAAAGTTGGAAAGTTCTTCCCTATTTAAACTTATATTAAAATTTCGCAACCCTTTACTCTCATATTGTAAGTATGCAAGTATTTTTTCTCGCAAAGTTTTCTGAGAAATTATATCAATTCTTCTGTTGAGGTAAAGGGTTTTGTTTGCCACAATTTTCAGCATATTTGTAATTAATTGCTGATGAAATTTACAGGAAGAACTGCATGAATAAATAATTTTTCTATAATCAAAAAACATAACAGCACTTTCCTCTGTCGCAATAATTGAAACAGGGCTACGAACAATCTCCGCACAGGCAAAAACTTCCGCAAAAATATCCCCTTCGGAAACTTTTGTAAGAATTACTTCATTTCCGTCATAATCGGTTTTAATAATCTTCAAACCGCCTTGAATAACCGCACCAACAAAATTAATGCTATCTCCTTCATTTAAAACAATTTCGTTTTTACCATATTTTTTCTCAAAAGCATTTAGACAGGACAGCATAGAAGTAAAATCTGTTTCCGAAATATTATTGAAAAGCTTGTTTTTTATGATTTTATTGTAATTTTTTTCCATAGTTATCACATTTCCTTTCAGTAATATTTTTTTTACGTTGTTTGTTGTCTAGACAACAGAAATCTTGACTTAATTATACTATAATATACTTAAATTAGTCAATAATTATATTAGATATTTTAAAGGAGATATTATAATGAGTAAAAAAATAATAAAAATCGATGAAGAAAAATGTGTAGGTTGTGGACTTTGTGCAAATGCATGTAAGCAAAGTGCAATTGAAATGATTGACGGAAAAGCAAGAGTAACTCATGATGATTACTGTGACGGAATTGGAAACTGCTTGCCTGTATGTCCTGTAAATGCAATTAGTTTTTCTGACAAAGATGTAGTAAATGCAGTCAAACCAGTTGCAAAACCTTTGCCTTGTGGTTGTCCTGGAAGCAATTCAAAAGAGTTAAAACCAGTAGCCCAAGACGAAAATTTACCATTAGCAAAGCCTGTTTCAGCGTTAAGACAATGGCCTGTACAAATAAAACTTGTGCCCGAAAATGCACCTTATTTTAACAATTCACATTTATTAATCGCCGCAGATTGCACGGCTTACGCTTATGGAAATTTCCACAATGAATTTATGAAAAATAAGGTAACTTTAATCGGTTGTCCAAAACTTGACGAGGGCGATTATACTAATAAGTTGACAAATATTATTTCAAACAACGACATTAAAAGCGTCACTGTAATTCGTATGGAAGTGCCTTGTTGTGGAGGAATTGAAAATGCCACTGTTAACGCGCTTAAAGCAAGTGGGAAATTTATCCCTTGGCAAGTGGTTACTATTTCTACAAATGGCTCAATTTTGGATAATTAACTTTTGTAAATAAGTATTTTGCTTTGTGAAAATTGCAATAACTAACGCAATGTATAATACTTTTTCTACAAATAAAAACTGTGTACTATTATTAAGTACACAGTTTTTTATTATTCTTGAATTAAAGCGTTTATTTCAGGGCTTTGGTAAACTCTTACATAATCAACTAGCATAGTTTGTGGCCAAATTGATTCGTCAACACCTTTTAAACCGCCCCAGCCTCCGCCAACAGCAATGTTTAAAATTAAGTGCATTTTTTTGTCGAAAGGCCATTCTTTATAAGATGGATTTTCTTTATAATCATTAGGATTATACTCAAAATAAAGTACGTCATTCACAAAAACTTTAACTTTATCAGGAAGCCATTCCACTGTATAAGTGTTAAATTCTTCTGACACATTTTCAACTTTTGTTGTTGCAGTTTTTTGCGTTCCGATGCTGTGGTAATATGAAAGGGTATGCACTGAACCGTGAACCGTTCCGTGGTCATAGCCAACGTGTTCCATTATGTCAATTTCTCCAGAATCTGGCCAACCTCCGTATTCCCAATCGGTAGAAAGCATCCAGATTGCTGGCCATGTTCCAAGACCTTCAGGAAGTTTTGCTCTTACTTCGATTTTTCCGTAAAGCCAATCTTGTAATCCTGCTGAAACTAGACGAGTTGAAGTATATTCCATTCCTTCATATTCTTCTCTACGAGCTTCGATTTCCAAATATCCGTCAACAATTCTTACGTTTTCACCCTCAGTGTAATATTGAAGTTCTTGGTTTCCCCAGCCGTGTCCTCCAACGTCATATTTCCAGTTTTCAGGGTTTGGTTTATCACCCTCATCAAATTCATCAGCGAAAATTAACTCATAAGTTAAATTTGCTTCATCATATTCGTAACCTTTTGCTTTAACATCATATGTAGGTCCATCTGTTGGGCCTCCCGCTAATTCGGGAGGAATTTTATTTCCTGTTTTGTATTCCATAGTAGTTTCTTCACTTTCTGTAGTTTCAATTATTTCATTATTATTGTTTTCGCTACAGCCAACTAAAGCTGTAGAAAGTAGTATTGCCGTTAAAAATAAAGATAGTATTCTTTGTTTAATATATATAACCTCCTTGTAAAAATCAGATTTTGTATTTAGAAAAAGTGAACAGCTAGAGTGTTTAACCCTAAACTATTATTCTCCTGTAATACCAGTGTTTTCAATACCTTGGATAAACTGTTTTTGTACAAATCCATATAGAATTATCAACGGTAAAATTGATATTAATGTAGCTGACATTTTATACGCTTCATTAATCTTAAATGCTTCACCCGAAGCGGAAACTGAGCTTGCAAATTCGCTGTCGAATAAGGCAAGTTTGCTTGGTAATAATTCAATGCTACCTCTTACTAATGTTCCTGTGACAAAAGTTTCGTTCCAGTTCCATACGAAAGAGAATAAGAACACTATTAAAATAGTAGATAATGACATTTTTACTGCAACGTTAACAAATATTTTGAAAGAGTTCGCTCCGTCAATCATTGCTGCTTCGTCTAATACTCTTGGAATTAAATTAAAAAAGTTGTAGAATATTAGAATTAAAACTGTTGAATAAACGCCTTGCCCTAAAAGTGCCATTGCAAGTTGTGGGTATGGAGTTCCGATAAAGACAAATCCTAACGCCTCTTGCGCTGTCACAAACATCATAAGTCTTGGAACCATTAGAACAGTTGTTGGAATTACAAATGACATAATAATCATTGCTAACCAAAACTTTTTGAACTTAAAATCATATCTTGAAAGAGCGTATCCTGTTAATCCTGAAACAACAGTTTGACAAATTGCTAAAGCTCCTGAAAAGAAAATTGTATTTAATAATGTTGGACCTAAATCAAGAACTCCCGCTGCGGTAGTAATATTTTCAATTGAAAAATTCTTCGCAATCCATTCAACTTCTGGGTCAACAACGTCAGCACTGCTCATAAAAGCTTTTGATATCATTTGAAAGATTGGTTCTAAGTAGACAAAGCTTATACAAATTAATATGAAATAAACAATAAATGTAAGTGCTTTTTTTGTAAGGGATATTTTATCTAATTTAAGTTTCATTAATGATACCCCTTTCTTGGTTTTCTTTCTTTAAATATTAAGAAAGAAATTCCTATTATGATTAGTACAACTATACTATAAATCCATGCGTAAGTTGCTGCGTAACCAAGTCCTGTACTCATATTACCTGTACTTTCTTTAATCAATTGATACATTGGATTTCCCTCGTATAAACCGATTTGTACAATTGTAAAAATCGTTGAAACTAGCATAATTGGCTTTATAATTGGAATTGTTATCTTCCATAAAATTTGCCAGCTATTTGCTGAGTCAATTCTTGCTGCTTCAAATATACTAGGATTAATTTTTTGTAAACCGTTAATCATTAGTACGATTGGAATACCTGTAAACCATAAAATTACTGTTAATTGTTCAAAAATATCTACTAGAAAATCTGCCACCATAGGTGAATAACTTTCAATAATTTTCAAAATAAATACATCTGAATAAGCATTAGCCATCATCAAAGCTTCTACTTGATTACCTGAATCTAGAATTTGATACATAACTGGTCCCGACATAATTATTACAGGAAGGAAATATATCATTCTTAGAATTCCTTTACCCTTAACCAAAGTGTTAAGTAAAAGTGCTAACAAAAATGAAACAACAATTACAACAAAAGTATAAGGAATTACCATAGTAATAAAATCAAGTAGTGCCTTTAAAAATTCAGCATTTCTGAAAAATGCAGTTATGTAATTTTCAAATCCAATAAATGTAATTTCGTACCCTGCAATAGTAGTTTCAATACTTGTAAAACTAAAATAAGCAGTTAAAATAAATGGAACTAAAGTAAAAACTAAAAATCCTATTATCCATGGTAACATAAATAAATAACCGGCTTTATTGTGCCTTTTTTCGATTGATTTCACTTTACCCCTCCTTATTGAATTACTTGAGCTGTCATTGTTTCTATTGTTTTTCCGTTGTAATCAAAATCTGTTTTAGTATAATTGATTACAACTTCTTGAGTTTCACCTGATTGTGATGTGTAAGTGTTTAAGATTACACCATTTTCAAGAACTTCTCTGTTTACCCAAGTTGAATTAACCACTTCTTTTAAGACATTATTTACTTCACCATAAACTTCATTAATTAAGTCTTTATAAAGAGAAAATTCTGTTGAATAAAAGTTTGAAGATTGAGTGTCTTGCAATAAATAAGAAGGCTCCTCTGATAAAATAAATGCTGGATAAATATTATAATCAATCATTTTTAATATATCAGATTGGCTATAAAATGAAAAGTTTACATAAGGTGAGTACATCTCCATATTTCCTTGTAAAACAATTTGTAAAAATGGAA